>NZ_JAQZAA010000113.1:0-194531 GCF_028640875.1 Pseudomonas sp. SBT1-2 | reverse complement strand
CCTGGTCAAGGCCACTGGCGAGCAGACCCAGGTGCGGATCCGCAATCTCAATACCGGCACCTTCGTCCACTCCCTGGTGCAGACGCCGGCTTGGCCACCTTGGTCACGCCGGTGCCGTACTCAGGATCGGCCTTGTAGAGGAACGACAGCATGATGTGCTTGCTCTCGTCATCGGTGGTCGCCAGGGAGCCGCCGAAGTTCTCGATCAGGTCCTGACGCTCCTTCTGGCTCAGCGAGCGATACAGATCGCCGGCCTGCTTGAAGTTCTGCTCGCGCTGGATCTTCGCCTGCTGGGTGCTGCCACTCAGCGCCAGCTGGCTGTAACGCGCGCTTTGCGGCTCTTCACGCGGCATCAGGCGGCTCGGCTGGTAGTTCACGCCGGTGCTGGTGCTGCCGCTGTTCATCGCGCCGTCCTGGTTGCCGTTGTTCACCGCGACTTTCGGCGCGTTGATCGGCAATTGCAGGGCGTTGGCGCCCAGGCGGTACAGCTGGGTATCGGCATAGGAGAACACCCGGCCTTGCAGCAGGCGGTCTTCCGACGGCTCGATGCCCGGCACCAGGTTGGCCGGGGCCATGGCTACTTGTTCGGTTTCCTGGAACACGTTGGCTGGGTTGCGGTTGAGCACCATCTGCCCGACCTTGCGCTCAGGCACGCCCGGCCAGATCTTGGTGGCATCCAGCGGATCGAAATCGAACTTGGCCAGATCTTCCGGCTTCAGGACCTGGACATACAGGTCCCATTTAGGGAAATCGCCCTTGTTGATATGGGTGACCAGGTCATTGGTCATATGGCTGTAATCACGCCCCTGCACCTCGACCACTTGTTTGGGATCGAGGTTGTTGATGCCCTGCAAACTCTTCCAGTGAAACTTCACGTAATGCACTTCGCCCTTGGCATTCACCAACTTGTAGGCGTGCACGCCATTACCGTCCATTTCCCGGTAACTGGCCGGAGTACCGGAATTGGAATACAGCTCGGTCAGGGTCCGGGTGGCTTCCGGAACATGGGAGAAGAAATCGAAGCGACGGGAATCGTCATCCAGGTTGGTGCGCGGATCAGGTTTGAACGCATGAACCATGTCCGGGAATTTGATCGCGTCACGAATAAAGAAAGTCGGGAAGTTGTTACCGACCAGGTCCCAGTTACCGTCGGCGGTATAGAACTTGGTGGCAAAACCGCGCGGGTCACGCAGGGTTTCCGGCGAATGATTGCCGTGCACTACCGCGGAGAAACGCACGAATACCGGCGTTACCTGGCCGGCGGCGAATACCTTGGCCTTGGTCAGGTCGCTCAGGCTGTCGGTCACGGTGAAGGAACCATGGGCACCGGTACCACGGGCATGCACCACCCGCTCTGGAATGCGCTCGCGATCGAAGCGCTGGAGCTTCTGGATCAACTGCACGTCCTGCAGCAATACCGGTCCGGTAGCGCCTGCGGTCTGCGAGTTCTGGTTATCGCCTACCGCGGCCCCGTTATCGCGGGTCAGAGTGGCGGCCTGTACGGAAAGAGAAAGCATACTGGCGGCGAGTACGCCCACTATGCGTCGTTGGGAAAAACTCCCAAGGCCAATGATCATGGTCATGTTTTATTCCTCTGGTTTTAATCAAACGCATCCAGGTGCGCCTGTCAGAGGCTAGTGACCAAAGAGTCGAAATCTAAATAGAAAGGTCGCAACAGTCTGATTGAAAAAATATTCTGGTATGAAAGAGCAAGCGCGAGTATTTCGCGCGCGATTGATGGCACTTTGTAAACTATTTGCCGTTAACCCGGTCGATAACTCCGAACGCTGTAAGCAGTTGTTGCAAGCAAGATGCCTTTTGCTGAATTACACTGCGTTCACCAACCTCATCTGTAACAAGGAATAACCTATGGGCGTGCTAAGTGAGTTCAAGGCCTTCGCGGTCAAAGGTAATGTGGTCGACATGGCCGTCGGTATTATCATCGGCGCCGCATTCGGCAAGATCGTCTCGTCGTTTGTTGGCGATGTGGTGATGCCGCCAATCGGCTTGCTGATCGGTGGGGTGGACTTCAGTGATCTGGCGATCACGCTCAAGGACGCCGTCGGCGAGACACCGGCCGTGGTGCTGGCCTACGGCAAGTTCATCCAGAGCCTGATCGACTTCATCATCGTTGCCTTCGCCATCTTCATGGGCGTGAAAGTGATCAACCGCCTGAAGCGTGAAGAAGCCGTGGCACCGGCCGCTCCTACCAAGGAAGAAACGCTGCTGGGCGAGATCCGCGACCTGCTCAAGGCGCAGAACAACAAGCCCTGAGGCTTGTGCCGCAACAAAACGGCGCCCCTGCAAGTCAGGCGGCGCCATTTTTTTACCAGTAGTTTTCCACCGCCACCTGCCCGGGCCGCCGGGTCAGGCTCAGGTGCATGTCGCGCTGTTTGAGCAGGGCGCGGGTGTCGTCGATCATCTGCGGGTTGCCGCAGAGCATCACTCGCGAGTGCTCGGCGCTCAGCGGCACACCGGCGACGCGCTCCAGCTCACCGTTTTCGATCAAATGGGTGATCCGCCCATTGAGGCTGCCCGGATGCTGTTCCCGGGTTACCGTGGTGATGACTTGCAGCTTGTGGGCAACTTCCGCCAGATAATCGCGCTGCTTCAGCTCGGCCAGCAATTGCTGATAAGCCAGCTCCTTGGCCTCGCGCACGCTGTAGACCAGGATGATCCGCTCGAATTTCTCCCAGACTTCGAAGTCCTGGAGGATCGAAACAAAAGGCGCGATCCCGGTGCCGGTGGACAGCAGCCAGAGGTCGCGGCCATCGACGAAACGGTCGAGGGTCAGATAACCGAACGCCTGCCGGTCCACCATCAGGGTATCGCCCTCCCCCAGCCGACTCAGCTCACTGGTGAACTCGCCGCCGGGCACGACGATGGAGAAGAACTCGAGAAACTCATCAAAAGGCGAAGACACCATGGAGTACGCCCGCCACACCGTGCTGCCGTCGGCCTTGGTCACCCCCAGGCGGGCGAATTGCCCGGCGCGAAAGCGAAAACCCGCGTCCCGCGTGGTGCGCAGGGTAAACAGGCTGGGAGTCAGGGGCTGGACGTCGAGCAAGGTCTGGCGCGTGTATTTTTCTGCACTGGCAGTCATGGCAGGCTCCAATAAGCGAATGCCCTTAGTGTCCCGCAAAGCGCGCGACAGAAACACCGGTGGTTTGTAATGGCATAGAGCGCGGGCAATCGAGCGCAAAAAAAAGTACCATTGGCCCCCTCTTCGGGCAGCTGCCACGCGGCCTGCGCGCCACCTGCCCGAACGGTCCAGCCCGCATCGCGCCCCTTCCGCCGGCAGGACATTCACCGATTACCAAGAGTCCGTCCCATGCCCCTGCTCGAAAGCCCCTTCGCCCAGCTCGACCTGATCCGCCAGCCCGAACAACAGAACGAGCCCCTGCAAGCTTTCGACGCGGCGGACGAGTACCTGCTCAATCACCTGGCCGAACAGCAGCCGACGACGGATACCCGGGTGCTGGTCCTCAACGACAGCTTCGGCGCGCTGGCGGCCAGCCTGGTCGGACGGGTGCAGGTGCGCAGCAGCGGCGACTCGTTTCTCGGCGCGCTGGCGCTGGAGAAAAACCTGGTGCGCAATGGCCAGCTATTCGACGCCGTCACGGTGGTGCCGGCCAGCGAGCCGTTGACCGGGCCGTTCGACCGCGTTCTGATCCGCGTGCCCAAGACCCTGGCCCTGCTGGAAGAACAGTTGATCCGCCTGCAAGGCCAACTGGCGCCGGGCGCCCAGGTGGTGGCGGCGGCGATGGTCAAGCACCTGCCACGGGCCGCCGGCGATCTGCTGGAGCGCTATATCGGCCCGGTACAGGCCTCGCTGGCGGTGAAAAAAGCCCGCTTGCTGATCGCCACGCCGGAGGCGAAAACCCCGGCGGTTTCGCCCTACCCGACCCGCTACAAGCTCGACGAGCCCGCCATCGAGCTGCTCAACCACGCCAATGTGTTCTGCCGCGAAGGCCTGGATATCGGCACCCGCGCCTTCCTCCCGCACCTGCCGAAAAACCTCGGCAAGGCCCGGGTCGCGGACCTGGGTTGCGGCAACGGTGTGCTGGCCATCGCCAGCGCCCTGCACAACCCCGATGCCCACTACACCCTGGTGGACGAGTCCTTCATGGCCGTGCAATCGGCCCTGGAGAACTGGCGCGCAACCCTGGGCGAGCGCGAAGTGACCGTGCGCGCCGGCGACGGCCTGGCCGGACAGGAGCCGCAGTCGCTGGACGTGGTGCTGTGCAACCCGCCCTTCCACCAGCAGCAGGTGGTCGGCGACTTCCTCGCCTGGCGCATGTTCCAGCAGGCCCGCGAAGCCTTGGTGGTGGGCGGCGCGCTGTACATCGTCGGCAACCGTCACCTGGGCTATCACAGCAAGCTGGCGCGGCTGTTCCGCGGCGTCGAGCAAGTGGCCGCCACGCCCAAGTTCGTGATCCTCAAGGCGCGCAAATAATCCCCCCGGCAGCCGACCCATTCGCGGTCGACTGCACGGCCATCGCCAGCCCCCCTTTCTCATAAAACCCCAGGCCAAAAAAAACCCTCCAGAGGAGGGTTATAAAACCGTGCCGCAAGGCAACGGGATGGGATGAGCGGTGGTGAAAATCAGTGCGTGGTCAGGCCCGCGGCGTTCATGAACATGCGCATCAGGCTGGCGACGATAAACAGCGCCAGCACGCTGCCGACCCAGATCCCGGCGAGCCAGCCCAGGCGCTGCCAGAGCGGTTTCTTCTCGGCTTCTTCGATTTCCTGCAACGTGGGTTTGCCAGCCATCATCGAATACTCCTCTCGGAATGGAGACGATGGCGTCGCTCGGGCGCCATCGCGAGCACGTCCGCTCCCGCACAGGGAGCGGCGCATTGACTAGTGGTAGCCGTCTTCATGGGTGACCTTGCCGCGGAACACGTAGTAGCTCCAGAAGGTGTAACCCAGGATGAACGGGATGATGAACAGCGTGCCCACCAGCATGAAGCCCTGGCTTTGCGGCGGCGCGGCGGCGTCCCAGATCGAGATCGACGGCGGCACGATGTTCGGCCACAGGCTGATGCCCAGGCCACTGTAGCCGAGGAAGATCAGCACCAGGGTCAGCAGGAACGGCGTGTAGTGGGCATTGCGGGCCACGGCGCGCAGCAGGCCGTACATGGTCACCAGCACCAGGATCGGCACCGGCAGGAACCAGAACAGGTTCGGCAGGGTGAACCAGCGCGAAGCGATTTCCGGGTGGGCCAGTGGCGTCCAGATACTGACGACACCGATCACCGCCAGCAGCACGAAGGCCAACGGCCGCGCCAGGTCATGCATCTGCTCCTGCAGCTTGCCTTCGGTCTTCATGATCAGCCAGGTGCAGCCGAGCAAGGCATAGGCCACCACCAGCGCGACGCCGCAGAACAGGGTGAACGGCGTGAACCAGTCCAGCGAACCGCCGGCGTACTGGCGGTCGACCACCGGCAGGCCATCGATGAAGGCACCCAGCGCCAGGCCCTGGAAGAAAGTCGCTGCCAGCGAACCGCCGATGAACGCCTTGTCCCAGATGTGGCGCTTGGCTTCCTTGGCCTTGAAGCGGAACTCGAAGGCCACGCCGCGGAAGATCAGGCCGATGAGCATCAGGATCAGCGGCATGTACAGCGCCGAGAGCACCACCGAATAGGCCAGCGGGAAGGCGCCGAACAACGCGGCACCGCCCAGGACCAGCCAGGTTTCGTTACCGTCCCAGACCGGGGCGACGGTGTTCATCATCACGTCACGGTCGCGGGAGTCCTTGACGAACGGGAAGAGAATCCCGATGCCCAGGTCGAACCCGTCCATGACCACGTACATCATGATGCCGAAGATGATGATCACGGCCCAGATCAGCGGAAGATCAATACCCATGACTCAATTCCCCTTGTTCAGGCTGGTGCCGTTGTCTTCGGCATCGTCGTCGGCGGCCGACAGCGGACGGGCCGGTGTGCGTTTCTGGCCAGGACCACCGTGGCTGACTTCCGCGCCTTCGTTGGTCTTCGGCCCCTTGCGCACCAGGCGCATCATGTAGCCGATACCGACCCCGAACAGCGAGAAATACACCACGACAAACAGCGCCAGGGTGATGCTCATCTGCATCAGGCTGTGCCCGGACGAAGCGTCCGCAGTACGCATCAGCCCATAGACCACCCACGGCTGACGGCCGATCTCGGTGGTGAACCAGCCGGCGAGGATCGCGATCAGGCCGGATGGGCCCATCCACAACGCCAGGTACAGGAACGCGCGGTTCTGGTAGATGCGGTCACGCTTGCGCAGCCACAGGCTCCACAGGCCGGTGAGGATCATCAGCATGCCCAGGCCGACCATGATCCGGAACGACCAGAACACAATGGTCGAATTCGGCCGGTCTTCCGGTGGGAATTCCTTGAGCGCCGGCACCTGCTTGTCCAGCGAGTGAGTGAGGATGATGCTGCCCAGGTACGGGATCTCGACGGCGAACTTGGTCTTTTCTTCCTTCATGTCCGGCCAGCCGAACAGGATCAGCGGGGTCGGTTCGTTACCGACGTTTTCCCAGTGACCTTCGATCGCGGCGATTTTCGCCGGCTGGTGCTTGAGGGTGTTGAGGCCATGGAAGTCGCCGATCACAGCCTGGATTGGCGCGACGATCAGGGCCATCCACATCGCCATCGACAGCATGCGGCGGATTGCCGGGTTATCGCGGCCACGCAGCAGGTGCCAGGCGGCGGACGAACCGACGAAGAACGCGGTGGCGACAAAGGCGGCCGTGGCCATGTGCGCCAGGCGGTACGGGAACGACGGGTTGAACACCACCGCCAGCCAGTCCACCGGAATCACTCGGCCGTCGATGATTTCGTAGCCTTGCGGGGTCTGCATCCAGCTGTTGGACGAGAGAATCCAGAAGGTCGAGATCAGCGTACCGATGGCCACCATCACGGTGGCGAAGAAGTGCAGCTTGCGCCCGACCCGGTTCCAGCCGAACAGCATCACGCCGAGGAAGCCGGCTTCGAGGAAGAAGGCCGTGAGCACTTCATAGGTCAGCAGCGGCCCGGTAACGGAACCGGCAAAGTCGGAGAAGCGGCTCCAGTTGGTGCCGAACTGGTAGGCCATGACCAGGCCCGAGACCACCCCCATGCCGAAGTTGACGGCGAAGATCTTCGACCAGAAGTGGTACAGGTCACGGTAGGTATCGTCGCGGGTCTTGAGCCACAAACCTTCGAGCACCGCCAGGTAGCTCGCCAGACCAATGGTGATGGCGGGGAACAGGATGTGGAACGAGATGGTGAACGCGAACTGAATTCGGGCGAGATCTAGTGCCTCCAAACCGAACATAAGCTTTCCTCTGTCAGGTAATACCGGCTGCCGGCTGGAGGCCTGCACCCACTGCCCCCACGGATCTGGAGTGTGGCGAATTCGAATTCGTTCTTTTTAAACCCATCGCAACGCAGGGAGTCTGGCCATCTGGCCGCCAGACCTAACCTTGGAAAAGGTTTTGATCTGGATCAATCAACGCTGAAAGAGTAGTCCTATTTTCGCCGTTGGTTTGTGTGGTCTTTTGTCGCGTGACAGGTTGCCTCACCACGTCAAGAACGGGGTTTCTCCGAAGTTTTGCTCTCCCTGTAGCAACTGTCGCCGGCTGCGATCGGCCGGAGCGGTCGTGGCGATTTCTGCGCCGTCGAAGGTCCTTCGGCCCTTTTCGCAGCCTGCGGCAGCGGCTACAGGGATTGGGTTGTTCCGAACAAAAGGGATAGATGCGGAGCTAACAATTGCGCAACTATTGGTTACATCTTGGTGATAACCTCGCCCTACTCCACGCCCAGACCTGCCTTTCAGATGCCCAGCCAAGACCCTCTGCTGCTTCGCCATCACCGTCCGTTCATTGCCTTCTGGCTGGCACGGATCTTCACCGCCAGCGGCTTCCAGATGCTCACCGTGGCCATTGGCTGGAACCTCTACCAACTGACCGGCAACGTGCTCGACCTGGGCCTGGTCGGGCTGGTGGAGTTCGCGCCGCGGGTGCTGTTCATGCTGCACACCGGGCATGTGGCCGACCGCTATGACCGGCGCAAGGTGGCGGCCATCTGCCAGTCGCTACAGGCGCTGATCGCCCTGTCCCTGGCCATCGGCAGCGCCACCCACCATGTTACCCGCGAGATGATCTTCATCCTCGCCTTCCTGCTCGGCGCCGCCCGCTCCTTCGAGATGCCGACCACCCAGGCGCTGCTGCCGAACATCGTGCCCAGCGCGCTGTTCCCCCGCGCCGTGGCGGCCGCGCAGTCCGCCCAGCAATCGGCGACCATCGTCGCGCCGGCCCTCGGCGGGCTGCTCTACGCCTTTGGCAGCGTGTGGGTCTATGGCCCGACCGTGCTGCTGTATGTGATCGCCTGCTGCCTGATGCTCAACCTGCCCGCGCGGCAGACGCCGCTGAACAAGGGCAAGGCCACCCTGGACTCGCTGCTCGCCGGGGTGCGCTTCATTCGCAGCCGCCCGGATATCCTCGGGGCGATTTCCCTGGACCTGTTCGCCGTGCTGCTGGGCGGCGCCACCGCGCTGCTGCCGGTGTTCGCCAAGGACATCCTGCTCACCGGCGCCTGGGGCCTGGGCCTGCTGCGCTCGGCGCCGGCGGTGGGGGCCTTGCTGATGTCGCTGTGGCTGGCGCGCTTTGCCGTCGACCGCCATGTCGGGCGAGTGATGTTCACCGCGGTCGGTGTGTTCGGCGTTGCCACCATCGCCTTCGGCCTGTCGACCTCGTTCTGGTTCTCGCTTGCGGTGCTGGTGGTGCTGGGCGCGGCGGACATGATCAGCATGGTGATCCGCGCCTCCTTCGTACAGCTGGAAACCCCGGACGAAATGCGTGGCCGGGTCAGCGCCGTGAACGGCCTGTTCATCGGCGCCTCCAACCAGCTCGGCGAGTTCGAGTCCGGGCTCACTGCCCACTGGTTCGGCACCGTGCCGGCGGTGGTCCTCGGCGGAGTCGGCACCCTGCTGGTGACCGGGGTGTGGATAAAACTGTTCCCGACCCTGGCCCATCGCGATCGTATGCATGCGCCGGCGGAAGAAGAAGCCAAGGCCTGATTCGAGACAGGCAGGAAGCTCACAGGACGTCGCCGTTGATCGTCCGATTCACGCGCTGCAATACATATCCGATGGGAAGAGTGTAAGGTATCGCCTTACACTCGCCGCATGATCAAATCCTTTCAGCACAAAGGCCTCAAGGCCTTCTATGAAACGGGATCGACTCGAGGGATCCGAGCCGATCATGCGAGGCGCCTGGCGCGCATGCTGCCTTTCATGGATCACGCGACAGAGCCTGACGACCTCGACCTCCCGGGATGGCGGTTGCATCCGCTCAAGGGCGAGCGTCGCGAATACTGGTCACTGACCGTATCGGGCAATTGGCGAGTGATTTTTCGTTTTACGGGTTCGGATATCGAGCTGGTCGACTATCTGGATTACCACTGAACAGGAGGCAGGATCATGCCCATGCACAACCCGCCACATCCCGGTGAAACACTGCGTGTGGACGTATTGCCCGAGTTGGGAGTCAGCGTGACGGAACTGGCCAGGCATCTTGGCTACGCCCGCCCCCATCTCTCCAAGGTGCTGAACGGTCACGCGCCGATCCGGCCGGAACTGGCGGTAAGGCTGGAACGCGCCGGAATAGGTAAAGCCAAGGTCTGGCTGGCGGTACAGGCGGACTACGATATCTGGCAGACCGAACAAGCCTTGTTACCGCGCATCGAGCCCATTGCCGCTCATGTCTGCTGATCGCTAAACCAGCAACTCCCCCTCCACCACCGTCCGCCGGCCCCTGCCGCACAGTTGCTCCACCAGGGTCAGGGCGAAACTCAGGGCCGCCCCCGAGCCTTGCGCGGTGATGCAGTTACCATCCACCACCACCGGCTGGTCGACGAAGTTGCAGCCCGACAGCTGATGGCTGGCGCTGGGCAGGCAGGTCATGCGCCGCTGGCGCAGCACCCCGTAACTCTGCAAGGCCAGGGCCGGTGCTTCGGCGATGCCGGCGAACAAGCGCCCGGCGGCGGCCTGGTCCTTGACCAATTGCATCAGCGGTTGATGGGCCGCCAGGTGCTGCGCGCCAACCGCGCCACCGGGCAGCACGATCAGGTCGAAGTTCTGGGCCAGCACATCCACCAGCATGCCGTCGGCGGTCATCCGGGTGCCGCGGGCGCAGGTGAGCATGCGCCGCCCTTCGATACTGGCCACCAGCACTTCGACTTGAGCGCGGCGCAGCACATCGATCAGGGTCACGCTTTGCAGGTCGTCGACACCCTCGGCGAGGGGAATCAGGGCTCTAAAGGTCATGGGCTGTGTCCGCGGTAGGGTCTTTAAAGCTTAGTCAGCTTTAAAGCCCTCCGCGTTCGGACGCTGCCGTTACTTGATGTAGATTTGCGCGCTCATGCTGTTGCCCGGCGCATTCAGCGAGGTGTTGCTGAAGGTGAAGGTGCCTTCCTGCTTGCCGGCCAGGTCGAAGGTATAGATGTAGCCGACGGTGATCCCGGAATTGCCGCACGGCACCAGGCTCGATCCTTCTTCGCAGACCGCCGCGCGGGTGCCGTTGACCTCGAAGCCGTCCAGCGCCACCCGGGGCTGGCGGCCGTAGCCGATTTCCAGCACATACACCTTGATGTTCGGCCCCTGGTGATCGCAGGCGGTCTTGTCGCGCCCGTCCGACACATCCTCCAGGCCGCAGGACGGCGACTCGACCTTGAGGATTTCCACCTGGCTCAAGGGCGGTGCGGAACGCGCCATGGCCGGCGCCGTCCCCAACCACAGGCTGCTGGCCACTACCGCCAAGGTCATCGCTTTTATCGTGCTGTGCATAAGTCCCCCCAAAACGTCGGCGCAGTATGCCCCAGTCGCCACCCGGGCAAAACATCGCCGACGATCGCAGCCATAGCCTTACGCTGCTGGTATGATGCGCGGCTTTTTCCGACCCGCACAAAATCCCCGGACGCTTTTTTATGGTCTGTGCTTTGCTGTCTGGGTCGATACATTCACGGCGCCCAGCGCGCCACGGGGAGCAGACATGCTGGAAAGGCTGTTTCAACTCAAGGCACACAACACCAACGTGCGGACCGAGATTCTTGCGGGCCTCACGACCTTCCTGGCCATGGCCTACATTCTCTTCGTCAACCCGAGCATCCTCGGCGAGACCGGCATGGACAAGGGTGCGGTGTTCGTCGCCACCTGCCTGGCCGCCGCCATCGGCTCGACCGTGATGGGCCTGATCGCCAACTACCCGATCGCCCTGGCTCCAGGCATGGGCCTGAACGCTTTCTTCACCTACACCGTGGTCCTGCACATGGGCCATACCTGGCAAGTGGCGCTGGGCGCGGTGTTCATTTCGGCGGTGCTGTTCTTCCTGCTGTCGATCTTCAAGATCCGCGAATGGATCATCAACAGCATCCCACTGCCGCTGCGCTCGGCGATCGCCGCCGGTATCGGCCTGTTCCTGGCGCTGATCGCCCTGCACAACGCCGGCATCGTGGTCGGCAACCCGGCGACCATGGTCGGCCTCGGTGATCTGAAGCAACCGGCACCGATCCTCGCGACCCTGGGCTTCGCCCTGATCGTCGCCCTGGAAGCCCTGAAGGTCCGCGGCGCGGTACTGATCGGCATCCTGTCGGTGACCATCGTCTCCATCGCCCTGGGCTTCACCCCGTTTGGCGGCGTGACCTCGATGCCGCCTTCGCTGGCCCCGACCTTCCTGCAACTGGACATCAAGGGCGCGCTGGACATCGGCCTGGTCAGCGTGATCTTCGCCTTCCTGTTCGTCGACCTGTTCGACAACTCCGGCACCCTGATCGGCGTCGCCAAGCGCGCCGGCCTGATGGGCAAGGACGGCCACATGCCGAAAATGGGCCGGGCCCTGATCGCCGACAGCACCGCGGCCATGGCCGGTTCCCTGCTGGGCACCTCGACCACCACCAGCTACATCGAATCCGCAGCCGGCGTCAGCGCCGGTGGCCGCACCGGCCTGACCGCCATCGTCGTGGCGATCCTGTTCCTCCTGGCGCTGTTCTTCTCGCCACTGGCGGCCAGCGTGCCGGCCTTCGCCACCGCGCCTGCGCTGCTGTTCGTCGCGGTGCTGATGACTTCGGGCCTGGCGGAAATAGACTGGGACGACATCACCGTCGCCGCGCCCGTGGTAGTCACCGCCCTGGCCATGCCGTTCACCTACTCCATCGCCAACGGCATCGCCTTCGGCTTCATTGCCTGGACCGCGATCAAGCTGCTGTCGGGCCGCGCCCGTGAGTTGAACGCGCCGCTGGTGATCCTGTCGGTACTGTTTGTGATCAAGTTGGGTTGGTTCAACGCATGACTTTCGATTCCCAGGCTTACGCCACCCAGCTCGCCGACAAGGTCGCGCGCCTGCGTGAACTGCTGGCGCCGTTCGATGCCCCCGAGCCACAGGTCTTCGACTCGCCGCTGCAGAACTTCCGCCTGCGCGCGGAGTTTCGCCTGTGGCGCGAAGCCGGCGAGCGTCATTACGCGATGTTTTCCCAGGAAGACAAACGCACGCCGATCCTGATCGAGGAGTTCCCGATCGCCAGCCAGCGCATCAATCAGCTGATGCCGCAACTCAAGGCCGCCTGGCAAGCCAGCAGCGCCTTGAGCCACAAGCTGTTCCAGGTCGAGTTCCTCACCACCCTGGCCGGCGACGCGATGATCACCCTGTGTTATCACCGCCCGCTGGACGAACACTGGCACGCCGCGGCGAGCAAGCTGGCGACCGAGCTGAACGTCAGCGTCATCGGCCGCTCCAAGGGCAAGCGCGAAGTGATCGGCCACGATTACGTGGTGGAAAAACTCGAAGTCGGCGGGCGCACCTTCAGTTACCGCCAACCGGAAGGCGCCTTCACCCAGCCTAACGGCACGGTCAACCAGAAGATGCTCAACTGGGCCTACGACGCCCTGGGCGATCGCCCGGACGACCTGCTGGAGCTGTACTGCGGCAACGGCAACTTCACCCTGCCCCTGGCCACCCGGGTACGCAAGGTGCTGGCCACCGAGATCAGCAAGACCTCGGTCAACGCGGCCCTGAGCAACCTCGGCGAAAACGCGGTGGAGAACGTCACCCTGGTGCGTCTGTCCGCCGAAGAGCTGACCGAGGCGCTGAACGAAGTGCGTCCGTTCCGCCGCCTGCAAGGCGTGGACCTGAAGAGCTACGAATTCGGCAGCGTGTTCGTCGACCCGCCGCGCGCCGGCATGGACCCGGACACCTGCGAGCTGACCCGACGCTTCGACAACATCCTGTACATCTCGTGCAACCCGGAGACGCTGGCGGCCAACATCGCCCAGTTGCACGACACCCACCGCATCACCCGCTGCGCGATGTTCGACCAGTTCCCGTGGACCCACCACATGGAATCCGGGGTCTTGCTGACCCGGCGTTGATAGCCTGTCGCGGACCACAAAAAAGCCGTCCCTGCGACGGCTTTTTTGTGGCCACTCCCTAGCATGCCAACGCCTGCGCCTTTCTTATTGATGAACCGTCGCCTGGGGGGATTGAGGTCGGTTCCGCAAGCTCCGGCAACCCTGGCCAGGTGGCAAGCCCTTCTTGCAGTACCGGCTTTTATTGCTGGCAGCGGCATGAATATGTTCGATCAGCGAACACTTAATGACAGGACTCGCCGTCCCTCATCCAGCCGCAATTGACCAAATTAACTAGTTAGTACAATTTAGCGACAACCGCTGGCCGCTCAAGCCGCGCCCACAATAACAACGGAGAATTCCCCTCATGCGCCCTATCGTTCTGGTGCTCAACGGGCCGAACCTGAACCTGCTTGGCACCCGCGAACCCGCCACTTACGGTCACGAGACCCTGGCCGACATTTCCGCCCTGTGCGGGCGTGCCGCCGAGGAGTTCGGCCTGACCGTGGAGTTTCGCCAGACCAACCACGAAGGCGAACTGCTGGACTGGATTCACGGCGCCCGTGGCCGTTGCGCCGGGATCCTGATCAACCCGGCGGCCTGGACCCACACCTCGGTGGCGATCCGCGACGCCCTGGTGGCCAGTGAGCTGCCGGTGATCGAAGTGCACCTGTCGAACGTCCACGCCCGCGAACCGTTTCGCCATCACTCCTTTGTCTCGGGCATCGCCCTGGCGGTAATGTGCGGCTTCGGCAGCCATGGCTATCGCCTGGCACTGGCGCATTTCAGCCAGCGTTTTCAAGGAGCCCAGGCATGACCCAACAGAACACAGTACTGGCCGGACTGATCGGCGCCGGCATCCAGGCCTCGCGCACCCCGGCACTGCATGAACACGAAGGCGACGCCCAGGGCGTGCGCTACCTGTACCGACTGATCGACCTGGACCAGCTGCAACTCGACAGCAACGCCCTGCCCGACCTGCTGCTGGCCGCCGAGCGCATGAACTTCACCGGGTTGAACATCACCTTTCCCTGCAAGCAGAGCATCATCCCGCTGCTCGATGAGCTGTCGCCGGAAGCCCGCGGCATCGGCGCGGTGAACACCGTGGTGCTCAAGGACGGCAAGCGCGTCGGCCACAACACCGATTGCCTGGGTTTTGCCGAAGGTTTCCGCCGCGGCTTGCAGGGCGTGGCCCTGGAGCGTGTGGTGCAGATGGGCGCCGGCGGCGCCGGTGCGGCGGTGGCCCATGCGCTGCTCAGCGAAGGCGTGCAGCAACTGAGCATCTTCGATGTGGAAAGCGCCCGCGCCCAGAGCCTGGCGGACAACCTCAACCAGCATTTCGGCCCCGGCCGGGCCAAGGCCGGCGTCGACCTGCCCACCACCCTGGCCGCCGCCGACGGCCTGGTGAACACCACGCCGATGGGCATGGCCAAGCTGCCGGGCATGCCGGTGCCGGTCGAGTTGCTGCGCCCTGGGTTGTGGGTCGCGGAGATCGTCTACTTTCCCCTGGAAACCGAACTGCTGCGCAACGCCCGCGCCCTCGGTTGCCGCACCCTGGACGGCGGCAACATGGCGGTGTTTCAGGCGGTGAAGGCGTTCGAGCTGTTCAGCGGCATAACGCCAAATGCCCAGCGCATGCTCGCGCATTTCCAGAGCATGAATGGCTGACAATGCATGAGCGGCTCAGGGCGGGGCTGTGGTCGGCTCCGCTCTCGACCGATGCCTGCCGCACGGTCAGGCACCTCGTTGCACTCCTCCCCTTGCGACTACGCACGTTCCTGACGACCGACTGGCCGCAGCCGGCCGTGCATCACGCCGTGCGCCAGCAACCCCGCCAGCAAGCCCCAGAACGCGCCGCCCAAACCGAACAAGGTGATATTGGCAGCGGTCGCCAGGAAGGTGATCAAGGCGGTTTCCCGGCCACTCGGCTCGACCAGCGCGGTGGCGAGGCTGCCGCCGATCGCACCCAACAGGGCCAGGCCCGCCAGGGTGGTGATAAAGGTCGCCGGCAGGACCACGAACAGCGCCGCCAGGGTGCTGCCGAAAATCCCCACCAGCAGATAGAACACCCCACAAGCGAGCCCGGCCAGATAACGCTTGGCGGGCTCCTCATGCGCCTCCTTGCCCGTACAGATGGCGGCGGTAATCGCAGCGACATTGAATGCATGGGAACCGAACGGCGCCATCAACAAGGAGCCCAGCCCCGTCGTCGTGAGAATCGGATTGGCGCTGGTCTTGAACCCATCGTTGCGCAGCACCAGCATGCCGGGCATGTACTGGCCGGTCAGGGTGATCAGGAACAACGGCAGGGCCACGCTCAGCAGCGCATTCAGCGAGAACACCGGCAAGGTCAGCACCGGAAGGGCCGGCTTGAGTTCAAGGCTGGCGAAACTGACCTGCCCCAACCCGAGCAACAGCACGATGCCGATCAGCAATACCCCGACAATCGCATAACGCGCGGTAAAGCGGCGTAGCAGCACATAGCTGAGCAGCAGCGCGCCCACCAGCAGCGGATCGACCCCGGCCCCGTCGAAAGCGCCGATCCCGAAGCGCAGCAAAATGCCCGCCAGCAGACCCGCTGCGATTCCCGGCGGGATCAGCTTCACCACCCGCTCGAAATAGCCCGATATCCCCAGCACGACGAAGCCGACAGCCGACAACATGAAGGCGCCGATCATTTCCGGGTAAGGCGTGCTCGGCAGTACCGCAATCAGGAAGGCCGCGCCCGGGGTCGACCAGGCGGTAATGATCGGCTCGCGGTAGCGATAGCTCAGCCAGGCGCCGGTCAGGCCGACGCCGATCGAGATCGACCAGATCCACGAAGCGGTCTGCTCGGGGCTCAGCCCCGCTGCCTTGGCTCCCTGGAAAACCAGAATGAAGGTGCCCCCGTAATTGACGATGACCGAAATCAACGCGGCAACGCTCGGATGCAGCAGGTCAGCGATTCTGATACTGGCGGTTTTCATCGGTGGGCCCCTCTGGATGTGTTGGCAAGGCGAGGGAGTATCGGCAGGCAATGGTCTATATAAAATATCCACTTTCCATCAATATCCCAGACCACTTTTCCAGCTTGTCGCGCAGTCCGACGACCCACAGGCCCCCGATGAAAACCCGTAAAACCGCCTATCCCATCTGGAACCGTCTGCAACTGGCCAAGGACGGCCACTTGTCCTTGCGCGAGCAATTGCTGCTGTTCCTGCGCAAAGGCATCGCCGATGGCAGCGTCAAGGCCGGCATCCGCCTGCCAGCCTCACGTGTGCTGGCGGCCCAGCTGGGGCTGTCCCGCATGACCGTGACCGAGGCCTATGGCCAGTTGATCGCCGAGGGGTTCCTGGAGGCCCGGACAGGTTCGGGCACCTTTGTCATGGCCCGCATCGCCGAACCAACGGCCTCGCCGCCCGCCCGGACAGAGGCCGTCATCGGCTCCACCCGGGCCCGGGCGTTGACGGGGAACGACTCGATGTCCATGGTCCCCGCCGCCTGGCCGCTGACTCCGGGCCTGCCGGCGCTGGACGCCTTTCCCTATGCCCTGTGGGGGCGCCTGGAGGGCCGGTTCTGGCGACGCCGGCCACTTCCCGACCTGTCCTACGGCGACCCACAGGGTTTCCTGCCATTACGCGAAGCCCTGGCGGCTTACCTGGGCGCGGCACGCGGAGTGGTCTGCCAGGCCCGTCACATCGTGATTACCCCCGGCGCCCAAGCGGCGGTGTCGATTGCAACACTGGCGCTCACCGACCAGGGGGATCGCGTCTGGGTCGAGAACCCCGGCTACGATGCGGCCTACCGCAGCGTGTTGCTGGCTGGCGTGCAGGCGGTGGGCGTTCCCGTGGATAAAGAAGGGCTGGATGTGCAGGCCGGCCGCCGGCTCGCGCCAGACGCCAGGCTGGCGCTGGTATCGCCTTCGCACCAGTATCCCCTGGGGGTCGGCATGAGCCTGGCGCGACGCCTGGCCTTACTGCAATGGGCCCACGACGCCAATGCCTTCATCCTCGAAGACGATTACGACAGCGAGTTTCGCTACGGCGGCGCGCCAACACCGGCGCTCAAGGCCCTGGACGGCAATCAGGGGCGGGTGATCTATGTGGGGACCTTGAGCAAGCTGCTGGCGCCGGGTCTGCGCCTGGGGTTCCTGGTCGCCCCCGAGGCGGTGGTGGACCTGTTGCGCGACGTGCGCAATGGCAGCGGCCACCGCGTACCTTTGTCACTCCAGGCGACGGCGGCGGAGTTCATCGGCAATGGCCACCTCGGCAGCCATATCCGGCGTAGCCAGGCGGTTTATGCGCAACGTCGCGCAGCCTTGCTGGCGGCCATTCACGACGCCGGCAGCGAGCGTATGACGGTAGCCAGCAGCGCTACCGGGTTGCATCTGCTCGCCGAACTGCCCGATGGGCTCGACGACCAGGCTATCGCTGCCGCCGCCCATGCCCGAAAAATCGGCGTCGCGCCGCTGTCAGGTTTTTTCGTTGGCGCCCAGGGTCAGCCACGTCCTGGCTTGTTGATGGGCTTTGGCAATACCCGGGCGGAGTCGATGCAGGATGCGGTTGCAACCCTGTGCCATCTGATCGACCGGCAACGGGATTCATCCCTCTAGGCGATCAGGCCTGCAAGTAACGCAGCACCGACTCGCAGATCATCTCGCGGTGACGCTGCTTGATCGCCTCGTCGGGCAGGTCGATCTGGAAGATCTCGCCGAAGGTGTGGCGGTTGGAGACGCGGTAGAAGCAGAACGAACTGATCAGCAAGTGCACATCCAGAGCGTCCAGGCCGGCGCGGAACACGCCCTCGTCGACCCCGCGCTGCAGGATCTCGCCCAGGGCATGAAGGATGGTGTTGTTCATCGCCTTGATCGCCTCGGAGCGCTTCACGTACTCGGCGTTGTGGATGTTCTCGATGCTGACGATGCGCACGAAATCGACGTTGCGGTCGTGGTGATCGAAGGTGAACTCCACCAGCCGGCGAATCGCATCGCGCGGCGCCAGCTCCGCCAGGTGCAGGCGGCTCTCGGTGCTGCGGATATCGCCGTAGAGCTTCTCCAGCACCTCGACGTACAGCTGCTCCTTGCTGCCGAAGTAGTAATAGATCATGCGCTTGGAGGTGTGGATGCGCTCGGCGATGGCATCCACCCGAGCGCCGGACAGGCCCTGCTGCACAAACTCCACAATGGCTTCTTGCAGAATGTTCTCGCGGGTCTTTTCCGGGTTGTTCTTGCGACTCTTGCGCGGCTCGTTCACGGACTGCTCGGGCGCTACGGAGAGTTCTGTGGTCATTGTCATTCTGGGGCTCACGGCCATCGCTGCACACGCGGGCGATTATGGGCCGCGTCGCGCAGCGAAGGAAAGCAGGACGGCGGCCCTTTGCCGCCGCCGTTACGAAACTCCTACAACTTGGCCTGTCGCACCCCGCCACTGCGCGACTTGGCCATGGCCGCCAGGCGCACCGCGACGTTCGCCGCGCCATAACCGACATAGCCATTCTTGCGCTGGATGATCTCGAAGAAGAAGCGTCCCTCGAACGGTTCGGTGTAGACGTGGAACAGCTCGCCGCCCTGGGCATCGCGGTCATAGAGCACGTTGTAGTAGGCCAGCTCGCTGAGGAACTCGTCGTCGAAATCGAAGCGCGCCGCCAGGTCGTCGTAGTAGTTCAGCGGGATGTCCAGCAGCGGCACACCCGCCTCCTTGGCCCGGCTGACTTCGGCAAAGATGTCGTCGCAATCGAAGGCGATGTGATGCACGCCCGAGCCGCCATAACTGGACAGCGCATGGGAGATCGCGGTCTTGCGGTTCTCGGAAATGTTCAGCGGCAGACGGATGGTGCTGCAACGGCTGCGCAGCGCCCGGCTCTTCACCAGCCCGTAGGGATCGGGCAGCACCACTTCGTCGTCGGCGGTGAAATCCAGCAGGCTCTTGTAGAACAGCACCCAGCTGTCGAGGTTATCGGCCGGCAGCGCCATGGCCATGTGGTCGATGCGCTTGAGGCCGCCCTTGGCCACGACCCCGGGGAGCATATTGAAATCGGTGTCGTACAGGTTCCCGCCCTGCTCCTGATCCACCAGGTAGATCAGGCTGCCATCCAGCTCGCGCACCGCGGCCAGTTCCAGTTCGTTGGGGCCCACCAGACCGCGGTACGGCTGGCCCTTGTAGGCCACCGCGCGCTCCAGCGCCTTGGCGCTGTCCTTGACCCGGATCGCCGTGGCGCACACCGAGGGGCCGTGGGCTTCGAAGAAGCTGTGGGCAAAGGAATAAGGTTCGGAGTTGAGGATCAGGTTGATATCGCCCTGGCGCATCAGGCTGACGTTCTTCGAGCGATGCTGGCCGGCCTTGGCAAACCCCAGGCGTTCCAGCCAGCCGCCGAGCTTGGCGCCCAGTGCTTCGTCCACAGCGAACTCAAGAAACTCGGTGCCGCCGTATTCACTGGCCGGCGGCGGCGCGAACAGCGTATCGATATTGGCCACCGGCGTGGCTTCCTGCGCCAGGCGCTGGCGGGTCTTCTCCTCGAGGTACAGCAGCGAACGCAGGCCGTCCGCGGCATTGGCCCGCGGTGGCGCGGCGCGGAAGCCGTCGTTGAAGATCTCCAGGGACAAAGGCCCGGTGTAGCCGCTCTTGATGATCGGCGCGAGGAACCCGGGCAGGTCGAAATCGCCCTGCCCCGGGAAGCAGCGAAAATGCCGGCTCCACTCCAGCACGTCCATGGCCAGGATCGGCGCGTCGGCCATCTGCACGAAGAAGATCTTGTCCCCCGGGATCTCGGCGATCGCCGCCGGGTCGCCCTTGAGCGACAGGGTGTGGAAGCTGTCGAGCAGCACACCGAGGCTTGGATGGTCGGCCTCGCGAACGATGTCCCAGACCTGTTGATAAGTATTGACGTGCCGGCCCCAGGCCAGGGCTTCGTAGCCGATCCGCAGGCCACGGCTGCCGGCGCGCTCGGCCAGCAGGCGCAGGTCGTCCACCAGGATCTGCCGGTCGCCGACACTGTCGGCGGCGGCATTGCTGCACACCAGCACCAGGTCGGTGCCCAGTTCCTGCATCAGGTCGAACTTGCGCTCGGCACGTTCCAGGTTGCGTTGCAGGCGGTCGCGGCGGCAGCCTTCGAAGTCGCGAAAGGGTTGGAACAGGGTGATGGCGATGCCCAGGTCCGCGCACATCTGGCGGATTTCCCGGGGGCTGCCGTCGTAGTAGAGCAGGTCGTTCTCGAAAATCTCCACGCCGTCGAAACCGGCGGCGGCAATGGCTTCGAGCTTTTCCGGCAGGGTACCGCTCAAGGAGACGGTGGCAATGGAACGCTGCATGTTTCAACTCCCGGTAATGACCACAGATCGGGCGCCGTGCCTGTAGCCGCTGCCGCAGGTCCTCCAGCGCACTGAAGATCCCGCGCCCGCTTCGCGGACGATCGCAGCCTGCGGCAGCGGCTACAGGTGCACGTTTGTTATTGGATGGGGCGGATTATTGAGCCGGGCATTACAGACAGCAATTCAAAGTGTACGAACCAGTTAGTTTTTCGTGCGATTATCGAACAAAATGGCCGTTGGCGAATTGACGACTTTTCGTCCACTGCGCACCATCGACAGCACATTGAGCCGGCACCGAACTGCCGGCTTCAATCGCCAAAGACCCAGAACACACCATAAAAATTTCAAAAATCGGGTACACCCTCATGCTTGCACTCAACGCCACACCTCTCTGCCCGGTCCTCCGGCTTTCACCTGGCCAGACTTCCAACAGCCGCCTTCAGACGGACACACTACGGCCCCTGGGCTGAACCGTGCTTGCACGCTGACCCGACCGCTTTCAATCGTCGCGCCCGGTGCGCGTCGAGCAAAGCACTCAGCCGATCGATCATCGAGTTCACCCGCGGCCCGGCCGCCCAGCCGACGATCGATCACGCGCCCTTGAGTCCCGACGAGTTGTCCCTCGTCAGTCATTGAACGGATGGCATACATGATTCCTTCTCAAAGCTCCCGCATGGCCCCGAGCCTCGGCACCGCCTCCGGCGGCATCGGCGACAAGATCCGCGGCGCCATGGCGGTCGGCAAGACCCGCTGGGGCATGCTCGCCCTGGTGTTCTTCGCCACCACCCTGAACTACATCGACCGCGCCGCCCTGGGTGTGATGCAGCCGATCCTGGCCAAGGAAATGAGCTGGACGGCGATGGACTACGCCAACATCAACTTCTGGTTCCAGGTCGGCTACGCCGTCGGTTTCGTCCTGCAAGGACGGTTGATCGACCGGGTCGGCGTCAAGCGCGTGTTCTTCTTCGCCGTGCTGCTGTGGAGCCTGGCCACCGGCGCCCACGGCCTGGCCACCTCGGCCGCAGGCTTCATGGTCTGCCGCTTCATCCTCGGATTGACCGAGGCCGCCAACTACCCGGCCTGCGTGAAGACCACGCGCCTGTGGTTCCCGGCCGGCGAACGCGCGGTGGCCACCGGCATCTTCAACGCCGGGACCAACGTCGGCGCTATGTTCACCCCGATGCTGCTGCCGTTGATCCTGCACGCCTGGGGCTGGCAGGCGGCGTTCCTGTGCATGGCCGCGCTGGGCGGTATCTGGCTGCTGTTCTGGGGCCTGAAGTACTTCAACCCGGAAGATCACCCGAGCGTCAAACAGTCCGAGCTTGAGTACATCCAGAAAGAAGTCGAACCGGAACAGACCCGCGTGCCTTTCTCGCGCATCCTGCGCATGCGCGGCACCTGGGCCTTCGCCCTGGCCTACTCGATCACCGCGCCGGTGTTCTGGTTCTACCTGTACTGGCTGCCGCCGTTCCTCAACCAGCAGTACAACCTGGGTATCAACGTGACCCAGATGGGTATCCCGCTGATCATCATCTACCTGACCGCCGACTTCGGCAGCGTCGGCGGCGGCATCCTCTCGTCGTTCCTGATCGGCCGCGGCGTCAACCCGATCAAGGCGCGCCTGATGTCCATGCTGCTGTTCGCCTGCTGCATCGTCGGTGTGATCATGGCCGCGGGCGCCAGCAATCTGTGGCTGGCGGTGTTCGCCATCTCCCTGGCCATCGGCGCGCACCAGGCCTGGACCGCCAATATCTGGAGCCTGGTGATGGACTACACGCCCAAGCACATGATGAGCACGGTGTTCGGGTTCGGCGGCATGTGCGCGGCCATCGGCGGCATGTTCATGACCCAGCTGGTGGGCCATATCCTGACCGTCACCAACAATAACTACACCGTGCTGTTCACCCTGATCCCGGCGATGTACTTCATTGCCCTGACCTGGATGTACTTCATGGCCCCCCGCAAGATTCCGAAAGTGGAAGACTGACACTTTCCTCTCGCAGGCCCGGTTCCGGGCCTGCTTTTTTTCTCCCGCCGCCCTCTTCTCTCGGTCGATGCCGCCCTACGTCGGCAACTGACGCCCCGTTACGAATGCCGCTCAGCGCTGGCGCTGTTGCCAGGCAGCCGCCAGGCCGCTGAGGCAGATCACCGCGATGCCCAGCTGGGTGATCGGCTGCGGCGTATGGCTGAACAACAACCAACCCAGCAGCCCGGCGAAGACGATCTGGCAATAGCCGAAGGGCGCCAGCAGCGCCGGTGCCGCGTGGCGGAATGCCTGGGTCAGGAACAGGTGGGCGGTCATGCCGCAGGCCCCCAGCGCCAGCATCAGCACGCCATGGATAACGCTCGGCACCTGCCAGAAGAACGGCACCAGCGCACTCATCACCAGGGTGTTGCACAGGCCGGCGAAGAAGTTGCTGGTGGTCGGGCTGTCGTGCTCGGCGAGCTTGCGGGTCAGCAGTTGGTAAAAGCAGAAGAACAGCGCCGAGCAGAAAGGCAGCAGCACCGCCGGGGTGAACAGGTCGCCACCCGGGTGAACGATGATCAGCACGCCGATAAAACCGCAGATCACCGCCAGCCACTGGCCCTTGGTGACCCGCTCGCCCAGCAGCGGCACCGACAATGCGGTGACCAGCACCGGCGCCAGGAAGTTGACCGCGGTGGCTTCGGCCAGCGGGATAAACAGCAGCGCCGAGGTGAACAGCAGGCTGGTGCTGAGCAGGCACAAGGCCCGCGCCAGCTGCAGCAACGGCCGCTTGGTGCGCAACACCCGCAGGCCCGATTGCGGCAGGAAGATCCCGGCCATCAGCAGGGTATGAACCAGGTAGCGGGCCCAGACCACCATCACGATCGGATAGAACCCCGAAAGGTATTTCGACAAGGCGTCGTGACTGGCGAACAGGAAGGTCGCCACGACGACCAGCAGGATGCCCTTGAAGGGCTGGTTGACACCGGAAAGGGGTGTGCTGAGGGTCATCCGCGGGCTCTCTCAAGATAGGGTTTGTTTGTAGAAACAGCTTCGCGGGCAAGCCTCGCTCCTACGGTCAACACCGTCTGTAGGAGCAGGGGGGACGCCCAGTTCTTGCCCGCGATAGGGCCATCAGGGCGATCAACTAAATCCGGGCCAACAACGCCCGGGTCTTGTCCAACGCCATCTGTGCCCGCTCCAGGGCGCCGACGCCCTGCTCGAGCAATTTCACCGTGGGAATCTCCAGGCTCAACGGCAGGTTGGCCGGCAGGCAATGCAAGAGCCCCGCCAGGTCGCAATCGCCATCCCCGGGGAAACGCCGCTCGTTGCGGGCCTGACGCAGGATCTCCTGCATATCGTCCGGGCGCGGGCCGGCCACGTCGCACAGCTGGGCATAACGCAGCCGTGACGGTGCGACCTTTGCCAGGTCCTCCAGGCGCGAGGCCGAGCGATCGAAGTGGAATGCGTCCACCAGCACCGCGGCGTTGTCGCGACCGGCGTTCTCCACCACCCGCACCGCCTGTTGCAGATCGCGCGCATCGGTCCAGGGCATGAACTCCAGGTGCGGGTGCAAGCCGTAGATCGACGCCAGGTCGCAAAGTTCGGCGAAGCGCTCGGTCATGCGCGCCTCGTCGGGGTCGTTGCCGGCCACCAGCAACTCACTGGCGCCGAACTCGGCGCCGACCGCCAGTACCACTTCGAAATCCGCGACCCGGGTTTGCGGTTTGAGCCGCAGGATCTCCACATCCAGCACGCAAATGCCGGTGTCGCGCAGGCGGCTGAGGGTCTGCCGGCGCAGCTCGGCATCGGCCACCAGGGCAAAGTGATGCTCCTGCGGCGTCGCCGGCACCAGGCGCAAACCGACGTGGCTGTAACCGGCGCGGGCCGCCACCTCGACCATCTGCGGCGGTGAAATTTCCAGCACCGTGAGGCTGGCCAGGGAAAGAATGCGTTCGCTCATGTTCATCCCTCGATCAGCGCCGGGGCGCAGGCGCGACCGGTCGCCGCCGCTTCGCGGATCGCCTCGATCAGCGCCAGGGTCCGCGCCGCATCGGCCACGCTGACCAGCGGCTCGACCTCGCGCCGCGCCACTTTGACGAAATGCTGCAATTGCAGGCGCAGGGCTTCGGCGGCGGTGAAAGGTTCCTCGACCGCCAGCAACGGCTGATGCCAGCCGGCACCGGCCTCGGCGTAATGCCAGCGCTTGAGTTGCGGAATGCTCAGGGCGCCAGCGGTGCCGGCCAGCAGGTAGCACGGCTGGTCGGCCTGGCGCGGATACACCGGGTTCTCGCCGGAATCCAGCTCCCAGCTCCAGGGCGCCGCCACTGCGTCGGAACCGGTCAGGCTGCCCAGGGCGCCGTTGGCGAATTGCAGCAGGACGGCAGCGCAATCCTCGTTGGCGAAACCACGCACCGCATTGCTGGTGACGGCCTGCACCTGATGCACCTCACCGCACAGGTGGCGCAGCAGATCGAGGTCGTGAATCAGGTTGGTCAGCAGCATCCCGGCCCCGGGCTCACGGCGCCAGGGAATCTCGAAATAGCTGTCGGGCTTCTGCAATTGCCAGAGCGCGGTGACCGTGGTCAGCCGGCCCAATGCCCCGCCTTGCACCAGCGCATGGGCGCGGACGATCAGCGGGTTGTGGCGCCGGTGATGGCCCACCAGCACCGGCACGCCGCTATTTTTCACGGCGGCCACCAGTTCACGCGCTTCATCCAGGTGCACGCCGACCGGTTTCTCCAGCAGCATCGGCACCCCGGCCGCCAGGCAATCCAGGGCGGTGCCGACGTGCAGGTTGTTCGGGTTGGCGACTATCACCGCGTCGGGGCGGGCCTGGTCGAGCATCTGTCGATAGTCGGGGTAATGCGCCACCTGCCACTGCGCGGCGATGCCGGCGGCTTGCGGGCCGGGATCGGCCACGGCGCAGAGTGTGGCTTCGGTCAGGGTCTTGAGGTGCTGGTAATGCTGCTGGCCCATGTTGCCGGCGCCGACCAGGGCAATGCGCAAAGGCGAGTCCAAGACGGGATCCTCTTGTGATTGTTATCGGAACGCGAGATTCCAAATATTTAGAACTCGGTTCCACTTTCACACAAGAGCAAAACAAAATAGTGTCCGATCAGCGAACAGCTTTAAGACTTGAGATCATGAAGGCCCTGCGTATCGCAGCCTACGCCAGCGGCTACAGGAAACACCCAGCCCCTGTAGCCGCTGCCGAGCAGCGCGAGGCTGCGAACGGCTCCGCAGGAGACGCAAAGCCTGCCATCGCAGTGTGCCTGGCTAGACTCGGCAGGTAGTTTCACGGCCGCTGCGCGGCCGATCGCAGCCTTCGGCAGCGGCTACAGGAAATTCTGCAGATTCAGCTGAAAAGCTCGGAAGCCTGGCTGGCAGCCGAAAGCTCATCGGCAAACTTCAACAGCAGCGGCGCCAGTTCATGCAGGCGCGCCAGTGGCATGCGCGCGCTCGGGCCGGCGATGCTCAGCACCCCGACCACCCGGCCATCGACCGGATGACGCACCACCGCGGCCACCGCCGAGGTGCCCACCGCCGAACTTTCCTCGACCCAGGCATAACCCTGTTCCCGGGCCAGGCGCAGGCGTTCGAGCAGTTCGATGTTCGAGCGCGGCGCGTTCGGGCCCAGGTCCGCGGGAATCTCGGCGGCCTGGCGCTCCACCAGCGACAAGGCCTCGGCATCGCTCAGGCAGGCCAGCCAGGCGTGCCCGGAAGCGGTGTAGAACAGCGGCGCCTCACGCCCCATGTCGGGGTCGTAGCGCAACCCGGAACGGGCGCCCTGGGACTTGGCGATCCAGGTCTGGCGCTCGTCCTCGATCACCCCGAGGCGCACCAGTTCGCCGGTTTCCTGGGCCAGACGGTCGAGCACCGGCTGGACGATATCCGCGCCGCTGCTGGACAGGTAGCGAAAGCCCATCGCCACCAGCTTGGTCGACAGGTGATAACGCAGGCTGTCCGGGTTCTGGCGCACGTAGCCCAGGCGGATCAGCTCCGCCAACAGCCGGTGGGTGGCGCTTTTGGGGATGTCCAGCTGCTCGGCCAGGGTCTGCATCGGCAGGCCGCGGGGGTCGCTGGTAAGACTTTCCAGAACGCTGAAGACGCGCTCGATTTGACTGCCGGCCATGGTCGGGTCCAGACGAAATTTGGCCGATTCTAGTGACAACCGGCGCAATGGGAAACACACCGCGGCATCGTTCGATAACCGCCCATAAAAACCTCGGCACGGCGCAGATGATCCTGCCCCCGCCTTGCTGCCAACTATTCGACTCCGTATATTTTTTGGAATCAAGTTCCAAAAATAATAACTGTTCGTTTAGCGGAGTTGCTTCTTCCATGCCTGCCACCGCCTCCCTGCACCACCCCGATATCGATTGCGACGTGCTGGTCGTCGGCTCCGGCGCCGCCGGCCTCTCGGCGGCCGTGACCGCGGCCTGGCATGGCCTGAAAGTCATAGTGGTGGAGAAAGACCCGGTGTTCGGCGGCGCCACCGCCTGGTCCGGCGGCTGGGCCTGGGTGCCGTGCAACCCGCTGGCGCGACGGGCCGGCATAGTCGAGGACGTGGAACTGCCACGCACCTACCTGAAACACGAACTGGGCGAACGCTACCAGCCAGCAATGATCGACGCCTTCCTCGAAGCCGGCCCGCGCATGGTGTCGTTCTTCGAGCGCCATACCGCGCTGCAATTCGCCGACGGCAACGCCATCGCCGATATCCACGGCGACACCCCGGGCGCCGGCACCGGCGGACGCTCGGTGATCGCCGCGCCCTACGATGGGCGCGAGGTCGGCACGCTGCTCAAGCGCCTGCGCAAGACCCTGCGCGAAACCTCGTTCATGGGCATGCCGATCATGGCCGGCGCCGACCTTGCGGCCTTCCTCAACCTGAGCCGTTCGCTGCCGGCCGCCTGGCACGTGAGCAAGCGCTTCGGCCGCCACCTGCGCGACCTCGTCACTCACCGCCGCGCCCTGCAACTGGTCAATGGCGTGGCGCTGGTGGCGCGCCTGGCCAAATCGGCGCAGGACCTG
The DNA here is from genome assembly GCF_028640875.1 of Pseudomonas sp. SBT1-2. NCBI lineage: Bacteria > Pseudomonadati > Pseudomonadota > Gammaproteobacteria > Pseudomonadales > Pseudomonadaceae > Pseudomonas > Pseudomonas sp. SBT1-2. The sequence continues at coordinate 166,869 of NZ_JAQZAA010000113.1, read as the reverse complement.
GGCGTGCTGCTCTGGGAATCGGCACCGGTCACCGAGCTGCTGCGCGACGGCGACGCGGTAACCGGGGCGATTGTCAGCAGCGCCACCCGGGGGGCCATTCGTATCCGCGCCCGCAAGGCGGTGGTGCTGGCGGCCGGCGGTTTCCCCAACGACATCGAACGGCGCAAGGCGCTGTTCCCGCGCACGCCCACCGGCCACGAGCATCTGGCCCTGCCGCCATTGGCAGTCTCGGGCGACGGCTTGCGCCTGGGGGAAAGCGTCGGTGCCCGGGTCGATACCGACATGGCATCCCCCGTGGCCTGGGCCCCGGTCTCCGCGGTGCCCTACAAGGACGGCAGCCGCGGGCACTTCCCGCACATCATCGAGCGCGGCAAACCGGGGATCATCGGCGTCCTGCGCAACGGCCAGCGCTTCGTCAACGAAGCCGACGGTTACTACGACTATGTGCGGGCGATGGTCGCGGCGGCGCCCGAGGGTGAAGAAGTGGCGTCGTGGCTGATCTGCAGCCACGGCTTCCAGCGCCGCTATGGCCTGGGCATCTCCCGCCCCTTCCCGGTGCCGCTGGCGCCCTTTATCCGCAGCGGCTACCTGAAACGCGGCAAGAGCATCGAGGAGCTGGCCCAGGCCTGCGGCATCGATGCGGACGGCATGCGCGCCACCCTGGCGGAATACAACCGGCATGCCCGACAAGGCCAGGACCCGCAGTTCGGCCGGGGTTCGACGCCCTACAACCGCAAGCAGGGCGACCCGCGCCAGCAACCCAACCCGTGCGTGGCGCCCATCGAACAGGGACCGTTCTACGCGGTGAAGGTCCAACCGGGATGCTTCGGCACCTTCGCCGGGCTCAAGGTCAACCCCCACGCCCAGGTGCTCGACGCCCAGGGCCAGGCCATCGCCGGTCTGTACGCTGCCGGCAGCGACATGGCCAGCATCATGGGCGGCCACTACCCCGCCGGCGGTATCAATCTCGGCCCGGCGCTGACCTTCGGCTACATCGCCGGTCGGCATATCGCCGGGGCCAGCGCTTACGAATAAGGCTGCAATCAAGCTTGAAAAGGGCGTGGTTCCTGAGATCGCAGGAAGGCCCTGCGGGCCTTATCGCAGGCTGCGCCAGCGGCTACAGGAAGCACGGAATCCCTGTAGCCGCTGCCGAGCCCCGCGAGGCTGCGATCGGCTCCGCAGCAGACGCAAACTTGAGATCGCTGGAAGACCCTGCGGGCCTTATCGCAGGCTGCGATCGGCTCCGCAGGAGACGCAAACCGGCCGATGCGGCAGACCAGACCACCCCGGGAGAGCAGTCGAGGATGGCCGATCAGAAATCGAAAAACACCGTCTCCCCTTCCCCCTGGATGCGGATATCGAAGCGATACGCCCGCTGCCCGTCCACTTCGCAGGGGTGCGCCAGCAGGGTGTCGCGCCGTTGCGGCTGCTCGATCAGGTTCAGTACCGGGCAGGCGGCGTTGGCTTCCGGCTCGTCGGCGAAATACAGGCGGGTGTGCAGGTGGATGTTGATCCCTCGGGCGAACAGCGCCACGTTGATGTGCGGCGCCATCGGCACCCCGGCGGCATTCTTCACCACGCCCGGCTTGACCGTGTGCAGCGTCCACTCGCCGGCATCGAAGGTGGTGGCCGTGCGCCCGAAGCTGTTGAAGGCTTTCTCCGAATCGAACAGCGGGTCGTAGACACCCTCGTGGTTGGCTTGCCAGAACTCGAGGAACGAGTCGCGCACCAGATGGCCGTTACCGTCATACACATGGCCGATCAGCAGGATCTTTTCCCCCTGGGCGTCGGGCCCGGCCATCCGGTTCCAGATCTCGTCGCTGCGGGTCGGGTTGCCCGCAGCGGCCAGCGCCAGGCCGATGTGCACGTAAGGTCCGGCCGTTTGCGAGGGGGTTTCAGGCAGCAATTGGATAGGCATGGCAGGCTCCTCAGCAATTCTCGAAGTGGGTCTTGCGCTGGCCGCGCAACACGATGTCGAAGCGATAGGCCAGGCAGTCCATCGGGTTGGCGCTGCTCATGTCCAGGCGCGCGATCAGGCTCTGCACCGCTTCCGGGTTGGCGATCGACTTGACGATCGGGCACAGCGGGATCAGCGGGTCGCCCTCGAAATACAGCTGGGTGATCAACCGCGTGGCGATCGACGGCCCGCTGATGGAGAAGTGGATATGCGCCGGGCGCCAGTCGTTCGGGCCGTTGCGCCACGGGTAAGGGCCGGGCTTGATGGTGCGGAAACTGTAGTAGCCGTCACGGTCGGTCAAGGCCCGGCCGACGCCGCCGAAGTTCGGGTCCAGGGGCGCCAGGTAGCGGTCGTTCTTGTGCCGGTAGCGGCCACCGGCGTTGGCTTGCCACATCTCCACCAGGGTGTGGGGAATCGGCTGGCCGTACTGATCGCAAACCCGGCCGGCGACGATGATTCGCTCGCCCACCGGCAAGCCGCCGTTATTGAAGTTGAGCAGCAGGTCGTTATCGAAACGTCCGGTCTTCAGATGGGAGAAATCGGGGCCGCTGGTTTCGCTCAGCGATTGCGGGATGCTCACCAGCGCCTGGCGCGGCGAACGGGCCACGGAGGTCTTGTAGTCGGGAGTCAGGGCCTTGGGATGCCAATTACGGTCACGGATAACGAAACGACTGCTGTCTGCATCAGACATGTCGGTCTCCTGTTGTTTGATTTATGGAGCGCAGCCCGCGCAGTTTCAAACAACGGCAACCCGACGACTATTGAAAAGGCCCTTCAAGAACATAACCAAAAGGTTATGGATAACGCCCCTCGCGATAGGCCTGCCCGACTTCCCGCAGCACCTCGACGCACCATTGCGCCGCCAGCGACAGCGGCAGGCTGGCATTGCTGGAGATGCCCACCGAGCCACCCGGCTCGCGCTGCCCGAGGTCGATCTCGCGCAGCTCGCCGTTGGCCAGGTCCAGGCGCACCGCGTCCAGCGGGGCGATCCACAGCGCATCGCTGGACAGCGCATAGCGCCGGCTCAAGGCCACCGAGAGGGTTTCCAGGCGCTGGCGCGACTGGCTGATGCCGCACTGCACGAACAGGCTGTCGGCGAACTTGCGGATGGTGGTGCCGGCCAGCGGCAACACCAGCGGGTACTGCTCCAGCGCATGCCGATCCAGCGGCCCGTGCAGCAACGGATGATCGGGGCGCGCCACCAGGGTCATGGACTCGCTGTACAGATGCTCGAAGCTCAGGCCCTGGATCTGCGGGCTGTCCGTCATGCGCCCGACCACCAGGTCGACATCGCCGACCCGCAACTGCGACAGCAGGTAGGCGCTGGGGCCGGTGACCACGCTCACCACCAGCGCCGAATGCCGTTCGTGCAGGCGCCGCACCACTTCCGGCAGCAGCAGGCTTTCGGCGGTCGAGAGCACACCCAGGCGCACCACCCCGGCGGCATATTCACCGCCGCGCAAAGTGTTGACCCCCTCGCGCAGGGCCTGCACCGAGGGCCCGGCGTAACGCAGAAAAGCCATGCCGGCCTCCGTCAGGCTGAGCCCCGCCTTGCTTCGGGCGAACAGCCGGGTGTCGAGCAGTTCCTCCAGTTCCTTGAGGGTTTTCGACATCGCCGGCTGGCTCACCGCGAGCACATCCGCCGCCCGCGCCAGGCTGCCCTGGCGAGACATTTCAAGAAAACATACGAGGTGACGGAATTTGATGCGGGTATCGATGTTCAAAGGAGGCCCCGGCTGTGTCGCAACAGAATCGATGCGGCTGCGGGCAATGGTAGCGTGCATGCAAAAGGCTGACGATCGGACTGGCGTCGGCCCTGCTCACCAGCAACACTGATCAGCACATTAAAACGAGGATTCACCCATGCTTTGGAAGAAAGGACGGCGCAGCGACAACGTGGTGGATGCTCGCGATGACAGTGGCGGCGGTGGCGGCGGCGGTCTGCGCTTTGGCGGCGGCAAGGGCCTGAGCCTGACCGCCATCATCCTGATCGTCGGCATCGGCTGGGTCACCGGCCAGGACCCGTTGCAGATCCTCGGACAACTCGTCGGGCAGATGGATCAGTCCTCGGCGCCCGCCACCACCCAGCAGACCCGCCAGGCGCCGCCAGCCAATGACGAGCAGGCGGAATTCGTCCGTTCCATCCTCGGCGACACCGAAGACACCTGGGGCCAGATCTTCCAGCAGGCCGGACGCGCCTACCAGCAACCCAAGCTCATCCTGTTTCGCGGCCGGGTGAATTCCGCCTGCGGCTCGGCGACTTCCGCCACCGGCCCGTTCTATTGCCCGGCCGACCAGCAGGTGTACCTGGACATGGACTTCTTCCGCGAGATGGACCAGCGCTTCTCGGCCGCCGGCGACTTCGCCCAGGCCTACGTGATCGCCCACGAAATCGGCCACCACGTACAGACCCTGCTCGGCGTCTCGGCGAAGATCCAGGCGGCCCGCCAACAGGGCCGGCAGATGGAAGGCGACGGCGGCCTGCTGGTGCGCCAGGAATTGCAAGCCGACTGCCTGGCGGGCGTCTGGGCCAACCATGCGCAGAAACGCCTGAACTGGCTGGAGCCGGGGGATATCGAAGAAGCCCTGAACGCCGCCAACGCCATCGGCGACGACCGCCTGCAACAGCAAGGCCAGGGCCGCGTGGTACCGGACTCCTTCACCCACGGCAGCTCGGCGCAACGGGTGCGCTGGTTCAAGGCAGGCTTCACTCAGGGCCAGATCGGCCAATGCGACACCTTCGCGGCGAAGAGTCTGTAATGCGCCGGGGACTGGTGCTGCTCACGTTATGGATGATCTGCGCCGGCGCGCAGGCAGCGGAAAGTGGCGTCAAGACGATCAGCCCCGCGCGGTTGAACCTGGAAGGCGGCGAACTGGCCGTCGGCCTGAGCCAGGACTGGCAACATCCGCGGCCTGAGATCCAGCGGGCACTGATCATCGTCCATGGGCGCCTGCGCAATGCCCAGACCTACCTGCACAGCGCCGAACAGGCCGCCAGCCAGGCCGGGCAAAGCGCGACCACCCTGGTGATCGCGCCGCAGTTTCTCAATCAGAGCGATATCGAGCGTCACCAGCTGCCCGGTTCGCTGCTGCGCTGGCAGGGCAATGACTGGATGGCCGGCGAGCCATCCAGCGGGCCCAAGGCACAAAGCTCTTATGCGGTGCTGGACGCGATCATCACGCGGCTGAGCGATCGCCAGCGGTTTCCGTCCCTGACCGAGATCGTCATCGCCGGCCACTCCGGTGGCGCCCAAGTGGTGCAGCGCTTTGCCCTGCTCGGCCAGTATCATCCGGGCCTGGTGGATGACGGCATCAAGCTGCGCTATGTCATCGCCAACCCGTCGTCCTATGCCTACTTCGACGAGCAGCGCCCGATGAAAGTCGACGCCAATGCGTGCCCCGGTTTCAACCACTGGAAGTACGGCCTGCTCAAGCTGCCAGCCTACGCCGCCGGCCAGACCGCACAGCAACTGGAACAGCGCTACGTCAAACGCGATATCACCTACCTGCTGGGCAAACAGGACACCGACCCGCACCACCCGGCGCTGGACACCAGTTGCGCCGCCGAGGCCCAGGGCGCCTACCGCTTGATTCGCGGGCACAACTATTTCGACTACCTGAAACAGCGCCATCCGCAGGGATTGCAACAGCAGTTGCTCGAAGTGCCCGGGGTCGGGCATGACGGCGACAAGATGTTCACCTCGCCCGAGGGGCAGAAGGCGTTGTTCGGCCAGTAGATGTAGTGGTGTCAGGAAGGACGCTATCGCGGGCAAGCCTCGCTCCTACAGGTTCGTTGTCGTACCCGGCAGAGGGCTACACCGCAGATCCGTAGGAGCGAGGCTTGCCCGCGATGCTTTTTAAGCCAACACCATCCGCCGTAGAACGCTGCAATCCTCGGCATGCCAGTCGGCCAGCTCCGGCCACGGGTTATCCGGCAGGTTCACCAGCACCGTGTGGGTGCCCGCCGCGCGACCGCAATCGAGGTCGAAGCGGTAGTCGCCGACCATCACCATCTCGGCCGGCGCCACCTCCCAGGCCGCGGCCAGTTTCAGCAAGCCGCCCGGGTGTGGTTTGGGCGGTGCCTCGTCGCGCCCCAGCACATCCTCGACGGCAAAGCAGTCGGCCAGGCCGATGGCCTCCAGGGTGACATGGGCCAGCTCCCGCGCATTGCGGGTCAGGATGCCCAGGCGATAGCCCCGCGCCGCCAGTTCCCGCACCAGCTCCACCGCCCCCGGCGCCGGGCGCGAACCCAGGGCCAGGTCGCGCTCGTGTTCCAGCAGCCAGGCGTGTTTCGCCGCGGCTTCGGCGGCGGGCAAGGCCGCGAGGTGGGTCAGGATGTCGTGCTCCGGTGGAATCCCCAGCGCTTCGCGGATGGCCGCGAAATCATGCACGGCCACCGTCAGGGTGCCGTCCATGTCGAACACCCAATGACGCACCTCGGCCAGGCTCATGCCCAGTCCTTGCGGTGGCGGATCAGGCCTTCCTGGGTCACCGACGCCACCAGCTGGCCGGCGCGGTTGAACACGCTGCCGCGGGAGAAACCACGGGAATTGCCGGCCCACGGGCTGTCCATGGCATACAGCAGCCAGTCGTCGGCACGCAGGTCGGCATGGAACCACAGGGCGTGGTCGAGGCTGGCGACCTGCATGTCCTTCTGCCACACCGACTTGCCGTGGGGCAGCATCGAGGTGGTCAGCAGGCCGAAGTCCGAGGCGTAGGCCAGCAGGTATTTATGCAGCGCGGGAATGTCCGGCAGCTCGCCGTCGGCACGGAACCAGACGTATTTGATCGGGTCCGCCGGCTGCGGGTTGTAGGGGTCTTTTTCGGTCACCGGGCGCACTTCGATGGGCTTGGGGCACAGCAGTTTTTCGCGCATGTGCTCAGGGATCAGGTGCGCGCGCTGCTGGGTGATCTCCAGCTCCGACGGCAGGTTTTCCGGGCCGACCACCTGGGGCATCGTGTCCTGGTGCTCGAAGCCTTCCTCGTCATACTGGAACGAGGCGCTGCAGGTGAAGATCGGGTTGCCCTTCTGGATCGCCGTCACCCGGCGGGTGCTGAAGCTGCCACCATCGCGCACCCGGTCGACCTGGTACACCACCGGCAACGCCGCATCGCCAGGACGCAGGAAATAACCGTGCAGCGAATGCACATGGCGGGCCTCTTCGACAGTCTGGCTGGCCGCGGACAGGGACTGACCCAACACCTGGCCGCCGAACAGCTGGCGGAAGCCCAGGTCCTGGCTACGACCGCGAAACAGGTTTTCCTCGATCGGTTCCAGGGTCAACAGGTCGACCAGATCATCCAACACGTGGCTCATTCAGACTCTCCTCACACAGAGCAATGCCGCGCAGTCTTGGCTGTCGCGGTCGATTCAATCGGGTTCACACACATGGGCACACTCCAGATGCCCCCGACCTGCTATCCATGCAAGGTTTCCAACCATTGTTCGCGGTTGATGCGATACAGCACATGATGACGCAGCGGATGCTCGCTGCCGAGCTTTGGGTGATCGAAATCGTCGTGCCCATCGTGTTGCATGCCGATGGCCTGCATGACTTTCTGCGACGGCAGGTTGCTGGTGGTGGTGAAGGCAACGATCTCCTTCAGGGCCAGGCGATCGAAGCCACAGCGCAGCGCGGTCCAGGCCGCTTCGCTGGCATAGCCCAGGCCCCAGTGCTCGCGCGCCAGGCGCCAGCCGATTTCCACCGCCGGGGTGAATGGCGCTTCGAAGCCCACCACCCCCAGCCCGGTAAACCCGATAAAGGCCCCGGTATCCTTGCGCTCCAGCGCCCAGGTGCCAAAACCGTGCTCGGCGAAATGCCCACGGATCCGCCCGATCAACGCGGCGCTTTCCAGGCGGCTCAAGGGGGCCGGAAAGTAACGCATCACTTGCGGGTCGGCACACATCGCCGCAAACGCCGGCAAATCCTCATCGCGCCACTGGCGCAACAGCAGTCGAGCACTTTCGAGTTGCAGTATCGGCTCCATCGTCCCCTCCATTTCCATGCGTGCCAGTCTACATCGCTGGTAGGATCCTTTTCGGATTCCTACATGAAATTGCCATGCCACTGCCGCTGATCTACCACGACGACTACAGCCCCGAGTTCCCGGCGGAGCACCGTTTCCCCATGGACAAGTTTCGCCTGCTGCGCGACCACCTGGTGGACAGCGGCCTGACCCGCGATGCCGACCTGATGCGCCCGGAGCTGTGCCCGAAGGAGATTCTCGCCCTGGCCCACGATCCTGGGTATATCGAACGTTATATGGCCGGCGAGTTGTCGCGGGAAGACCAGCGGCGCCTTGGCCTGCCCTGGAACGAAGCCCTCGCCCGGCGCACCGTGCGCGCTGTCGGCGGCTCGCTGCTGGCCGCCGAACAGGCCCTGGAGCATGGCCTGGCCTGTCACCTGGCCGGCGGTACCCATCACGCCCACTACGACCACCCGGCGGGCTTCTGCATCTTCAACGACCTGGCGGTGATCAGCCATTACCTGCTCGAAGCCGGTCGGGTCGGCCGGGTGCTGATCTTCGACTGCGATGTGCATCAGGGCGACGGCACCGCGCGGATTCTCGAACATACCCCGGACGCCGTGACCGTCTCGCTGCACTGCGAAAAAAACTTCCCGGCGCGCAAGGCCACCAGCGACTGGGACATCCCCCTGCCGATGGGCATGGGCGACGCCGATTACCTGAAGGTGGTCGACGATGCCCTCAATTACCTGCTGCCGCTGTACCAGCCGGACCTGGTGCTGTACGACGCCGGGGTGGATGTGCACAAGGACGATGCCCTGGGTTACCTGAAGCTGACCGACCAGGGCGTCGCCGCCCGCGACGAACAGGTGATGCGCCATTGCCTGGGCCGCGACATCCCGGTGCTCGGGGTGATCGGCGGCGGCTACAGCAAGGACCGCCAGGCCCTGGCCCGCCGCCACGGCATCCTCCACCACAGTGCGCAACGGGTGTGGACGTCATCAGGTTGTCACTGAACGCTGGGCGCCTTACCCACAATGGCTGTGGAGCCGCTTGTGGATAACCTGAGTGCAAGCGGCTACAGACCATGCTGGCTGTGCCTTACAGACAGGTGATCATTTTCTGATCAGGCCCGATAAGCACAGCTGAATGCTGCGAAATGGGAGCGCCAACAGTGATAGCGCAGGAGGTCCTTCGGACCTTTCGCAGCCTGCGGCAGCGGCTACAAAAGCTTCATCAGGTGGTCATGAAAGTGTGGATGCCTTACCCCCAATCTCTGTGGAGCCGCTTGTGGATAACCTGAGTGCAAGCGGCTGCAGGCCATGTTGGCTGTGCTCTACAGACAGGCGATCATTTTTTGATCAGACTCTATAAGCACCACTGAGCGCGGCAAAACGGGAGCGCCAATAGTGATGCCGCTGGAGGTCCTGCGGACCTTTCGCAGCCTGCGGCAGCGGCTACAAAAGCTTCATCAGGCGGTCATGAAAGTGTGGGTGCCTTACCCCCAATCTCTGTGGAGCCGCTTGTGGATAACCTGAGTGCAAGGGGCTGCAGGTCAGGCTGGCCGTACCCTACAGACAGGCGATCATTTTTTGATCAGGTCTGGTAAGCACCGCTGAATACTGCGAAGCGGGAGCATAAATAGTGATGCCGCTGGAGGTCCTGCGGACCTTTCGCAGCCTGCGGCAGCGGCTACAAAAGCTTCATCAGGTGGTCATGAAAGTGTGGATGCCTTACCCCCAATCTCTGTGGAGCCGCTTGTGGATAACCTGAGTGCAAGCGGCTGCAGGTCAGGCTGGCTGTGCCCTGCAGATCGGTGATCGTTTTTTGATCAGGCCCGGTAAGCACCGCTGAATGCTGCGAAGCGGGAACATGAAGAGTGATGCCGCTGGAGGTCCTTCGGACCTTTCGCAGCCTGCGGCAGCGGCTACAAAAGCTTCATCAGGTGGTCATGAAAGTGTGGGCGCCTTACCCCCAATCTCTGTGGAGCCGCTTGTGGATAACCTGAGTGCAAGGGGCTGCAGGCCATGCCGTACAAGCCCTGCAGAGCACTGAACATTTTTTGATCACCCCTTGTATAAGCCACTGCGGGGCGCATGGAGCATTGGCGGCGGGCCTGCCTCGGGTAGAATGCCTGGCTTATTCCGCCACGCCGCCGCCCGCCATGACCTTATCCAGCAGCACCCTGCCCCATCACGTCGCCATTATCGGTGGCGGCCCCGCCGGCTTGATGGCGGCCGAGGTGCTGAGCCTGGCGGGCATCCGTGTCGATCTCTACGACGGCATGCCGTCGGTGGGCCGCAAGTTTTTGCTGGCCGGGGTCGGCGGCATGAACATCACGCATTCCGAGGCCTACCCGGTCTTCCTCTCACGTTATGCCGAACGGGCCCCGCAGATGGCCCCGCTGTTGCGCGAGTTCGGCAGCGAGGCGCTGTGCCAATGGATTCACGGCCTGGGCATCGAGACTTTCGTCGGCAGCTCGGGCCGGGTGTTCCCCACCGATATGAAAGCCGCGCCGCTGCTGCGCGCCTGGCTCAAGCACCTGCGCGATGCCGGCGTGGTTATCCACACCCGCCATCGCTGGCTCGGCTGGAATGTCGATGGCAGCCTGCGCATCCATAGCCCGGAAGGTGAAAAGTCGGTCCAGGCCGACGCCCTGCTGCTGGCGCTGGGCGGCGGCAGCTGGGCACGCCTGGGTTCGGATGGGGCCTGGATGCTGCCGCTGGAACAGCACGGCGTGCAACTGGCGCCCCTGCAACCGAGCAACTGCGGGTTCGAAGTGCAGGACTGGAGCGATCTGCTGCGCAGCAAGTTCGCCGGCGCCCCGCTGAAGAACGTGGCCATCGGCCTGAACGACGACATCCCCCGCCTCGGCGAATGCGTGATCACCACCACCGGGGTCGAGGGCAGCCTGATCTATGCGCTGTCGGCGCCGATTCGGGACGCGATCAACCGCCACGGCTCGGCCACCGTGCATATCGACCTGCTGCCGGGCAAACCCCATGACCGGATCCAGGCCGCGCTGAGCAAGCCACGGGGCTCGCGCTCCATGGCCAAGCACCTGCACAGCCAGCTGGGCATCGACGGGGTGAAAGCCGCACTCTTGCGCGAACTGACCACTGCCGATTGCTTCGCCGACCCGGCGCTGCTGGCCAAGGCGATCAAGGCCCTGCCGTTGACCCTGGTGAGAACCCGGCCGCTGGACGAAGCCATCAGCAGCGCCGGCGGCGTGACGTTCGAGGCCATGGACCAGCGCTTGATGCTCAAGCAATTGCCCGGCGTGTTCTGCGCCGGAGAAATGCTCGACTGGGAGGCGCCCACCGGCGGCTACCTGCTCACCGCGTGTTTCGCCAGCGGGCGGGCGGCGGGGTTGGGGATGATCGAGTGGTTGCGGGAAAAGGCTTGAGGCCTTTCGTGTAGCCGCTGGCGCAGCCTGCGATCGGTCTGGGCGGCATTGCGACGTAACGGCGTAAAACCAAACGCCCCGGTTTTCCAGGAAAACCGGGGCGTTCGTTTTTGCGAGGACTTCGTCCTCGATCGCAGGCTACGCCAGCGGCTACAGAAGCGAGCGGTGTTGAACGCTCGCCAAGGCTTACGGCTTGCGCTTGCGCGGCCCGGTGTTGAACGCCGGCACCTTGCGCACCGGTTTCACCGCCGGGGCTTCGGCCACTTCGCCGCTGTCCACCCACTTGCCCAGGTTGCGCTTGCCGCCACCGCCGGAAGCCTTGGGCTTCTTCGGCTTTTTCGGCTTCTTGATCACCTGGCCGCTGGCGTCGGTTTCCGGCACCCGGTGATCCGGAATGAAGTCCGGCTCGTCATGGCGCTTGAGGGTCTGGCGGGTCAGCATCTCGATGGCCGACAGCAGGTTCACTTCATCGGCGCACACCAGCGAGATCGCCTCACCGGTGGAGCCGGCGCGGCCGGTACGGCCGATGCGGTGGATGTAATCCTCGGCGACGATCGGCAGGTCGAAGTTGACCACCAGCGGCAGGTCCTCGATGTCCAGGCCACGGGCCGCTACATCGGTGGCCACCAGGATCTGGATCTCGCTGGCCTTGAAGCGGTCCAGCGCACGCTGGCGGGTGGCCTGGGGTTTGTCGCCATGGATGCCGTCGGCATTCACGCCCTGGCCCTGCAGCCTTTCCACCAGCGCGTCCACGCCGTTGCGGGTCTTGGCGAATACCAGCACCTGCTTCCAGCGATTCTTGCGCAGCAGGTGGCTGAACAGCTCCGGCTTGCGCTTCTTGTCCACCGTCACCACCCATTGCTTGACGGTGTTGGCGGCAACGTTGCGCGGGCTGACTTCAATGCTCAGCGGATCGTTGAGCATCTGCCCGGCCAACAGGCGGATGGCGTCGGAGAAGGTCGCGGAGAACAGCAGGGTCTGGCGCTTTTTCGGCAATGCCGCGTAGATGTCCTTCAGCTCTTCGGAGAAACCCAGGTCGAGCATGCGGTCGGCTTCGTCCAGCACCAGGGTCTGCAACTGGCTGAACTTCACCGCGTTCTGCCGGTACAGGTCGAGCAGGCGCCCCGGGGTCGCCACCAGCAGGTCGATGCCTTTGCGCAGCTTCATCATCTGCGGGTTGATGCTGACGCCGCCGTACACCGCGTAGGTGCTCAGCGGCAGGTGCTCGGCGTACTGGCGCACGCTCTCGTGCACCTGTTCGGCCAGCTCGCGGGTCGGCACCAGGATCAGCGCGCGTACCGAGTTGCTGGCCACTTTCGGCCCTTCCAGGGTCAGCGATTGCAGGAGCGGCAAGGCGAAGCCGGCGGTCTTGCCGGTGCCGGTCTGCGCCGCGGCCATCAGGTCGCGACCGCCCAGCACCGCCGGAATGGCTTGCGCCTGCACCGGTGTCGGGGTCTGGTAGCCAAGCGTTTCGAGGGCGCGCAGCAAGGGTTCGATCAGGCCAAGAGTGGCGAATGTCATGGGGATACCGTAGGGAAAAAAGTCAGCGCAGGTGTGCAATGGGCGGCAGTTTACCCTAATTCAGGCGGGTTTCTTTCGGGCTGACGAGTTGCCCTGCCTCCCGCCGTTACGGGGCCCCGGGCGACGGGCAGCGATAATCTTTGTAGACGCGCCTGGAGCTGCCGGGAGAGGATTCAGTTCTTTTATCCCCATCGCCCCGTCGAAGATCCAGGAGCCTGACCCGTATGGACACCCCCAACCCCTTCCAGACACCGGCCGCCGAGTTGCAGACCCCGGCTGCATCGACCGCGCCATTGCGCCTGTACAGCATCAACGCCGTCGGCCTTGCCACCTTCCTCGGCACTTCCCTGGCGGGGTCCTACATCATCGCCGCCAACCTCAAGGCGCTCGGCCGCGAAAGCGAAGTGAAGAAGGCCTGGTATGTCGGTATCGGCCTGCTCGTCCTGATGATGGTGTTGAGCGCGGTGTTGCCGGAAAGCGTTCCAGCCGTGGTCTTCGTACTGCCACCGCTTTTTGCGATGAACACCTACGCGCGCCAGCTCTTCGGTCCGGTCGTCATCGAACACAAACTCAGCAAGGGGCCTTTCTTCTCCTTGTGGCGCGTCGCCGGGATCAGCCTGCTGTTCATGCTGGCCTTCGTCGTGGCGCTGATACCGCTGGTGATGCTGTTCAACCCGGCCTGAGTACGACAGGCTGGAACAAAAACGCCGGGCAATGCCCGGCGTTTTCGATCGTGCGCCAACCGGCCACTTCAAGCGGTGGCTTCTTCCTGTATCGCGGCGGCTTTTGGCTTGCGCCATTGCGGCAGGCCGATCAACACCACGGCACTGATGATCACCACCATCGCCAGCGCCTCCTCCAGGCCGATGGTCTCGCCGACAAACACGATCCCCAGCAGCACCGCCACCGCAGGGTTGACGTAGGCATAGCTGGTGGCCGCCGCCGGGCGCACGTGCTTGAGCAGGTACATGTAGGCGTTGAAGGCGATGATCGAGCCAAAGCCGGTCAGGTACGCCAGGGCCGCCCAGCCTTCGATCGGCGGAACGGCGGCCAGTTGTTCACCGCTCCACCAACTGCCGATCAACAGCACCGCGCCACCCACCAGCATCTCGACGGCACTGGCCATCGCCCCTTGCGGCAACGGCAGGTGTTTGCTCCACACCGAACCGAAGGCCCAGGCCGCCGCCGCGAACACCAGCAAGGCCGCGCCGGTCGGGCTCGACTGCAGGTTGGAACCGAGGTTGAGCATGGCAATGCCGATCAGCCCGAGGACGATCCCGGCCCATTCCAGGCGGGTGTTGCGCGCGCCCCAGAAGTAACCGCACAGCAGGGTGAACAGCGGCACCGTGGCCACCGCCAGGGCCGCCACTCCGGACGCCACGCCCATGTGTTCGGCGACGGTGACCGCGCCATTGCCGCAGCTCAGCAGCAGGATGCCGATCACCCCTGCCGCCCGCCATTGCGCCCAGGTCGGCGCCGGTGCCCCGCGCCAGCGCAGGAAGCCGTACATCAGGCTGCCGGCGATGACAAAGCGGATGCCGGCGAGCATCAGCGGCGGCCAGTATTCGACACCGATACGGATCACCAGGTAGGTCGACCCCCAGATCACGTACAGCGCAAAAAAAGCGGCAATCAAAGGCAAGGGAAAACGGCGTAGACCAGGCATGGGAAGCTCGAAGACAGGCAAGGGAGAGGGCTTATTCTAGAAAGCCGGCCGGCGGAACTTAAGTTACAAAACCTGTTTAAAGCGCCAGTACACTTTTCAAAACACGGAGATTGTGGCTATAACCCATGCTTTCGAAAGTCGCTGTATTTGGAAGCCTTATCATGGACAAATATGACCGCATGCTCCTCGCCGCCCTGCTGGAAAATGGCCGGGCGAGCTACGCCGAGCTGGCGCGCAAGGTGAACCTCTCCGCTCCGGCCGTGGCCGAGCGGGTGGCCAAACTCGAAGCCAGCGGAGTGATCACCGGCTACCAGGCCAAGGTCGACCTGGCCAAGCTCGGGCTGCCGATCCAGTGCGTGATCGAACTGCGCATGGCCCAGCACGGCAATCAGAAGGCCTACGACGAACTGAGCCGGATCCCGCAACTCACCGAATGCCAGCGGGTCACGGGCGATCCGTGCGTGATCATGCGCGCCGCCGTCGGCTCGATGCCGGAGCTGGAAGAGCTGATCAACCGCGTTGCCCAGTTCGGTTTCAGCAAGACCTCGATCGTGCTCTCCAGCGCCATCGAACAGCGCGTGCCGCTGGGGCATCTGGAAAGCAACGGCAAATAAGCCAATCCACGCCGCCTGTAGCCGCCTGTAGCCGCTGCCGAGCCTTGGCGAGGCTGCGATCGGCTCCGCAGGAGACGCGCTCTTGAGGGCCTTGGAAGGCTCTTCGAGCCTTATCGCAGCCTCGCCAAGGCTCGGCAGCGGCTACAGATGGCTACAGGCGGCTACAGGAATTACGGATCAGGCGCCGCGATGACGCTTGAGGTGTTCGCCGATCTTGGCGGCCGGCACTTTCTGCAATTTGCACAGGAAGTCGTGGGACAGCTCGCGCAGCCCGTGTTTCTGCCGCAGCTCCAGCGCCAGGTGGGCGGTGAGGTTGGCGGCCATTTCCGCGTCGGCCATGGCCCGGTGAGCCTGGCCGGTATGGGGCAGGCTGGCGAACGTGGTGAGGGTGCCGAGCTTGTGGTTGGGCGCCGCCGGCATCAGGCGCCGGGCCAGCAACAGGGAACAGGCGAAGTTCTGCAAGCGAGTGCGCTTGATCCGGCCCAGCTCGTAGTCCCAGAACTTCTGGTCGAACGCGGCGTTGTGCGCCAGCAGCGGCGTGGTGCCGACGAACTCGTTGACCTCGTTCATCACCTGCTCGGCCGGCGGCGCGCTGCGCAGCATGGCGTTGCTGATGCCGGTCAGCTGTTCGATGAAGGCCGGCACCCGCACGCCGGCATTCATCAGGCTCTGGTAACGCTCGACGATGCGCCCCTGCTCAAGGATCACCACGGCGATTTCCGTGGCCCGGCAACTGCTGCTCGGGGAGATCCCGGTGGTTTCAAAGTCGATGACTGCGATGCGTTCCAAACCTGTCCAGCTCCATCCAAAAAATAGTCAGCTCAGCTTTTGAGCAGTAGCGCGCCTTCGATCGGCACGTAGCGCGTGGCCGCGCGAATCAGCGAATTGGCGGTGAGTCCCGGTACGCCATAGGCAACCGCTTCGACGCCGTGCTTGCTGATGATGCGCTCCAGCAACAGGTCGAAATCGCCATCACCGGAGGCCAGCACCACTTCGTCGACATGGGCGGCGGCGTCCATGATGTCGATGGTGATGCCCACGTCCCAGTCGCCCTTGGCCGAGCCGTCGCTGCGCTGGATATAGGGTTTGAGTTTTACCGTGAAGCCCAGGTTGCGCAGGATCTGCTGGAACTGCTGCTGCTTGCTGTCGCCCCGGTCGATCGCATAGGCATAGGCCTCGACTATCTGCCCGCGTTGGCTGATGTCGGCCCACAGGGCGGCATAGTTGAAGTGGCAGCCATAGGCCTGGCGCACGGTGTAATAGAGATTCTGGACATCGGCGAACACAGCGATTTTTTTCACCGCTTATCCTCATGGCGCTCACGCGCGCGAACTGGGCCGGGACTCAAACCCTGAAAAGTCGCCCAGTATGCCAGCCAGAAGGAAGGTTCCGCGAATAATCGGTCCGGGACGCAGTGGCGTTCCGGACCGATGGCGGATCAGACGAAGGAATCGTCGTCGGAAAAGAACGAGCTGTCGTCGTTGCCGTAGTCGGCATCGCTGAAGCCGCCCTGGTCGTTGTTGCCCCAGGAGTCGTTGTTGGCCATGCGCTGCTCGTCATTGCCCCAGCCACCCGCGTTGTCGCTGGCGGGTGCCGGTTCTTCCTTGATCACTTCGACGATTTCCTGCGGCTGCTGGTTGCCGTGGAACAGGCTGCTGAGGCCTTGCGCCAGCATCACGCCCCCCGCCACGCCGGCGGCGGTCTTCAGCGCGCCGCCGAGAAAGCTGCTGCCAGCCGCGGCCGGAGCCTGCTGGGGGGGCGCGGCATAGTTTTGCTGGGGATAGCTCTGTTGCGGGTAGTTCTGTTGCGGCTGCGGGTTGAACGCCGGCCGCGCCGGTTCGCGCCAGCCGCCGGACGAGGCCGGAGCGCTTTGCGTCGGCGCCGGCTGCGGATCGCGGGAACCGCCACCGAAGATGCTCGAAAGGAACCCGCCACCGCTGCTGGGCGCCGGTGCCGCGGCCTGGGACCTGGCCTGCTGCAGCTCGGCCTGCAGTTGCTGGACCTGCTGGGTGAGTTGCTTGTTCTGCTCGTCGAGGCTCTTGATTGCCGCCTCTTGCACCAGAATCGCCTGGGTCATGAAATACCCGGCGGCAGGCTGCCGGGCCAGATGCTCCTTGATCCGCGTCTCGGCCTGGGCGTCACGCGGGGCTGAATCCTTCTCGGCTTGCTGCAACCGTGAAAACAGTCCATCGATCAGGGTTTGCTCTTCGCTGTTCATGGCGACCTCTTTAGATTGCCGGTAAAAAACTGGGCCTTGCCTGTCATGCACAAGGTGCAACCAGTAATGGGGCTGCCCAGCGGGCTTTCAATAGCCTTTACCTAACGTTTACGTTTGCTCGCCCGGGGGCTGCATCGGTTAAAGTGTCCAACCGCTTTTTGTGATCTGCGATAACCACTGATGAATCCGTTAACCGTTCTGCGCGACTCCCTGTACTTCTGCCAGCGCAACCTGGGGCGCATCGTCCAGCTGTGCCTGCCGCTGGTGGTCCTCGAAGCGCTGCTGCAGCAGGCGGTGGACAGCTCGCTGGGCCCCGAGGCCTTTCCCGGCTACAGCGTGGTCGTCGGCCTGCTGATCTACCCGCTGTACACCGGGGTGCTGATCCTGTTCCTCGATGCCCGCAGCCGTGGCGAATCGCCATTAGCCCGCGACCTGCTCGCCGCGACTGTCAGCCTGTGGCCGCGTTTTGCCCTGCTGACCGCCATCAACACCCTGCTGATCCTGCTGGGTCTGTCGCTGTATTTCCTGCCCGGGCTGTGGCTGATGGTGACCCTGGCCTTCGCCGAATACCTGCTGGTGCTCAAGGGCCTGCAACCACTGGCCGCGATCAAGGAAAGCTTCCGCCTGACCCGCGGGCACTTCCTGCGGATCCTGGTCTGCATCCTGGCCGTGATGGCCCCGCTGTGGGTGCTCAAGGGGGCCAGCCTGGCGGCGTATCCCGAGCCGGGTCCGATGCTGTCGCTGCTGATCGAAAGCGCCCACAGCTTCCTGCAATTGTTCACCAGCGTGGTGGTGTTCCGGCTGTTCATGCTGATCGGTGACTCGCCCGAACAGGCGTGACGCCAAGGTCCGGCCGCTCTACCCCTTGGGCCGCGGCCCCGCTCTCGGTTATGCTCGGGCTCAATCTTGCAACGCCATAAGCCGAGCCGATGCCCCGTCCACTTCGCCTCATCCTCCTGGGCCTGCTGATCAGCGCAGGCCTGTTGTCAGCCCTGGTCTACAGCCTGACCTGGCGCCCCGACGCCAAGGAGCCGCTGCCGGTCGCCTGCACGGGCAAGGTGCCCAGCCTGGTGCCGGGCCAGGCGCTGAAGGTGATGACCTGGAACGTGCAGTACCTGGCGGGCAAGCGCTATGTGTTCTGGAACGACCAGGCCCGGGGGCCGGACGAGCGCCCGACCCCGGAGGACATGGCCTTCAGCCTGGACGAGGTGGCCCGGGTGATTCGCGACGAGCAGCCGGACATCGTGCTGGTGCAGGAACTGGACGACGGCGCCAAGGCCAGCGATTACCAGGACCAGCTCAAGCTGCTGCAGGAACGCCTGACCGACCTGTATCCCTGCAGTACCCAGGCCTTCGACTGGAAGGCCGATTTCGTACCCTCCCCGCACATCTTCGGCAGCGTCGGCCGGCAACTGGCGACCTTGAGCCGCTACAACATCGAACACGCCGAACGCCTGCAATTGCCGGTGCCCGAGGCCAATTTCATCAGCCGCCAGTTCCAGCCGAAAAACGCCGTGCTGGTCAGCTACCTGCCGTTAAGCGATGGCGGACAGATGGCGGTGCTCAACACCCACCTGGACCGCGCGACGAAGCCCGACGACACCCTGCAAGCCCAGGTGAACGCGGTAACCAGGATCCTCGACCGCTTCGAAGCCCGCGGCACGCCCTGGCTGATCGGCGGCGACTTCAATCTGCTGCCCCTGGGCCAGTACCAGCGGCTCGCCCCCGAGCAACGCACGCCCTACTCCGCCGACAGCGCGTTGCACAGCCTCTGGGACAAGTACCCGATGATCCCCACCAACAACGAAGCCAGCGGCATCGACCGCGCCCTGTGGCTGACCCACTACCCCAACGACCCAGCCCTGAGCGGCCCGGATCGCACCGTCGACTACCTGTTCCACAGCCCACGGATCAAACGGGTCGAGGCCCAGGTACGGCAGGACGACACCCTGCGCATCTCCGACCACCTGCCGCTGATCGCCCGCTTCCTGTTGCCCGCCGCGCAATGACCTGTAGCCGCTGCCGCAGGCTGCGATCGACCTGGGCGGCATTCCGACAACGCGGGTGCAGGATCTTGAGACCGCTGAAGGCCTTCGGCCTTATCGCAGCCTGCGGCAGCGGCTACACGGTAGGTTACTTGCGCGGTTTGGCGCGGGCCGTGGCCTCGGCCACCAGCGGGTCATCCGGCCAATAGTGTTTCGGGTAGCGGCCCTTGAGGTCCTTCTTCACCTCGGCGTAGGTGCTGCGCCAGAAGTTCGCCAGGTCCTGGGTGACCTGCACCGGCCGCCGTGCCGGGGACAGCAGGTGCAGCTTGACCACCTGCCGGCCACCGGCGATCCGTGGTGTTTCCGCCAGGCCGAACAACTCCTGCAGGCGCACGGCGAGAATCGGTGGCTGCTCGCTGTAGTCGAGGCGGATCGACGAGCCGGACGGCACCGTCAGGTGGTGCGGCGCCAGCTCGTCCAGGCGCTGTGGCAATGGCCATGGCAGCAGGTTGTGGACAATGCTGGCCAGCTCCAGGTTGGCGAAGTGGCTGAGGCGCGAAACCTTGCCCAGGTACGGCAACAGCCAGCTCTCCAGGCTCTTGAGCAAGGCCACGTCGCTGACATCCGGCCACTGGCTTTCGCCCGTGGCCTCTAGATCGAGCTGGCGCAACAAGGCCACCCGCGCCTGCCACTGGCGCAGTTCCGGGGTCCAGGGCAACAGTTCCAGGCCCTTGCGCCGCACCAGATTGACCAGGGCCTGGCACCGCGCCGCCTCGTCCAGCCCGGTCAGCGGCTCACGGCTGAGCACCAGTTCGCCGACCTTGCGCTGGCGCTCGGCACGCAACACGCCTTCGCGCTCGTCCCAATCAAGCTGGTCGACGCTGCGCACCTGCTCGGCCAGGACCGAGTCGAACAGCGCCGGATCGAAATCCGCCGCCAGGTAGATGCGCTCTTCCCGCTGCCCCTGGCGACTGCCCAGGTCGGCGATCACCAGCCAGGGTTGCTTCATCAGGCTGTCGGTTTCGCTGAACAATGCCGCGCGGCCGTTGGCCAGCCGGTACTCGGCACCGCCAGGACGGCGTTGCTGGGCGACCCGATCCGGATAGGCCAGCGCCAGCAAGGCGCCCAGCCAGCGCGGATGGTCCGGGTCCGCCACCGCCTGGCTCGGCTGCCCACGCAGATAACCGCGGTACTGCCGGGCCAGTTGCCGAGCCCGCTGTACGCCGCCCTGGGCGCCGCGGGCCGCGCGCTCTTCGCCGGACAGCAGCACCAGACGGCTATGCAGGTCGGCACCGCCGCCGCGCAGGATGTCGCGCTCGCCGAGCAAGGCGGCGACGTCGCAGGCCATGTTCGCCAGCCCCAGGGCCTGGCCGCGCAACAGCAGATGGGCAATGCGCGGATGGGCCGGCAACTCGGCCATCGCCTGGCCATGGGCTGTCAGCTTCCAGTCTTCGCCGGCTTTGGCGGTCAGGGCGCCGAGGCGTTCGAGCAGATCCTGGGCCTGGGCATAGGCCGCGCCAGGCGGCACATCCAGCCACACCAGTTGCGCTGGCGTCACCCCCCAGCGCGCCAATTGCAGGGCCAGGCCCGCCAGGTCCGCCTGGAGGATTTCCGCACTGCCATAGGCCGCCAGCTGTTCGTGCTGGTCCTGGGACCACAGGCGATAACACACGCCCGGTTCCAGACGCCCGGCCCGACCGGCGCGCTGGGTGGCGCTGGCCCGGGAAATACGCTGGGTGTCGAGACGGGTCATGCCACTGCCCGGGTCGAAACGCGGCACCCGCGCCAGCCCGGCATCGACCACCACGCGCACGCCGTCGATGGTCAGGCTGGTCTCGGCGATATTGGTCGCCAGCACCACTTTGCGCTTGCCCGGCGGAGCCGGTTCGATGGCCGCGCGCTGCGCCGCCAGGTCCAGCTCGCCGTGCAGCGGACAGAGCAGGATCTCCGAGCGCTCGCCCACGGCATCGGCCAACTGCTGATGTACCCGGCGGATCTCGGCCTGCCCCGGCAGGAGCACCAGGACGCTGCCGCTTTCATCGTTCAACGCTTCAAGGATGGTCTGCACCAGCCGCGGCTCGATGAACTCGCCCGGCTGGAAAGGCCGCCCCCAGCGCACATCGACCGGGAACATGCGGCCTTCGCTGCGCAGGATCGGCGCGTCGTCCAGCAGCCCGGCCAGGCGCTCGCCTTCCAGGGTCGCCGACATCAGGAGGATTTTCAGCGGCTGCTCGTCGCGGAACAGATCACGGCCATTGAGGCTCAAGGCCAAGGCCAGGTCGGCGTCGAGGCTGCGCTCGTGGAATTCGTCGAAGATCAGCAGGCCGACGCCTTCCAGCGCCGGATCGTCCTGCAGGCGGCGGGTCAGGATCCCCTCGGTGACCACCTCGATGCGGGTGTTCGGGCCGACCTTGCTGTCGAGGCGAATGCGGTAGCCCACGGTTTCGCCGACCTTTTCCCCCAGTTCGCTGGCCAGCCGTTCGGCCGCCGCCCGCGCCGCCAGGCGCCGTGGTTCGAGCATGAGAATGCGTTGTCCGGCCAGCCAGGGTTCGTTCAACAGGGCCAAAGGCACGCGGGTGGTCTTACCGGCGCCGGGCGGTGCTTCGAGCACGGCCTCGTGGCGTGTCGCCAGGGCTTCACGCAGGGCGGGTAAAACTTCATCAATTGGCAAAGAATTCATACTGGCTCCCAAACAGAGGCGCGAGTATAACGGCGAACTGCCTGGCGTTAATCACGGTCTGAATTCATACCGGCAACGCTTCAGCCTTGCTCTTTCGTGTCTGTTCAGGAGATTTACATGCGTATTCCTTTCCGCATCATCGGCGGCGTCCTGGTTGCCACCCTGCTGACTCAGCTCACCGCCTGCGGCTCGATCTTCTTCCCCGACCGGCGCGGCCAGATCGACGGTAAGATCGACCCGCTGGTAACCGTGCTCGACGCCGTGGGCCTACTGTTTTATGTGATCCCGGGGCTGATCGCCTTTGGCGTCGACTTCGCCACCGGCGCCATCTACCTGGAACCGGGCAAGACCGCGCAGATCGACCCGCACAAGCTGCAGCAAGCCATAGGCGCCGACGGCCAGGTCGATAACCACAAGTTGCAGGCTATTCTCGAAAGCGAGCTGGGCCGCAGCTTCCCGCTGGACGATCCACGCCTGATCCAGCACAAGGGCAGCGCGCAGCAGCTGGCCCTGTACGGTCTGCAACCAGCAGCCTGACCCTCGCGTTTCTTGAAGGAACAAGCCTTGTATGAGCAGTAGCCCGGAACACGCGCGCCTGTTGCGCCTGGCAACCCGCGCCTCGCTGGCGGTGGCCAGTATCCTGATCGTGGCCAAGGCCATCGCCTGGTGGCTGAGCGGCTCGGTCAGCCTGCTGGCGGGCCTCACCGACTCGCTGCTCGATGGCGCCGCGTCGTTCCTCAACCTGCTGGCCGTGCATTACGCCCTGCGCCCGGCCGACGCCGATCACCGCTACGGCCATGGCAAGGCCGAGTCCTTGTCGGGCATGGCCCAGGCGCTGTTCATCGCGGTGAGCGCGGTGCTGATCGGGGTACAGGCCGTCGAGCGCCTGCAGAACCCGGAACCGCTGGGCGCGCCGTGGGTCGGTATCGGCGTGATGCTGCTGTCCCTGGCGCTGACCGTTGCATTGCTGATGGTGCAACACCGGGTGATCCGCGAAACCGGCTCCACCGCGGTACGCGCCGATTCGCTGCACTATCGCTCCGACCTGCTGCTTAACGGCAGCATCCTGCTGGCGCTGGTGCTGGCCAGTTTCGGCTGGCAGCAACTGGACGCCTGGTTCGGCCTGGCCATTGCCGCCTACATCCTGTGGAGCGCGATCCAGATCGCCCGCGAAAGCGTGGCGGTGCTGATGGACGAGGAGCTGCCGCCCGAGGTCAGCCAGCACATGCTGGAACTGGTATGCGCGGTGCCCGGGGTACTCGGCGCCCATGATCTGCGCACGCGGATTTCCGGCAACCACTGGTTCGTGCAACTGCACTTGGAGTTACCGGGGGAGCTGACCCTGTCGGTGGCCCACGGCATCAGCGATCAGGCCGCCGAGGCGATCCATGCGGCCTATCCGCGGGCCGAGGTGCTGGTGCACGCCGACCCGCAGGAAGTGGTGCAGGCCGCCCGGGCTCAGTAAGTCACCTGATAGCCGCGCGAGCTCAGGCAACCACCCTGGGCCTGGCGGTAGGTCTGGACCACTTCCGGCGCCGGAGGATAGGTCATCGCCGCCGGATCGAAGCCACTCTGCTGCACCGCCCAGCGATAACAGTCGTAGCGATCCTGATTGATCTGCTGCGGGCTCTGCCCCCTGACCGGGTAGGCCAGCACGTTGTAATCATTGCCGGCCTGCGGTGGCGGGCTGGCCGCAGGCGGCTCGACCACCACGTACTGCTGGGTACTGGCCTCGTAGCTGTAGTAGGCACCCGCGGCCAGGAAGAACAGCGCGCTGCCGATCCACACTTCCCGCGCGTAGTCCGGCAGGTAGGCCACACGGATCCCGTAGGGTGGGTGCACCACCACATACCGTGGGCCTTGCGGGCGGTACCAATAGCCACCGGAGAAGTAATAGTCCCGGCCGCGATAAGGAACGCGGTAATGCCGGTCCGGGAAGCGATCGATCACATAACCCGGCCGATATTGCGGACCTGGCCCCCAGCCATTGCCACGCCCCTCTGGACGGCCCGGCCAGCGATAGTCGTAAGGACGCGAGCCCGGTCCGCCGGTCTGCCAATGCGGGTTGTAGTCGTTACGGCGCGGGATGTCCTGGTAATAACCCTGGCGCGGTTCCTGGGTCTGGCGGACGGTATCGGGGCGGCCCTGGATCGGCAGGTTGGCGGATGGCTGTGCCAGTCGTCCCCGCCCTTGATCATTCGGCCCGTGGTTCTGCCAGCGCCCGTTCTCGACGTTGCGCTCGAACTGCTGGCTGTTGTCGCCGCGAATGATTTCAGTCTGCTGGCGCGACTGATGGCTTTCGCCTCGCCCCTGGCCGTTGCCCGGATAGCCGTCGTCACTGCGCTGGCCGCCATTGGACCAGCCACGGCCGTCATTGCGGTCATCGGCGAGCCCCTGCGCACTGACGCCCACACAGAGCAAACCAACACCTGCCAAACGCCAGATGCGCGATTTCATGCTATTCCTCACTACGGATAGGGGCCTGTAGATAAGACTGGAAAAGCCCAGGCCGGTTCTGCCACAGGTTATCAGTCGCAACACTTATTTATTGAGGGTGCCACGGGATATTTCCTGGCGCGCAGGCAATAAAAAAGAGGGACCCGTCGGCCCCCCTTTGAGAATTTCGTCCGTGCTCGACGCTTATGACGCCGGCTCACCTCACGCCGTCTTCTGGACAGTGTGTAGCCCGGGGGCCGGCTCAACCCTGTGGGATTGGCGGCCGCGGCAGGCCTGATTCGGCGGGCCGCAGTGGACTCTATGTCCGGGCAGTGATTCTGGTGATAAGAATAGGCCTGGCGCGCCGACAGAGGATTGCGAAGATTGCTCCAATAAACATGACTTGCGCAATTTTTAACCCAGGATAGATAATATCGCGCAATAGTTATGACAAAGGCCTGATCCATGAGCAAACTCGACCGATACGACCTCAGCATTTTGGCGGAATTGCAGCGCGACGCCCGCATCTCCAATCAGGAACTGGCCGAACGTATCGGCCTGTCGCCTTCGCCGTGTTCGCGTCGGGTCAAGCAACTGGAAGACGACGGCTACATTTCCCGCCAGGTCGCCCTGCTGGACCGCAAGATGCTCGGCCTGAGCCTGACCGCCTACGTGCTGATCGGCATGGACCGCCACACCCCCGAGCGTTTCGAGAACTTCGAGGCGGCGATCCGCAGCCTGCCGCAGGTCCTCGAATGCAGCCTGGTGACCGGGATGGACGCCGACTACCAGCTCAAGGTGGTGGTGCCGGACATGGACCACTACCAGAAACTGCTGCTGGGCCATCTGACCCGCATCGAAGGCGTGACCAGCGTGCGCTCCAGCTTCGTGCTCAACCAGGTGCTCAACAGCACCGAATTGCCGCTGACCCACCTGCGCAACTGATCTGTATCTGTAGGAGCAAGGGGGACGCCCAGTTCTTGCTCGCGATAGGGGCGTTCGGCCGCAGCCGATGTGTAGTCAGGAACATTTATCGCGAGCAAGCTTCGCTCCTACAGAAGATCCCGATGGTGTGACGACGAAGCGCACCTGTATCAATGCCCGGCCGCGGCCCCTTGGCGTATACTCGCCCGCGCCTTTTAGCCTTGCCTGTGCTGGAGATATTCGATGGATCCTGCAGTATTCGAAGAGTGGATGATGACCGGCCTGGTAACCATCCTGATCATTTTCATGGCCTTCATCGTCTGGGATCTGGCGAAGAAGTCCAAGGCCGGACGCTTCGGCTCGTTCATCCTGTTCTTCGTCCTGGGCCTGGGCGTGGCTGCGTTCATCATCAAGAGCGTGGTGATCGGCCTGATCGAATCCGGCGCCTTATAAACGCGCCAGAACCTCCTTCCACTGGCCCTGATCGAGCCCCTCGATCGTCCAGTCGCCGATCCTGACCCGCACCAGGCGCAATGTCGGCAAACCCACGGCAGCCGTCATGCGCCGCACCTGGCGATTGCGCCCTTCACGAATGATCAACTCCAGCCAGCTGGTGGGCACGCTCTTGCGAAAGCGCACCGGCGGGTTGCGCGGCCACAGCTGCGGCTCCTCCAGCTGCCGGGCTTCGGCCGGCAGGGTCATGCCGTCATTCAATTCCACGCCATCGCGCAGACGCTGCA
Source organism: Pseudomonas sp. SBT1-2 (assembly GCF_028640875.1). Classification (NCBI taxonomy): domain Bacteria; kingdom Pseudomonadati; phylum Pseudomonadota; class Gammaproteobacteria; order Pseudomonadales; family Pseudomonadaceae; genus Pseudomonas; species Pseudomonas sp. SBT1-2. Next base: position 140,755 of record NZ_JAQZAA010000113.1, on the reverse strand, counting down.
ATTGCTCGGCCGTGGGCTCGCCTTCCACCTGCACCCAATAGGTCTTGGCCAGCTTGTGCTTGGGATCGGCGATGCGCGCCTGCAGCTGGCCGTCGTTGGTCAGCAGCAGCAAGCCTTCGCTGTCGCGGTCGAGGCGGCCGGCCGGGTAGATGCCGGGTATCGCGATGAAGTCCTTGAGGGTCGCCCGCCCTTCGCCGTCGCTGAACTGGGTCAGCACATCGAAGGGTTTGTTGAACAGGATCAGCTTCGGCTCGGCCGGTGGCGCTTTGGCAACACGGCGCGGCGCGGAGGAAGACGAAGGACTCTTCACGCCAGGGCGGCGGGAAGCGGGACGCGGAGGACGAGACATGGCGGACAGAACATCTAACGGTCAGGGCCGACCATGCTAGTGGCCCGACCGTTAAATGACCATCCCGCGATCAGCGGAACGGCGGCTCGTCGAAGCTGCGCAGCTTGCGCGAGTGCAGCGAATTGAGCTCGGTACGCAGCAGGTCCACCGCAGCGATACCGATCTTCAGGTGCTGGCTGACCGCGCGCTCATAAAAGGCGTTGGCCGAACCCGGCAGCTTGATTTCGCTGTGCAGCGGCTTGTCCGAGACGCAGAGCAACGTGCCGTACGGCACCCGCAGGCGATAACCCTGGGCAGCGATGGTGCCGCTTTCCATGTCCACCGCCACGGCGCGGGACAGGTTGATCAGCGGACGCTCCTGGGCCCAGCGCAGCTCCCAGTTACGGTCGTCATAGGTCAGCACGGTGCCGGTGCGCAGGCGTTTTTTCAGGTCGTCGCCCTTCTCGCCGGTGACGTTGGCGGCGGCCTGCTGCAACGCCAGTTGCACTTCGGCCAGGGCCGGAATCGGAATGTTCGGCGGCACCACGCGATCGAGAATGCCGTCGCGACGCATGTAGGCGTGGGCCAGCACGTAGTCGCCGATGGTCTGCGACTGCCGCAGGCCGCCGCAGTGGCCGATCATCAGCCAGCAATGCGGACGCAATACCGCCAGGTGGTCGGTGATGTTCTTGGCATTGGACGGGCCGACGCCGATGTTCACCAGGGTCACGCCGTGGCCGTCGCTGGCCAGCAGGTGATAAGCCGGCATCTGGTAGCGGTGCCAGACCACCCCGGCGGCGATCGACGAGGCTTCGCCGTGGTCCATGCCCTTCTCGATGATCACGTTGCCCGGCAGGACCATGCGCACGAACCGCGGATCGCTGCGCAGTTGTTCAAGACCGTGGGTGATGAACTGGTCGACATAACGGTGGTAGTTGGTCAGCAGGATCCATGGCTGCACATGGCGCCAGTCGCTGCCGGTGTAGTGCACCAGGCGGCGCAGGGAGAAATCCACCCGTGCGGCATCGAACAGCGCCAGGGGCAGCGGGTTGGTATTTTCCCAATCGTACAGCCCGTCGGCGATGCCATCGGTGGCGGCGGACAGGTCGGTGCTGGGGAACACCCGCGCCAGCACCGCAGCGGTAACGCCGGAACCAGCCAGTTCATCGCCCTGCTCGACCACGTACGGATACGGGATGTTCTGTTCGCTGACGCCCACTTCCACGGTCACGGTGAAGTCGTGCATCAACGGCACCAGCTGTTCCAGCAGGTACTTACGGAAGGCGGCGGGATGGGTGACCGTGACGCTGTAGGTGCCCGGCAACTGAACCTTGGCGTAGGCGCGGGTGGTCTGCGGGACTTCGCCCTGGCAGTGATAGGTCAGGCGCAATTGCGGGTAACGAAACAGGGCGCGCTGTTCGGCGTCGGGTTCGACGCGGTCCTTGAGGTAACGCTTGAGCGCCTGGCTCAGCGACGTGGTGGCCCGCTCATGCAAAGCGGCAAGCCGGTCCACGGCTTGCTCGGCGGTTTGAACGACAATAAAAGCTTCGGTCACGGTAAGCATCCTGTGTTCTGATCTTGCAGGCCTTCATCTTGCCTGCAACGCCGTCTCACGGGAACAACGGAATATCTGCCAGGAACGAGCCTGCTCGCGAAAGACCTTTCAAGCCCCAAGGAATCGGTGGCCCGGAATATTTATCGCGAGCAAGCTCGCTCCTACACCTGGCGGCGTCAGAAGCCTGCCGGGGTCGAGCGCGCGACTATCGCCTCGACATCCAGGCCCCGCGGCAAGGTGCCGTAGACCCTTCCCGCCGAACCCAGGCGACTGGCGATAAAGGCATCGCTGACCACCGCGTTGCCGGCTTCCAGCAACAGCTTGGCCTGCAGGCCCAGGGCGATGTCCTCGGTCAGTTGGCGGGCGCGGTACTGAATGTCGTCGGTGTCCTGGAAGGCGCCTTTCAGGTTGGCGATATGCGCGGCCAGGCGCCTGTCGCCATGGCCGTCACCCAGCTCGGCGAACAAGGCATCGAGCACACCCGGCTCCTTGGACAAGGCGCGCAGCACGTCCAGGCACTGCACGTTGCCGGAGCCTTCCCAGGTCGAGTTGACCGGCGCTTCGCGGTACAGCCGCGGCAGGATGCTCTCCTCGACATAACCGGCGCCGCCCATGCACTCGGCGGCCTCGTTGATCATCGCCGGGGCCCGCTTGCAGATCCAGTATTTGCCCACCGCGGTCACCAGTCGCGAGAACATTGCTTCTTGCGGGTCATCCAGATTGTCCAGCGCGCGACCCATACGCAGGCTCAAGGCCAACGCCGCCTCGCTTTCCAGCGCCAGGTCGGCCAGCACGTTCTGCATCAAGGGCTGCTCGCTGAGCACCCGCCCGCCCACCAGCCGATGGGCGCAGTGATGGCTGGCCTGGGTCAGGGCCTGGCGCATCAGCGAGCTGGAACCGACCATGCAATCGAAGCGAGTCATGGCCACCATCTCGATGATGGTCGGCACACCGCGCCCCTCTTCCCCGACCATCCACGCCAGAGCCCCGCGGAACTCCACTTCGCTGGAGGCATTGGAGCAGTTGCCGAGCTTGTTTTTCAGGCGCTGGATATAGAACTGGTTGCGGCTGTCGTCCGGACGGTGGCGAGGCAACAGGAAGCAGGTCAGGCCTTTTTCGGTCTGGGCCAGGGTCAGGAAGGCGTCGCACATCGGCGCCGAGCAGAACCACTTGTGGCCCACCAGTTCATAGGCCTGCCCCGGCCCCGTAGCGCCCACCGGATATGCCTTGGTGGTGTTGGCGCGCACATCGGTACCGCCCTGTTTCTCGGTCATCGCCATGCCGATGGTGACGCCGGCCTTGTGGGCCATGCCGACATTGCGCGGGTCATATTCGGTGGCGAGCACTTTCGGCAGCCATTGCTCGGCGAGGTCCGGCTGCAGCTTCAGCGCCGGCACACAGGCGAAGGTCATGGTCAGCGGACAACCGCTGCCGGCTTCGGCCTGGCTGTGCAGATAGGACATGGCGGCGCGGGCGACATGCGCCCCAGACTGCGGATGAGTCCAGGGCAAGGACGTCAGGCCGTGCTCGATGGCGGTACGCATCAGCTCGTGATACGCCGGGTGAAACTCCACCAGGTCGAGACGATGCCCATAACGGTCATGGCTGGTGAACACCGGCTTGTTCTGGTTGGCCAGGAACCCCGCCTCCATCAACGGCCCACCAGCCAGGGCACCGTAAGCGTCGATCCGCGATTCGGCCCAGCCGGCGCCAAAACGCCGTGCCCACTCCTGCAACGGCAGATCGATTCGATAGAGGTTGGTACCGTCCAGGGAAGGTGGCTGGTTGGTGACTTCGTGGGTCTCGGCGAACTGGTGCAGGTTCATCTCGGGGGCTCCTTGAGGGGTGTGCCAGAACCTCAGTTAAGCACCCCCTCCCCGACGAACAAAGTGGCATACCCGCCTAAATACCGGCGCTTTCGCCCTGTTCCGGAGCCAGCACACGACGCGCCAGAACGCTTTGCAACTCTTCGAATTTCACCGGCCAGGAGAGGTAATCGAGCAGGCAGCGCTCAGCCTCCAGGCCATGTGCCGAGGCCGACACCAGCAGCACCGGCAACCCGGCGCAACCCGGCATGCCATGCACCTGGTCGCACAGTTTGAGCGCCTCGGCCTGCTCGATCTGGCAATCGAGCAGCACCGCATCCACCGACTCTCGGCGCAGCAACGCCAACGCCCCGCGAGCATTCTCCGCCGTGCGCACCTGATACCCCAGCTTGAGCAGCATGCCGCGGATCACCAGCTGATTGATGCTGTTGTCGTCCACCAGCAGCACGCTGCAATCCTGCGGCAGGCGCCGGACGGAGCGGACCCGCAAGGCCGGCTGGGACGCCATCGGCTGTTCGCCGTCCAGATCAAAGGTCACCTCCAGGCGGAAACAGCTGCCGCGCCCCGGCTCCGATTCATGGGTCAGATGGCCACCCAACAGATCCACCAGTTGCCGACAGATCGCCAGCCCCACGCCCAGCCCGCCGTATTCACGGGTCATCGAACCATCGAGCTGGAAGAAACGCTGATACAGCGAAGCCTCATCGAGATTGACGAAACCGATGCCCGTGTCGATCACCGCGAAGGTCATCGCCAGCCGTCCCGGCGCCGTCGGCTTGCCGGTCACTCGCAGGACCAGGCCGCCCACCCGGGTGAACTTGATGGCATTGTCCAACAGGCACTCCAGGCACTGGCTCAACTTGCCGCGATCGCCTAAAAGCCGGTCAGGCAGCCCGGCGGCCAGGTCGACATCGAAGCCCAATCCCTTGGCCGAGGCATTGGCGCAAAACTGGCCCCGCAAGGCATCGAGCAGCGAACGCAGGCTGAAGGTCTCACGCTGGGCGCTGAGCTTGCCGGCCTGCAGCTCGGTCAGGGTCAGGATGCCGTTGACCATGCGCATCATGTCCCGGGCCGAACCGGCGGCGGTCTGCTGGTACTGCTCCAGCTCCGGGTCGAGATCGACGGTCTGCATCAGCTCCAGCGAACCGATCACGCCATTCATCGGCGTGCGCAGTTCGTGGGTCAGGGTGGCGAGGAATTCATCCTTGAGCCGGTTGCTGTGGGCCAGCTGCTGGTTGAGCACTTCGAGCTTCTGCCCGGCATCGAACAGGGTCTGGGCCTGCTGTTCGCGCATCGAATTGATGCGGTCGGCCAGGGCCAGTGACAACAGCGCCACTTCGATGGCCGAACCGATCTGGCTGGAATACATGGTCAGGAACATATTCGGCAGATAGCCCAGCACCATCAGGGTATTGATGATCCCGCCCACCAGGAACGCCGACCAGGCGATGATGAAGTAACGCGCCACACGCATGCCGCGGCACCAGGCAACGATGCCGGAGACGAAGATCACCACGGTAAAGATCAGCGCCAGGGCCGTGGCCAGGCGCAACGCCAGGGCGTAGCTGGTCATCAGCGACAGGGCCACCACCACGGCGCTGCACAGGATCAGCACCAGCAGCAGGCGATCGACCCAGCGGCTGTGGCGGGCGGTCTGCAGGAAGCTGCGGGCGAACAGGCTACCGAACAGGGCCGCCGCGCCAATGAAGAATGGCGTCGCCGCGTTGGCCCACCACGGGTTGTCCGGCCAGAAGTACTCCACCGCGGCGCCGTTCACCGACACCTGGTACAGCCCGAACGAGGCGATGTAGAGGATGTAATAGAGGTAACTGGTGTCGCGCACGCTCAGGTAAATGAACAGGTTGTAGACCAGCATCCCCAGCAGCACGCCGTAGATCAGGCCGAGCACATACAGGCGCACCGGCTGCGCTTCCAGGTACGCCGTGCTGGACCAGAGCGTCACCGGCGCCTGGACCGAGCCCTGGCTCTGCAGGCGCAGGAACAGGGTCTTTTGCTCGTAGGGCGCAAAACTCAGGTCGAACAGGTAATTGTTCTGGCGGATCTGCCGGCTGTCGAACGGCAAGGCATCGCCGGTACGCTGGGCCAGGCGGTAGCCACCGGCCTCATCGGGCAGATACAGCTCCAGATGATCGAGCGGCGGATAGGCCAGTTCCAGCAGCCAGGTGTGTCGTATGGATGGGTTGGCGGGACGGTAGCCGAGGTCGATTTTCAGCCAGAATGCCGAGCGGGAGTAACCGGCGTTGAGGGTGGGCTTGTCATGGGCTTTGAAACTGCCGGCCATGGCCGGTGAACTGACATCCGCGATCGTTGCCTGACCACTCGCGTCTTCAAACACTTGCATCACCCGACCCAAGGGCAGGCTCTGGGTGAACTCGTCGAACTCGACCGCGCCAGCCAGCATCGGCAAGCTCAACAGCAACATCAGCAAATAGCGCATAAAGCCCCAGCGTGGCCTGTCCGGTGGTGTCAGGAAGCCCCCCATTTCCCTTTGAGTAGACGTGAAACCGGCATGACCTGTTATTGGTTTGGATCCACTCTAGCATAGCCGTTGGTGGCCAAAGAACACCATGAAAAGTTTTAGTTTAAAGGCTCTAGAACGGGCGTTTCAGCGCTATCCGTTGATCTAGAGCTGTTGCCTCGGTCAACTTGTCGGCAAGGTGGAAAATCCAGCCCCGGCCGACACGCGAGGAGCCGTGCAAAAAAGACGTTTGGTGGTAAGCTCGCGCACCATGAATATCTACAGCTCTCGTCCCGTTGTCCTCTGTCTCTCCGGCCACGACCCCAGTGGCGGCGCCGGCCTGCAGGCAGATATCGAAGCCCTGCTCGCCCAGGGCTGCCATGCAGCTCCCGCTGTGACCGCATTGACCGTGCAGGATACGGTCAACGTCAGCGACTTCCGTGTGCTGGATCGCGAGTGGGTGCTGGCCCAGGCCAACGCGGTGCTCAACGACTCCGTGGTCGCGGCGGTCAAGCTGGGTATGCTCGGTTCGCTGGAAATGGTCGACACCGTGGTCGAGCTGTTGCAGGCGCACCCGCATCTGCCGATGGTCTGCGACCCGGTGTTGCGCGCTGGCGGCGGTGGTCGCCTGGGCAAGGACGAGGTCGGCTACGCCATGCGTGAACGCCTGCTGCCACTGGCGACCATCGCCACCCCGAATCTTCCGGAAGCGCGAATCCTCGCCGAGTTGCCCGAAGGCAGCGCGGATCAGTGCGCGGAAAAGCTCCTGCCGTTCGTCAAGCACCTGCTGATCACCGGCGGTCATGGTGACGAGCATGAAGTGCATAATCGCCTGTACAGCCGCGAAGGCAGTCGTCACACCTACACCTGCCAGCGGCTGCCGGGCAGCTATCACGGTTCCGGTTGCACCCTGGCCAGCGCCCTGGCCGGACGCTTGGCCCAGGGCGAAAGCCTGGCCAGCGCCGTGAAGTCGGCCCTCGATTACACCTGGCGCACCCTGCGCGACGCCGAGCAACTGGGCCAAGGCCAGTTCGTACCGCGCCGCCTGCCGCTGGACTTCTGTTCGTAAGCCATGAGGCCCGCTCGATGAAACTACGTGGTCTGTATGCCATTACCGACAGCCAATTGTTGGCCGGCAAATTCCTGCAGTACGTGGAGGCGGCGCTCGACGGTGGCGTGACCCTCCTGCAATACCGCGACAAAAGCAGCGACGAAGCCCGCCGCCTGCGCGAAGCCGAGGCCCTGCACAGCTTGTGCGAGCGCTACAAGACCCAACTGATCATCAACGACGATGCCGAACTGGCTGCGCGCATCGGCGTCGGCGTGCACCTGGGCCAGACCGACGGCCCGCTGACTCCGGCCCGCGCTCTGCTCGGCCGCCAGGCGATCATCGGCTCGACCTGCCACGCCCAACTGGAACTGGCCGAGCAAGCCGCCAAAGAAGGCGCCAGCTATGTCGCTTTCGGTCGCTTCTTCAATTCCAACACCAAGCCCGGCGCACCGGCGGCCAACCTGGAGCTGCTGGACCAGGCCCGCCCCCGGCTGCACCTGCCGATCTGCGCGATCGGCGGCGTCACCCTGGAGAACGCCGCGCCGCTGGTCGCCCATGGTGTCGACCTGCTGGCCGTGGTCCATGGCCTGTTCGGCGCCGATAGCGCCCAGGAAGTGACCCGCCGTGCCCGCGCCTTCAACGCCCTCTTCTAACCGCTGATTTCCGAGAGCCCGATCATGTCTCGTTCCGAAACCCTGTTTGCCAATGCCCAGAAACACATCCCCGGTGGCGTGAACTCGCCCGTGCGTGCGTTCAAGAGCGTGGGTGGCACGCCGTTGTTCTTCAAGCACGCCGAAGGCGCCTACGTCACCGACGAAGACGACAAGCGCTATGTGGACTACGTCGGTTCCTGGGGCCCGATGATCCTCGGCCACAGCCATCCGGACGTGCTGGACGCGGTGCGCAAACAGCTGGAACACGGTCTGTCCTACGGCGCCCCAACCGCCATGGAAACCGAAATGGCCGACCTGGTCTGCTCCATCGTGCCGTCCATGGAAATGGTGCGCATGGTCAGCTCCGGCACCGAAGCGACCATGAGCGCGATCCGCCTGGCCCGTGGTTTCACCGGCCGCGACAGCATCATCAAGTTCGAAGGTTGCTACCACGGCCACTCCGACAGCCTGTTGGTCAAGGCCGGCTCCGGCGCGCTGACCCAGGGCGTGCCTAGCTCGGCCGGCGTACCGGCGGCCTTCGCCAAACACACCCTGACCCTGCCGTTCAACGACATCGACGCGGTCGAGAAGATGCTCGCCGAAGTCGGCCAGGAAGTAGCCTGCATCATCGTCGAGCCCGTGGCCGGCAACATGAACTGCGTGCCACCGGCGCCGGGTTTCCTCGAAGGCCTGCGCAGCCTGTGCGACAAGCACGGCGTGGTGCTGATCTTCGACGAAGTGATGACCGGTTTCCGCGTCGCCCTCGGCGGCGCCCAGGCGCACTACGGCGTTACCCCGGACCTGTCCACCTTTGGCAAGATCATCGGCGGCGGCATGCCGGTGGGCTGCTTCGGCGGCAAGCGCAAGATCATGGAACACATCGCGCCGCTGGGCCCGGTCTACCAGGCCGGCACCCTGTCGGGCAACCCGCTGGCCATGGCCGCCGGCCTGACCACCCTGCGCCTGATCAGCCGCCCGGGCTTCCATGCCGAGCTGAGCGACTACACCAGCCGCCTGCTCGACGGCCTGCAGCAACGCGCTGACGCCGCCGGTATCCCATTCGTGACCACCCAGGCGGGTGGCATGTTCGGCCTGTACTTCAGCGGCGCCGACGACATCGTCACTTTCGACGACGTGATGGCCAGCGATGCCAACCTGTTCAAACGCTTTTTCCACCTGATGCTCGAAGGCGGTGTCTACCTGGCCCCGAGTGCCTTCGAAGCCGGCTTCACCTCGATCGCCCACGGCGACGCCGAGCTGAAACTGACCCTGGATGCGGCCGAACGCGCTTTCGCCGCCCTGAAGTAACCCTCCCCGTAAAACCGGCTCCAGCACTTCCTGGCGCCGGTTTTACGCGGCATTCGCGCCCCAACTCCCGAAACAGCCCCGAAAGCGGCGGATATCGCGCCCGCGCAGCAGAAAAACGAGTAAAGACTTTGTAAGGTTGGCCCTGCTTATTTCATAATGCGCGCTTATTGGATCCCTCGATGGGTCCGCGCGCCCTTCAGAGGTAAGTCGATTCCCATGAACCGCACCGGCCGCGCCCTTGCACTGGGCTGCCTGTTGCTCCTTCAGCCCCTGCTCGCGCACGCACAAGCAGGCGGCAACTCGTTGTTGATCCCAGCGATGGGTCGCTGCACCCTCAATACTCAGTCACAGGATCTGTCCGAGGCCCTGGCGGTCTGCCAGAAGGCGGCTGACGAAGGGGATGCGCAAGCGCAATACGAGTTGGGCGAGTTCTACTACGAAGGTAAAAATACCCCGCGCGATCTCAATCAGGCCCTGAGCTACTTTGAAAAGGCCTCGCTGCAAGGCCACGCCCAGGCGCAATTCAAGCTCGGCACCATGTTCTTCCGCGGCGAAGGCGTACCGGCCAACAACGTCCAGGCTTATATCGTGCTGAAGATGGCGGCGGTCAATGGCGCCGAAGAGGCACTGGACACGGCCGACGAAGTGGCCGAGCACATGCAGCGCGATGAGCTGGAAGTCGCCACCCAGGTACTGGGGCAGATTTTCCGCAAATACCTGATGGAACTGCAGAGCGCCGACGGGCGTTCGCCCTTCTCCCCCCTGCCTTGATGACATCGCGAGCAAGCTTGCTCGCGATAGCACACTCGATACAGCCCTTACTTCTCAGGCATCGGCATCGGAAACGGCATGACGTTGCTCACGCCACGCGCCTCGCTGATCTTCGGCGTGCCCAGGCGCTCGACCTCGTCGATACGCACGATCGAATGCATCGGCACAAAGCTGCGCACCACACCTTCGAACTGGGCCTTGAGCTTCTCTTCGCTCGGATCAACGACCACTTGCGTGCGCTCGCCAAAGACGAACTCTTCCACCTCCAGGAAACCCCACAGATCACTTTGATAGATCTGCTTGGCGTACATTTCGAACACCTGTCCCTGGTTGAGGAAAATCACCTTGTAGATTGGAGCTTCACGTTTGGTCATGGTGGGCGGGTAACACATCGGGGATATAAAAGAGGGCGCGAACTATAGCATAGCCACCGGACGCGCAGCGGTAGGAACCTAAGGCCATGTTCCCTATAATGCGCGGTTCTTTGAATCACGTGATGACCCCTTCCATGGCCAAGAAGCTTTACATAGAAACCCACGGTTGCCAGATGAACGAGTACGACAGCTCGCGCATGGTCGATCTGCTGGGTGAACACCAGGCCCTGGAAGTCACCGCCCGCGCCGAAGACGCGGACGTCATCCTGCTCAACACCTGCTCGATCCGCGAACGGGCCCAGGACCGGGTGTATTCCCAACTGGGTCGCTGGCGCGAGCTGAAGCTGGCCAACCCGGACATGGTCATCGCTGTCGGCGGTTGCGTGGCGAGCCAGGAAGGCGCGGCGATCCGTGACCGGGCACCGTACGTCGACGTGGTCTTCGGCCCGCAGACCCTGCACCGCTTGCCGGAAATGATCGATGCCGCCCGCAGCAGCAAGCTGCCGCAGGTCGACGTCTCGTTCCCGGAAATCGAAAAATTCGACCACCTGCCAGAGCCGCGCATCGACGGCCCGAGTGCCTATGTCTCGGTGATGGAAGGCTGCAGCAAGTACTGCACCTTCTGCGTGGTGCCCTACACCCGTGGCGAGGAAGTCAGCCGGCCGTTCGACGACGTGATCTCCGAAATCATCCACCTGGCGGAAAACGGCGTGCGCGAAGTCACCCTGCTGGGGCAGAACGTCAACGGCTACCGCGGCCAGACCCACGACGGCCGCCTGGCCGACCTCGCCGAACTGATCCGCGTGGTCGCGGCGGTCGATGGCATCGAGCGCATCCGCTACACCACCTCCCATCCGCTGGAGTTCTCCGACAGCCTGATCCAGGCCCACGCCGAAGTGCCGGAACTGGTGAAACACCTGCACTTGCCGGTGCAATCGGGCTCCGACCGGATTCTTGCAGCCATGAAGCGCAACCATACGGCGCTGGAATACAAGTCCAAGCTGCGCAAACTTCGCGCCGCCGTGCCAGGCATCTGCATCAGCTCGGACTTCATCGTCGGTTTCCCCGGCGAGACCGAAAAAGACTTCGAACAGACCATGAAGCTGATCGAAGACGTCGGCTTCGACTTCTCCTACTCGTTCGTCTACAGCCAGCGCCCGGGCACCCCGGCGGCCGATCTGGCGGACGACACCCCGGAAGAGCTGAAAAAGGAACGCCTGAACGCGCTGCAACACCGGCTGAACCAGCAAGGATTCGAAATCAGCCGACAGATGGTCGGCTCGATCCAGCGCATCCTGGTTACCGATTACTCGAAGAAAGATCCGGGCGAACTGCAGGGGCGGACCGAGAACAACCGTATCGTCAACTTCCGCTGCGACAATCCAACCCTGATCGGCCAGTTTGCCGACGTGCATATCGACTCGGCCCAGCCTCACTCGCTGCGCGGATCGCTGCTGCAATAACCTCCTGCCGATGCTGGCTGACCAGCGGTAGCGGCCTCGGGCACGCCATCGCCGGGAAGCCGGCCTCCAAGGAAAATGTGGCGAAAGACATTGCTTCGTATAAGAGCTTTCGCACCCAGGCCTCTGGCGTTATCCTTGATTTCATCCTTTATTGCCGTTGGGCGGCTAAAAAACGACCTTGAACGCACCCATAGAACCACATCGTTTTATCCTCGAGCCCTTTGAGGCTCGCCGCTTCGCCAATCTGTGCGGGCAATTCGACGAGCATTTGCGCTTGATCGAACAGCGCCTGACCATCGAGATCCGCAACCGCGGCAATCAGTTCGAGCTGATCGGCGAACCCAAGCACACCACCTCCGCGGAAAACCTCCTGCGCCGCCTGTACCGGGAAACCAAGGGTACCGAGCTGTCGCCGGACATGGTGCACCTGTTCCTCCAGGAATCCGCCGTCGAAGAGCTGAACAATCACCCTGTCGCCGAAGCGGCCGTGGCCCTGCGCACCAAAAAAGGCATGATTCGCCCACGCGGTTTGAATCAGCAGCGCTACGTCAAGGAAATCCTCGGCAACGACATCAACTTCGGCATCGGCCCGGCCGGTACCGGCAAGACCTACCTGGCCGTGGCCTGTGCGGTAGACGCACTGGAGCGCGAGCAGGTACGGCGCATCCTGCTGGTGCGCCCGGCGGTCGAGGCCGGCGAGAAACTCGGCTTCCTGCCTGGCGACCTGGCCCAGAAGATCGACCCGTACCTGCGCCCGTTGTATGACGCCCTGTATGAAATGCTCGGCTTCGAACATGTCGCCAAGCTGATCGAGCGCCAGGTCATCGAGATTGCGCCGCTGGCCTACATGCGCGGCCGTACGCTGAACAACAGCTTCATCATCCTCGACGAAAGCCAGAACACCACCGTCGAGCAGATGAAGATGTTCCTGACCCGGATCGGCTTCGGCTCCACCGCCGTGATCACGGGCGACATCACCCAGGTCGACCTGCCCAAGGGCACCAAGTCCGGCCTGGCCCATGTGATCAACGTCCTCAAGGATGTGCCGGGCATCAGCTTCACCCACTTCATGCCCAAGGACGTGGTGCGCCATCCGCTGGTGCAGCGCATCGTCGAAGCCTACGAGCGCTTCGAACAGCGCGTGGCCGACGAGTCCGCCCAGCCCGCCGCGGAAAAAGGCAATCGCCACGATGCTTGAGCTTGATCTGCAACTGGCAAGCGACAAGCCTGCTCCCAGCGAAGCCCTGTTCCGCCAATGGTGTGAGCTGGCCCTGCGCCAGCGCACCGCCGACTCGGAACTGACCATCCGTCTGGTGGACGAGCCTGAAGGCCGCGAACTGAACCGCACCTGGCGGCAGAAGGACTATGCCACCAACGTCCTGTCGTTCCCCGCCGATGTGCCGGACGAGCTGCTGGACATTCCATTGCTCGGCGACCTGGTGATCTGCGTCGAAGTGGTCGAGCGCGAAGCCGCCGAACAAGGCAAGGACCTCCAGGCCCACTGGGCCCATCTGGTGATTCACGGCTGCTTGCATCTATTGGGTTACGACCACATAGATGACGACGAAGCCGAAGAAATGGAAGCACTGGAACGAACGTTGCTTGCAGAACTGGGTCATCCCGACCCTTATGCGGACGACGAAACCGAAGAACATCCATCTGTAACAACCAAGGATTTAGAGTAATCGCTATGAGCGAAGACCGATCGAGCAGCGGGCAAAAGTCGTGGCTGGGAAAACTGACCCAGGCTTTTGCCCATGAGCCGAAAAACCGCCAGGAGCTGCTGGAGCTGCTGCGCGAAGCCCATCAGAACAAGTTACTGGACAGCGAAGCGCTGGCCATCGTCGAAGGCGCCATCCAGGTCGCTGACCTGCAGGTACGGGACATCATGGTTCCGCGCTCGCAGATGATCAGCATCAAGGCGACCCAGACTCCCCGCGAATTCCTGCCGTCCGTCCTCGATTCCGCGCACTCACGGTATCCGGTGATCGGCGAAAGCCATGACGACGTCATGGGCGTTCTGCTGGCCAAGGACCTGCTGCCGCTGATCCTCAAGGAGAACGGCGACAGCTTCAACATCAAGGACCTGCTGCGTCCAGCGACCTTCGTGCCCGAGTCCAAGCGCCTGAACGTGCTGCTGCGCGAGTTCCGCGCCAACCACAACCACATGGCCATCGTCATCGACGAATACGGCGGCGTGGCGGGGCTGGTGACCATCGAGGACGTGCTGGAACAGATCGTCGGCGATATCGAAGACGAGCACGACGTCGAGGAAGACAGCTACATCAAGCCCCTGCCGAGCGGCGATTTCCTGATCAAGGCGCTGACGCCGATCGAGAACTTCAACGAGTTCTTCGACAGCGAGTTCTCCGACGACGAATTCGACACCGTCGGCGGCCTGGTGATGAGCGCGTTCGGGCACCTGCCTAAACGCAACGAAATCACCGAAATCGGTGCCTATCGCTTCCGTATCCTGAATGCCGACAGTCGTCGGATTCATCTGCTGCGACTAACGCCTATCCCCCGTTAAGGATCGACATGCTGCGCTTAACCCGCCCCGGCTGGCCCGGTAACCTGCTGGCCATGGCGGCTGGCGCAATCACCACCCTGGCCCTGGCGCCATACGACATCTGGCCGCTGGCACTGCTGGCGGTCGGCTTCTTTTATGCCGGCCTGCGCGAGCTGAGCCCGCGTCAGGCGCTGTGGCGCGGCTGGTGTTTCGGCTTCGGCCTGTTTGCCGCCGGCACGAGCTGGATCTACGTCAGCATCCATACCTACGGTGGCGCCTCGGTGCTGCTGGCCAGTTTGCTGATGCTGGCCTTCATTGCCGCCATCGCCTTCTTTTTCGCCCTGCCGGCCTGGATCTGGGCGCGCTGGCTGCGGCGCAATGAGGCCCCCCTCGCCGACGCCCTGGCCTTCGCCGCCCTCTGGGTGGGCCAGGAAGCCTTCCGCGGCTGGTTCCTGACGGGCTTCCCCTGGCTCTACTCCGGCTACAGCCAGCTCGACGGCCCTCTGGCCGGCCTGGCCCCGCTGGGTGGCATGTGGCTGATCTCCTTTACCCTGGCGCTGACCGCCGCCCTGCTCTACAACCTGCCGGGCCTGATCCGCGCCGGACGCAAGGGGTTTATCGCCGCCGGCCTGGTGCTGCTGGTCGCCCCCTGGGTGATCGGCATCGCGCTCAAGGGACACGCCTGGACCAGCCCGTCGGGCGAGCCGCTGACCGTGGCGGCGATCCAGGGCAATATCGAACAGAGCCTGAAGTGGGACCCCGCACAGCTCAACTCCCAACTGGCGCTGTACCGCGACATGAGCTTCGGCTCCAAGCGCGTGGATCTGCTGGTGTGGCCGGAAACCGCGGTGCCGGTGCTCAAGGAGTCGGCCGAAGGTTATCTGAACATGATGGGCAACTTCGCCGCCGACCGGCATTCGGCGCTGATCACCGGCGTACCGATCCGCCAGGAAGTGCACCACCAGAAACGCTACTTCAACGGCATTACCGTGGTCGGCGAAGGCGATGGCGAATACCTCAAGCAGAAGCTCGTGCCCTTCGGTGAGTATGTGCCCCTGCAAGACCTGCTGCGCGGCCTGATCGCGTTCTTCGACCTGCCCATGTCGGACTTCGCCCGCGGCCCTGCCGACCAGCCTTTGCTGCAAGCCAAGGGCTACCAGATCGCACCGTTCATCTGCTATGAGGTGGTGTATCCGGAATTCGCCGCCGGCCTGTCAGCCCGCAGCGACCTGCTGCTGACCATCAGCAACGACACCTGGTTCGGCACTTCGATCGGCCCGTTGCAACACTTGCAGATGGCCCAGATGCGCGCCCTGGAAGCCGGCCGCTGGATGATCCGCGCTACCAACAACGGGGTGACCGGCCTGATTGACCCGTTCGGCAAGATCACCGTGCAGATTCCGCAGTTCGAACGCGGAATCCTGTACGGCGAAGTGGTGCCGATGCACAACCTGACGCCTTACCTGCAGTGGCGCTCCTGGCCACTGATCATCCTGAGCGTCCTGCTATTCGGCTGGGCCCTGCTGGCCAGCCGGATCGCCAAGACCGTCTGACCTCATCGCGAGCCTGCTCGCTCCTGCCGGGGATTTGCGATTCCCGAGGGAGCGGACTGGCTCGAGATGAACCTAGTCCTCTCCACGATAAAACAGCTTGTAGCCCACCAGCCCCACCGCCTCGTTCAGTAACTGGCCGCTCTGCCAGATCGACTTGAACTCCGGCATCCAGCCGCCCAGCGGCCTGGCGTTATCCACCCCGAGGAATCCCACGGGGGCCGGCACCACGGTGAATCCTGCCTGCTCGAAACTCCAGACAGCCCGCTGCATATGCCAGGCCTGGGTGACCAGCACTATGCGTTTGACACCTTGCGGCTCCAGCACTTGTGCGGTGAATTGGGCGTTTTCCCAGGTCGTGCGGCTACGCCCTTCCTGCCAGCGCACCTTCACGTCGAAATCGTTCAGCAACGACTCGGCCATCAGCGCCGCTTCCGTAGGCGGCGTGCCGTAGTGCAGGCCTCCGCTGGTCAGGATCGGCAACCCGGAAGCCTTGGCCAGGCGCGCCGCGTAACGCTGACGCTCGAGCCCGACCCCGGTCGGCTGGTCGGCCCCCCAGGCCGGATCGCCACGCTCCCGCCCCGAGCCCAGCACCACGATCGCATCGGCCTGTTCGGCCAGGGTCGACCACTGGCTTTGCGTCAGCGCCGGCTCACTCTCCAGGGCACCCGCGCCCCACTCCACCATCACAGGCAGGCTCATCAACCAGAACCCGCCCAGGCCGAGGGCAAAACACACACCGGCCAATCGTGGCCTAGAGCGGCGAAACCACCAGGCGAACAGAAGCAACAGCAACAGAAGGCCGGGCGGCAGGAGTAGTTGTTTGACGAAATAACGAAAAGGCATCGAGCATCTCCAAAGATGCTCGAAGCCTAAGTGGGTAAAAGCAAAGCAACAACAGATACGAAACAGATTTTGCGCACAAGGTACGCGGCGTTGACGCTGCGCAGATGCCCGAACGGGCTGCGCAGACTCACTTGAAGTGCAGGGATCGGACCTTTACCGCATCCCGGGCGGGCACCTTGTCTTTCAACCAGATGACCTTGGCCGAATGTGGAGTCACTTCGTGCCTCAGGCATTCGAGCACGCTCAATTGCGTCTCACGTTCGCTACGATCCAGATAGGCTTTGATCACCTCGAGCTCGGCATGACTCAGGCCACGCAACTCCAACTCCACAGGACGCTCATTACGCAAGCTTCCTGCTGTTCTCGCTGTATCCAGGGCCAAAGCCAGACGATCTATCAATCGTTCGTACAACTCGGGTTTTGTAACTTTCCGCTGCGACTCAACCATCCACTCACCTCATGAAAGTAAGACTCACTCCCCTTTTTGAGCTTAGCCGCACTGCCGAAACCGGCCGGGTGCCGCGACCAACGGCCCACGGCGCGTAATCAGGGTTTCCCTCGGTAGAGCGCGGTCATGTATGCTACGGCGCTTCCTGTAACTCCACTTCCAGCTCGACTGGGTAGCGAAAACGCCATATTTGGCGTCATCACCGCCCAACGTTGCATTGAAGAGGATTAGGCCACCCCTATTCAGTTCAAAAGTAGCCATGCACGAACACTATCAGCCCCGTGAAATCGAAGCCGCCGCCCAGTCGTTCTGGGATGAGCAAAAGTCCTTTGAAGTCAGTGAACAGCCAGGCAAGGAGACTTACTACTGCCTGTCGATGTTCCCTTACCCCAGCGGCAAGCTACACATGGGGCATGTGCGTAACTACACCATCGGCGACGTGATCTCCCGCTACCAGCGCATGCAAGGCAAGAACGTGCTGCAACCCATGGGTTGGGACGCCTTCGGCATGCCGGCGGAAAACGCCGCGATGAAGAACAACGTCGCACCGGCCAAGTGGACCTACGAAAACATCGCCTACATGAAGTCCCAGCTGCGCAGCCTGGGCCTGGCGGTGGACTGGTCCCGCGAAGTCACTACCTGCAAGCCGGACTACTACCGCTGGGAACAGTGGTTGTTCACCCGCCTGTTCGAAAAAGGCGTGATCTACCGCAAGAACGGCACTGTGAACTGGGACCCGATCGACCAGACCGTCCTGGCCAACGAACAGGTGATCGACGGTCGCGGCTGGCGCTCCGGCGCGCTGATCGAAAAACGCGAAATCCCGATGTACTACTTCAAGATCACCGCCTACGCGGATGAGCTGCTGGAGAGTCTCGACGAGCTGCCGGGCTGGCCCGAGCAGGTCAAGACCATGCAACGCAACTGGATCGGCAAATCCCGTGGCATGGAAGTGCAATTCCCCTACGACCAGGCCTCCATCGGCGAAGCGGGCGCACTGAAAGTCTTCACCACCCGCCCTGACACCCTGATGGGCGCGACCTACGTTGCCGTGGCCGCCGAGCACCCGCTGGCCACCCTGGCGGCGCAGAACGATCCGGCGCTGCAAGCCTTTATCGCCGAGTGCAAGGGCGGCAGCGTCGCCGAAGCCGATATCGCCACTCAAGAGAAGAAAGGCCTGCCGACTTCGCTGTTCGTCGAACACCCGCTGACCGGTGAAAAACTCCCGGTATGGGTCGCCAACTACGTACTGATGCATTACGGCGATGGCGCGGTGATGGCTGTTCCGGCGCACGACGAGCGCGACTACGAATTCGCCACCAAGTACAACCTGCCGATCAAGAACGTGGTGCGCACCAGCGCTGGCGACGAAACGCCTGCGCCTTGGCAGGACGCCTACGGCGAGCACGGCGAACTGATCAATTCCGGCGAGTTCAACGGCCTGGATTTTGCCGGTGCCTTCGACGCCATCGAAGTGGCCCTGCTGAAGAAAAACCTTGGCCAATCCCGTACCCAGTTCCGCCTGCGCGACTGGGGCATCAGCCGTCAGCGCTACTGGGGCTGCCCGATCCCGATCATCCACTGCGACAGCTGTGGCGATGTACCGGTACCGGAAGACCAGCTGCCGGTAGTACTGCCGGAAGACGTGGTGCCGGACGGCGCCGGCTCGCCACTGGCGCGCATGCCCGAGTTCTACGAGTGCAGCTGCCCGAAATGCGGCAAGCCTGCCAAGCGTGAAACCGACACCATGGACACCTTCGTCGAGTCCTCGTGGTACTACGCCCGCTACGCCTCGCCAAAATACGAGGGTGGCCTGGTCGACCCGGCCGCGGCCAACCACTGGCTGCCGGTGGACCAGTACATCGGCGGTATCGAACACGCGATCCTGCACCTGCTCTACGCCCGCTTCTTCCACAAGCTGATGCGCGACGAGGGCCTGGTCAGCTCCAACGAGCCGTTCAAGAACCTGCTGACCCAAGGCATGGTGGTCGCCGAGACCTACTATCGCCGCGAAGCCAACGGTGCCTACACCTGGTACAACCCGGCCGATGTCGAGCTGGAGCGTGACAGCAAGGCCAAGATCGTCGGCGCCAAGCTGATCAGCGACGGCCTGCCGGTGGAAATCGGCGGTACCGAGAAAATGGCCAAGTCGAAGAACAACGGCGTCGACCCTCAGTCGATGATCGAGCAGTACGGCGCGGACACCTGCCGCCTGTTCATGATGTTCGCTTCGCCACCTGACATGAGCCTGGAATGGTCCGACTCCGGCGTCGAGGGTGCCCATCGCTTCCTCAAGCGCGTCTGGCGCCTGGCCCAGTCTCACGTAGCCCAGGGCCTGCCGGGCGCACTGGAACTGGGTGCGCTGAACGACGAACAGAAAGTCATTCGTCGCGCCATCCACCTGGCGATCAAGCAAGCTAGCCAGGACGTCGGCCAGAACCACAAATTCAACACCGCCATCGCTCAGGTCATGACGCTGATGAACGTGTTGGAAAAAGCACCGCAAGCCACCCCGCAGGACCGTGCCCTGTTGCAGGAAGGCCTGGAAACCGTGGCCCTGCTGCTGGCGCCGATCACCCCGCACATCAGCCACGAGCTGTGGAGCCAGCTGGGTCGCAGCGGCGCCATCATCGACGCCGGCTGGCCGGTGCTGGATGAGAACGCACTGGTTCAGGACAGCCTGCAACTGGTCATTCAAGTGAATGGCAAACTGCGTGGCCAGATCGAAATGCCAGCCAGCGCCAGCCGTGAAGAGATCGAAGCCGCCGCTCGAAGCAACGAGAACGTGC
Organism: Pseudomonas sp. SBT1-2; assembly: GCF_028640875.1. Lineage (NCBI taxonomy): Bacteria > Pseudomonadati > Pseudomonadota > Gammaproteobacteria > Pseudomonadales > Pseudomonadaceae > Pseudomonas > Pseudomonas sp. SBT1-2. The sequence continues at coordinate 120,805 of NZ_JAQZAA010000113.1, read as the reverse complement.
TGCGCTTCACCGAAGGCCTGACGATTCGTAAAGTGATCGTCGTGCCTGGCAAGCTGGTCAATATCGTCGCTAGCTAATTGGATCAGGCGTCAGCCCAAGGCTGACGCCGAATAAAACCTCCAGGGCCGCCCTGTCGGCCCACATGGTTTCAAGGGGAGCAACAAGATGATCAAACGCAACCTCCTGGTGATCGGCCTGGCCGTACTGCTGAGCGCCTGCGGCTTTCAGCTGCGCGGTACCGGCACCACCGAACTGGCGATCAAGGAACTCGACCTGAGCGCCCGTAACGCTTACGGCGAAACCGTGACCCAGCTGCGCCAGGTCCTGCAGAGCAGTGGCGTCAAGGTCTATGCCGGCGCGCCTTACAAGCTGGTGCTGACCCGCGAACAGGAATCCCAGCGCAGCCTCAGCTACGCCGGTGCCGGTCGTTCGGCCGAGTATGAAATGACCACCGTGCTGAACTACGAAATCCAGGGCCAGAACAACCTGTCCCTGCTCAGCGACAAACTGCAAGTGCAGAAGGTCTACATCCACGACGGCAACAACCTGGTGGGTTCCGACCAGGAGTCGCTGGAAGTGCGCAAGGAAATGCGTCGCGACCTGGTGCAGAACATGATGCTGCGCCTGCAACTGCTGACCCCGACCCAGCTGGATCAACTGCAGCAGACCGCGGATGCCCGCGCCAAGGCCGAGGCCGAGGCGCTGGAAGCCGCGCAGAAGGCTGAGGCGGAAACCCCGCAACAGTCGCCCATGCAGTTGCCGAACCAGTAAGTCTCGTGGGGCGCGCAAGCGCCCCGCTTGCCCTTCCTTATGAAACTCGCCCCCGCTCAACTCGGCAAACACCTGCAAGGCACGCTCGCACCGGTCTACGTCATCAGTGGCGATGATCCGTTGCTGTGCCAGGAAGCCGCCGATGCCATTCGCAGCGCCGCCCGCCAGCAGGGCTTCGATGAACGCCAGGTATTCAGCGCCGACGCCAATTTCGATTGGGGCACCCTGCTGCAAGCCGGTGCGAGCATGTCGCTGTTCGCCGAAAAACGCCTGCTGGAACTGCGCCTGCCTTCCGGCAAGCCCGGCGACAAAGGCGCAGCGGCCTTCATCGAATACTGTTCACGGCCGGCCGAAGACACCCTGCTGCTGATCAGCCTGCCCAAGCTCGATGGCAGCGCGCAAAAGACCAAGTGGGGCAAGGCCCTGATCGATGGCGAGCAGACCCAGTTCATCCAGATCTGGCCGGTGGATGCCAGCCAGTTGCCGCAGTGGATTCGCCAACGCCTGTCCCAGGCCGGGCTTTCCGCCAGCCAGGACGCCGTGGAACTCATCGCGGCCAGGGTAGAAGGCAACCTGCTGGCCGCGGCCCAGGAAATCGAAAAGCTCAAGCTGATGGCCGAGGGTGGCCAGATCACGGTGGAAACCGTGCAAGCGGCAGTCGCCGACAGTGCGCGCTTCGACGTTTTCGGGCTGGTGGACGCGATCCTCAACGGTGAGGCCGCGCATGCCCTGCGCATGCTCGAAGGCCTGCGCGGCGAAGGTGTCGAGCCTCCGGTGATTCTCTGGGCACTGTCCCGGGAACTGCGGTCGCTGGCCAATATGTCGCTGCAGTACAGCCAGGGCACTCCGCTGGATAAAGTGTTCAGCCAGGCCCGCCCGCCCGTCTGGGACAAACGCAAGCTGCTGATGAGCAAGGCCCTGCAGCGCTATTCCGCGCCGCGCTGGGCGCAATTGCTGCTCGATGCCCAGCGCATCGATGCGCAGATCAAGGGGCAGGCTGCTGGCTCGCCCTGGAGCAGCCTGAGCCGCCTGTCGCTGCTGATGGCCGGACAACGCTTGCCTCTCCCCGCCGAATAACCTGACACTTTGTAGGAGCGAGCTTGCTCGCGATCAGCGCCAGCCGGTACCGCGGTTTCCTGGCCGATCGCTATCGCGAGCAGGCTCGCTCCTACAGGTTCGGGAGATCCAACGAAAGACACTGAAAAGTCCTACACATCACAGGGCTGGACAGCGGGGTAAAGCTGGCCGATCATCTGCCGCGCAAACCCACCTCAAGCGAGAACCCAAAATGAGCAAGCCATCCAAGCATGGCCCCAACAAGGCCAAATCCATCATCGCCCAGCCCCTGTTCCGCAGTCGTCAGGAACGACCCGCCAAGGGCAAAGGCAGCTACCGCCGCGAAGCCTTCCAGTCTAAAAGCTGGGAGGCTTCTTACTTTCTGGCTGCCTAAAGCAGAGAACCCCGCCGGCGTGATAAGGTCTGTATCTGATTCGTATTCTCTGGACCTGTGCATGCCCTTCTGTCTTTCCCGTCGTTGGCACCTGCGCCAACTGATCGCTGCCTCCAGCCTTGCCCTGCTCGTCGCCTGCGCGGAAAAACCCACCGCCGCCGATGCCCAGCCACTCCAAAGCATTCAAGCCGCCCCTCTCGCCGCGCCTGCAACCGTCGCTCCGCTGGCCGTCGACAACCTGGACATCCAGCCAACCCAGACCTTTGCCCAATGGCAGGCAGGTTTCCGTGTCGAAGCCCTGAACGCGGGGATCCGCGCCGATCTTTTCGACCGGGCGTTCGCCGGTATCACCCCGGACATGGGCGTGATCAAGGCCGACCGCAGCCAGCCGGAATTCACCCGGCCGGTGTGGGAGTACCTCGACGGCGCTCTGTCGCCGCTGCGTGTGCGTAAAGGCCAGGCGCTGATCAATCAGTACGCCGACATCCTGCAGCAGATCGAACAGCGTTATGGCGTCGATCGCCAGGCGCTGGTAGCGGTCTGGGGCATGGAAAGCAATTTCGGTGAGTTCCAGGGCAACAAATCGGTCATCCGCTCCCTCGCGACCCTGGCCTACGAAGGCCGTCGCCCGGCCTTTGCCAACAGCCAGCTGCTGGCCGCCCTGCAGATTCTCCAGCACGGCGATATCCAGCCCGAGAAGATGCTCGGCTCCTGGGCCGGCGCAATGGGGCAGACCCAGTTCATCCCGACCACCTACAACACCCACGCCGTGGACTTCGACGGCGATGGCCGTCGCGATATCTGGAACAGCCCGGCCGACGCCCTGGCCTCGACGGCGCATTATCTGCAAAGCTCCGGCTGGCAGAAAGGCCAGCCATGGGGTTTCGAAGTGGAGTTGGCGAGCGGCTTCGACTATGCGCTGGCGGACGGTGCGATCCGTAAACCGGTGTCCGAGTGGCTGCGCCTGGGCATGAAGCTGCCCAACGGCGCCAGCGTTCCGCCAGGCTCCGAGCAGCTTTCGGCGGCCTTGCTGCTGCCGGCGGGTTATCGCGGTCCGGCGTTCCTGATCCTCGACAACTTCCGCGCCGTTCTGAAGTACAACAACTCTTCGTCCTATGCCCTGGCGGTGAACCTGTTGTCGCAACGCTTCAACGGTTCGGGCTTGATCAACGGCGTTTGGCCGAAAGACGACATGCCCCTCAGCCGCTCCGAGCGCATCGAGTTGCAGAGCCTGCTCAGCGCCAACAATTACGATGCCGGCAACCCGGACGGCATTATCGGCGCCAATACCCGCAAGGCGATTCGCAGCGCGCAGCAATCGCTGGGCTGGCCTGCCGATGGCTACCCGACCCACAAGCTACTGGAGAGCCTGCGCTCGCGCTGAGCCGGCCTGCGCGCCAGTCATCAGGGTAATCGTCTTGGACACGCTCGCTCCCACAAGGGGAGCGGGCACGGGCTGATCAGCCGAACACCACGTCCTGTTCCAGGATCAACTGCTTCTCCCCCGCATCCAGCCTGACCATCGCTCCCAACGGCAGGGTCAGGTTCGGATCGCAGTGACCACTGCGCCATCCAGCCAGCACAGGAATGCGCAGGGGTTCGAAGGTCTGCTTGAGCAGCCCGGCAAGCGCCTGGGGCTCCACGCCCGCCACATCTCCCACCAGCACACCACGAAGCCTGTCGAGCGTGCCGGCCAGGCGCAGGTGCGTCAGCAGACGGTCGATCCGGTACAGCGGCTCGTTGATGTCTTCGATGAACAGAATGATGCCGTCAGCATTGATCTCATACGGCGTGCCCATGGTCGCGGCGATCAACGACAGATTGCCCCCCTGCAACTGGCCGCAGGCGATGCCGGGCTCGATGGTGGTCAAGGGATAAGCCGCCGGATGCGCCAGCAGGCTGCCAGCCTTCAGTTGCCCCCTGAGCAGGCTGAACAGCGAGGACTCGGTCGGTGGCTGCTTGTCGCCCAGCAGGTCGGCATTGAGCATCGGCCCGTGAAAGGTCACGAAACCGGCATGACGATTGATGGCCAGGTGCAGCGCGGTGATGTCGCTGTAGCCGACAAACGGCTTGGCGTGGCGGCGCAACAGGTCGTAATCGATCCGGTCGAGCAAGCGTGGGCTGCCGTAGCCCCCCCGCAGGCACAGGATCGCATCGACATCGTCATCGGCGAAAGCGGCGTGCAGGTCGTTCAGGCGGACCTCGTCGCTACCGGCCAGATAGCCGTCCTTCTGCTGGACTCCGGGGTAGATCCGCAGCGAATAACCTCGAGCGCGCATCCAGCGGGCGGCTTGCTCGGTATCCAGGGCCGCGGGCCCGGCAGGTGCAATCAAGCCGATCAGCCCTTGCGAAGGCAGCGTCGGCACCGGCCGTTGCGCACAAAGGACGTCAGTCGGTTGGAGGGTCATCCAATGGTTCTCCCTGTGTGGATTCTCTAGTGCACAGTAGCCATGAAAGCGGGCAAACAGAAGTGCCGAAACGCCACGGCGCTTGCAGGAAAAGTCTATGAAGGGAGGGAGACGCGGGCGTAACGGAAGATGACGCCCGCAAGGAAAGACCTTGCGGGCGCATTACATCAGGAGACCAGGCCTTCTTTGGCCAGCTTCGCCTGCTCGTCGGCGTGGTAGGAGGAACGTACCAGCGGGCCCGAGGCGACGTTCTTGAAGCCCATCTTGTAACCTTCCTCGGCGAACCAGGCGAAGGTGTCCGGGTGCACGAAACGCTGCACCGGCAAGTGGCTGCGGGACGGTTGCAGGTACTGGCCGAGGGTCAGCATGTCGATGTCGTGCTCGCGCATGCGCTTCATGACTTCGATGACTTCGTCGTCGGTCTCGCCCAGGCCCAGCATCAGGCCGGACTTGGTCGGTACGTGCGGCACCAGTTGCTTGAACTTCTGCAGCAGGGTCAGCGACCACTGGTAGTCCGAACCCGGACGCGCGGCCTTGTACAGGCGCGGCACGGTTTCCAGGTTGTGGTTGAACACATCCGGCGGCTCGGCGGCGGTGATTTCCAGCGCAACGTCCATGCGGCCACGGTAGTCCGGGACCAGGGTTTCCAGCTGCACGTTCGGCGACAGCTTGCGGATTTCGCGGATGCAGTCGGCAAAGTGCTGGGCACCACCGTCGCGCAGGTCGTCGCGGTCGACCGAAGTGATCACCACATACTTCAGGCGCAGGTCGGCGATAGCCACCGCCAGGTTCATCGGCTCATCGACGTCCAGAGGCTTCGGACGGCCGTGACCGACGTCGCAGAACGGGCAGCGACGGGTGCAGATGTCGCCCATGATCATGAAAGTCGCGGTACCGCCGGAGAAGCACTCACCCAGGTTCGGGCAGGAGGCTTCTTCGCAGACGCTGTGCAATTTGTGCTTGCGCAGCAATTGCTTGATCCGGTCGACTTCCGGGGACACCGGAATACGCACGCGAATCCAGTCCGGTTTCTTCGGCAGTTCGGTGGTCGGGATGATCTTCACCGGGATACGTGCGACTTTCTCGGCACCGCGCAATTTAACGCCGGTTTCAACTTTCGCACGGGCCGGGCGCTCGGAAACATCCAGCGTCGGGATCAGGGTTTGCACAGCGTCTTGCGCAGTAGTCATATCAGTCGATTCCGCCCGTTAGGGTCGTCTGCTCAGCATAGTCGAGGTGTTTGACGAGCTGCGCACGCAGCCGGGCACTTACCTCGGCAAATTCAATCGGTCCTGCGTGGTCGCTCAGCTGGGTCATTGCCAGCCCGGCATAGCCACAGGGGTTAATCCGTCGAAACGGCTGCAGATCCATGTCCACGTTCAAGGCCAGGCCATGAAAGGAACAACCATGGCGGATCCGCAGGCCCAGGGAGGCGATTTTCGCGCCATCGACGTAAACGCCGGGGGCATCCGGCTTGGCCGCCGCAGCCACGCCGTAGCCGGCCAGCAGCTCGACCAGGCACTGCTCCATCCGGCTGACCAGGTCTCGCACGCCAAAACCCAAACGGCGCACGTCCAGCAGCAGATAAGCCACCAGTTGGCCAGGACCGTGATAGGTCACCTGGCCACCCCGGTCGACCTGCACCACCGGGATATCCCCGGGAAGCAACAGGTGTTCGGCCTTGCCCGCCTGGCCCTGGGTAAAGACCGGTGGATGTTGCACCAGCCAGACTTCATCGGGAGCGTCGGTGCCGCGTTCGTTGGTAAAGCGTTGCATGGCCTGCCAGACCGGCTCGTAGGCCATCTGGCCGAGCTCGCGAAAGCCCAGCGTTTGTGGCATCACAGCACCATGTGCACGAAACCGGTGGCCCGCAACTCGCTGTTGATGTCGTACAGCTGTTCTTGACCGGTGGCGATGATGTGCAGCTGGATGGTCGTGTACTTGCCGTTGGTGCTCTGGCGCTCGGCCAGGGTCTTGTGGTCAACGGTCGCGTGTTTTTCAAGGATCGCGATGATCTTGTCCTTGAAACCCACGCCGGTGTCGCCGATCACCTTAATCGGGTAATCCGCGCAGGGGAATTCGATCTTTGGCGCCTTTACTTCGGTGTCTGTCATGGCGTAACGGCCTCGTAAGCCGTGGCGACGGACGCGGCCCCGCTCTACTTCAGAGCGAGGGCCACGCGGGTCGACAATATCAGTTGAACAAGCCGTAGAAGAATAGGCGGATGCTATCCCACATGCGGCGGAAGATACCACCTTCGTCGACCGCGTCCAGAGCGATCAGGTCGGCACTGTGCACCACCTTGTCGTCCAGTTTCACTTCGACTTTACCGATCACGTCGCCCTTGGCGATAGGCGCGATCAATTGTGGATTCATGGTCATGCTGGCCGCGAGCTTCTTCAGCTGGCCTTTTGGCATGGTCATGCTCAGGTCCTGGGCCAGACCGGCCTTGACCTGGGAGGTAGTGCCTTTCCAGACAGGCGCCTGAGCCAGCTCGGTGCCCTTCTGGTAGAAGGTCTGGGTTTCGAAGAAGCGGAAACCATAGGTCAGCAGCTTCTGGGTTTCGGCTGCACGAGCCTGCTCGCTGTTGGTACCGAACACCACGGCGATCAGGCGCATGCCGTCACGCACGGCCGAGGACACCATGCAGTAGCCGGCTTCGTCGGTGTGGCCGGTTTTCAGGCCATCGACGGTCTTGTCACGCCACAGCAACAGGTTGCGGTTAGGTTGCTTGATGCCGTTCCAGAAGAACTCTTTCTGCGAGTAGATCGCGTAGTGAGCCGGGTCTTCGTGAATGATGGCGCGAGCCAGGACCGCCATGTCGTGCGCCGACGAGTAGTGCTCGGGGTTCGGCAGGCCGGTCGGGTTCATGAAGTGGCTATTGGTCATGCCCAGGTCGCCGGCGGTCTTGTTCATCATGTCGGCAAAGGCGTCTTCGCTGCCGGCGATGTGCTCGGCAACCGCGACGCTGGCGTCGTTACCCGACTGAATGATGATGCCGTGCAGCAGGTCGCTGACAGTGACCTGCGAACCGACCTTGATGAACATCCGCGAACCGCCGGTACGCCAGGCGTTCTCGCTGACGGTCACCGGGTCGTTCTCACCGATCTGGCCGCGACGGATTTCCAGGGTCGCGATGTAGGCCGTCATCAGCTTGGTCAGGCTGGCTGGCGGCAGACGCTGGTCACCGTTGTTCTCCACCAGCACGTTACCGCTGCTGGCCTCCATGAGCACATAGGACTTGGCGGCCAGCTGCGGTGGCGACGGCATCACTTCTACCGCCCAGGCGGCAGGCGTGATGATCAGCGGGACAAGCAGACACAGGCGTTTGGCAAAGGTGGTGATGTTCATCCGTCTCTCGAAATTGCTAATGGAAACTTGTCCTCGCGGACAAAACTATTCAGACAGCCTTCTAAAGGGCTGTCGCGTGTTCAGTTGTTCACTCACGACCCTTGCCGGGCTTTTGTTGTACGACGAGCCAACAACCTGGGTTCACCCCCCAAATACCGCGGGTGAACCATGAATCAGAATCCGATTACTCGGCGGTTACCAGGCTCGGCTGCCCCAGATTGGCCAGCCGGACACTGTTCTGCACTTGCTGGATCTCACCCTGCGAGCCGATCGGCCCCAGGCGTACCCGGTGCAGGGTCTGTTGATTGCGCACGATCGAGCTGATGAACACCGGAGCGCTCACCATCCCGCTCAGCTTCGAGCGCAGGAGCTCGGCAGCGTCCGGGTTGGCGAAGGCGCCCACCTGCAGATACTGGCCAGAGGCTTGCGCAGAAGCGTTTTTTTTTGCATCCAGCTGCACCGGCACGACGGCCGCGGCGTGCTGCTGCGCAGGTGGAGTCCATTGTTCGACGGTCCCCGTGGACGCCGTCATCACTGGCGCGGCTTTCGGCTCGTTGAGCATCAAGGGCGCCGGCCGGCCGCGCTGGGCCCACCATTCCTGCGGGTCGATGCCCTCGACCTTGACCCGGGCAGTGCCGATCTCGGCATAACCGAGCTTCTTGGCCGCGGCATAGGACAAATCGATGATCCGGTCCGAATAGAACGGCCCACGGTCGTTGACCCGCAGGATCACGCTCTTGTGGTTGTCCAGGTTGGTCACTCGGACATAACTCGGCAAGGGCAGGGTCTTGTGCGCGGCACTCATGCCGTACAGGTCATACACCTCGCCATTGGCGGTGTTCTGCCCGTGGAACTTGGTGCCGTACCAGGAAGCCGTGCCCGAAGCGACATAACGCTTGGATTCGGCCATCGGGAAATAGGTCTTGCCCAGCACCGTATAAGGGTTGGCCTTGTACGGGCCGGTGTGCAGGGTCGGCGTGGCGTCAGGGATACGCGATACATCGACGTCCCACCAGGGCGCGCCGTCTTTGTGGGCGCGGTTGATGTCCAGGACCGGTTTCGAACGTGCGGCCGTCGCCGGGCCTTTCTGTTTCGGCGCCTGGGTTGACGAACAACTGACCACCAGCAAGGACAACGCGGCAAGAGCCACCAGCTTCAGGGGTTTGCGGATTGGCGATGCCAGCATTACTTGACGCCCCGTGCTTGGACCAGCTGTTCAGAGAGCTGATGTACGGCCATGGCGTACATCACGCTGCGGTTATAACGCGTGATCGCGTAGAAATTCTTCAGGCCCATCCAGTATTCGGGGCCATTGTCACCTTCCAGGCGAAAAGCCGTGACCGGCATATCATCGCGCAGCGCATCATGACTCGACCAGCCCAGCGCCCGCAACTCCCCAACGGTTTTCGTCGGTTCGATACCGGTGGTCAGACCCTCGTCGACCTGATCGCCACGCACTTCGGCCCGGCTGACCACCGGCTGCCCGGCCTCCCAGCCGTGACGCTTGAAATAGCTGGCAACACTGCCGATGGCATCGTCCGGATTGGTCCAGATATTGATGTGGCCGTCGCCGTCGAAGTCCACAGCATAGGCGCGAAAACTGCTTGGCATGAACTGCGGCAAGCCCATGGCGCCGGCGTAGGAGCCTTTGAGGGTCAGTGGATCGACCTGTTCCTCGCGCGCCAGCAGCAGGAATTCGCGCAATTCCTTGCGGAAGAACTCGGCACGTGGCGGGTAATCGAAGCCCAGGGTCGACAGCGCATCGATCACCCGATAGTTACCGGTGTTGCGCCCGAAGAAGGTTTCGACACCGATGATCGACACGATCACCTGGGCCGGAACCCCGTATTCCTGCTCGGCACGGGCCAATACCGCCTCGTGCTGGCGCCAGAAGTCCACACCGCGGGCGATACGCGCGTCGGTAATGAACATCGGCCGGTATTCTTTCCACTGCTTGACCCGCTCGGCGGGCCGGGAAATGGCATCGAGGATCGACTGCTTGCGCTCGGCCTCGCGAAACACCCCCATCAGCTGTTCACCCGCGAAGCCATAGTCGCGAGTCATTTCGCCCACGAACTCGGCCACTTGGGGCGAACCTTCGTATTCGCCGCCGGCCAGCGCTTCCTGCGCTGCACCAAGGATGCCTACCAGACCGACCCACGGCGCATACCGAGCGGTCCAGCCACGCATTACTTGCATTGAATTCTTCACCTTATTCAAACCTGCGCGATCCACTTGCGATGGGTATGGATCGACATCAAAACCCCAAACGCTGACAGCAGCGTCACCAGCGAAGTTCCTCCGTAGCTAATGAACGGCAACGGCACCCCCACGACCGGCAACAGGCCACTGACCATACCGATGTTGACGAAAACGTAAACAAAAAACGTCATGGTCAGGGCGCCGGCGAGCAATTTGCCGAACAGCGTCTGCGCCTGGGCGGTGATTACCAGCCCACGACCGATCAGCAGCAGATAGATCAGCAGCAGGGCGCAAATGCCCACCAGGCCGAACTCTTCGCCCATGACCGCGATAATAAAGTCGGTGTGGCTCTCGGGCAAAAAGTCCAGGTGGGACTGAGTGCCCAGCAACCAGCCCTTGCCGAAGACGCCACCGGAACCGATGGCCGCCTTGGACTGAATGATGTTCCAGCCGGTGCCCAGCGGATCGCTTTCCGGATCGAGGAAGGTCAGGATCCGCTGCTTCTGGTAGTCGTGCATGATGAAGAACCACATGGCGATCGCCACCGGCACCGCGGCAGCCAGCACGCTGAGGATCCAGCGCCAGCGCAGGCCGCCCATGAACAGCACGAAGGCGCCACCGGCAAGGATCAGCAGCGAGGTGCCGAGGTCCGGCTGGCGCACGATCAGAATGAACGGGATTCCGATCAGGATCAGGCTGATGCCCACATGCTTGAGCTGCGGCGGCAAGCTGCGCTTGGCCAGGTACCAGGCGATGGTCGCCGGCATGATGATCTTCATGAACTCCGAGGGCTGGAAGCGGATCACCCCGGGGATATTGATCCAGCGGGTGGCGCCCATGGCGTTGTGTCCCATGACATCCACCACCACCAGCAGCACCACGCCGAATACATAGGCCAGTGGCACCCAACGCGCCATGAACCGGGGCTCGAGCTGGGCGATGATGATCATCGACACCAGGCCGATGCCGAATGACGTCGCCTGCTTGCCCAGCAGGTCCCAGCTCTTGCCGCTCGCTGAATACAGGACGAACAGGCTGCCGGCCGCCAGGGTCAGCAGCAGGATCAGCAATGGGCCGTCGATGTGCATGCGCTGCAACAGCGTCGCACGGCGACGCATCACATCCTCGCTGGACAGGATGCGATCGAAATTACTCTTCACGGGCCGTAGCCTCCGCACTGATAGGGCCGGCAAACTCAGGCTTGAGCAGGCCATCCGGGCCGAGGAGCCAGGCGTCCATCACCTGGCGCACCACCGGGGCCGCCACGCCGGAGCCGGACTCGCCGTTCTCGACCATGACCGAGACCACGATTTTCGGGTTTTCCGCCGGCGCGAAGCCGACGAACAGGGCGTGGTCGCGATGGCGCTCCTGGACCTTGGAGCGGTCGTACTTCTCGCCCTGCTTGATCGCGACCACCTGGGCCGTACCACTCTTGCCGGCGATCCGGTATTGCGAGCCGATGGCCGCCTTGCGCGCGGTACCACGGGCACCGTGCATCACCTGCTGCATGCCGTGGTTGACCTTCGTCCAGTCCGACGGATCGCGCAGGACGATGTCCGGCATCGGGTTTTCGTCCACCGGCTTTTCGCCCTCGATGGTCCTGGCCAGGTGCGGACGGTTCCATTTGCCCTTGTTCGCCACCAGCGCCGTGGCCTGGGCCAACTGCAACGGGGTGGACTGCATGTAGCCCTGGCCGATCCCGAGAATCAGCGTCTCACCCGGGAACCAGGCCTGGCGGCGGGTGGCGCGCTTCCATTCCCGCGACGGCATCAGGCCCGGCGATTCCTCGAACATGTCCAGCGAGACCTTCTGGCCGATACCGAACTTGTTCATGTAGGCCGACAACCGATCGATCCCCAGCTTGTGGGCCAGGTCATAAAAGTAGGTGTCGTTGGACCGCATGATCGCGGTGTCGAGGTCGACGTAACCGTCACCGCTGCGGTTCCAGTTACGGTACTTGTGGTCGTAGTTGGGCAGTTGGTAGTAGCCCGGGTCATAGACCCGCGTGGAGGCCGTCACCACTCCGGAATCGAGGCCGGCGATCGCCACCGCCGGCTTGATGGTCGAACCCGGCGGGTACAGGCCGCGCAGCACCCGGTTGAACAGCGGACGGTCGATGGAGTCGCGCAGCTCGGCATAGGCCTTGAAGCTGATGCCGGTCACGAACAGGTTCGGGTCGAAGCTCGGCTGGCTGACCATGGCCAGCACTTCCCCGGTGTTCGGGTCCAGCGCTACCACCGCGCCACGCCGCCCGCCCAAGGCAGCCTCGGCGGCTTCCTGCAGCTTGATGTCCAGGCTCAGGACAATGTCCTTGCCGGGAATCGGGTCGGTCCGCTTGAGCACCCGCAACACGCGGCCGCGAGCGTTGGTTTCGACCTCTTCGTAACCCACTTGGCCGTGCAGCTCGGGCTCGTAGAAACGCTCGATACCGGTCTTGCCGATGTGGTGGGTGCCGCTGTAGTTCACCGGGTCCAGGGTCTTCAGCTCTTTCTCGTTGATCCGCCCCATGTAGCCCACCGAGTGCGCGAAGTGCGCGCCCTGGGGGTAATGGCGGACCAACTGCGCCACCACTTCCACCCCGGGCAGGCGGAACTGGTTGACCGCGATCCGGGCGATCTGCTCTTCGTTGAGCTCGAATAGGATCGGCACCGGCTCGAACGGCCGGCGTCCCTGCTTCATGCGTTTCTCGAACAGCACCCGGTCTTCCGGCGTCAGCTCCAGCACTTCGACAATGACGTCGAGCACCTGGCGCCAATCGCCGGAACGCTCGCGGGTCATGCTCAGGCTGAAGCTCGGCCGGTTATCGGCCACTACTACGCCATTACGGTCGAAGATCAGGCCGCGGGTCGGTGGAATCGGCTGGACGTGGACCCGGTTGTTTTCCGACAGGGTCGAGTGATAGTCGTACTGGATCACCTGCAGGTAATACAGGCGCGCGATCAGCACCCCGATCAGGCAGACCACGGCAATAGCCCCGAACACGACCCGGCCACGCACCAGACGGGCGTCTTTTTCGTGGTCCTTGATACGGATCGGCTGGGACATTAGGGGCGCGGGCTATTTGTGATAAGGGTGCCCGGACAGGACTGTCCAGGCGCGATACAGCTGTTCACCGATCAGGATCCGTACCAACGGGTGCGGCAAGGTCAAAGGCGACAGCGACCAGCGCTGGTCCGCCCGCGCGCAGACTTCCGGCGCCAGCCCCTCGGGGCCGCCGACCATGAAGTTCACGGTGCGCGAGTCGAGGCGCCAGCGATCCAGTTCCACCGCCAGCTGCTCGGTGCTCCAGGGCTTGCCGTGGACCTCGAGGGTGACGATCCGCTCGTTCTGGCCGACCTTGGCCAGCATGGCTTCGCCTTCCTGACGGATGAAACGGGCCACATCGGCGTTCTTGCCACGGGTATTGAGCGGTATTTCCACCAGTTCCAGCGCCAGTTCGGATGGCAGACGCTTGGCATACTCGTGCCAACCCTCTTCCACCCACTTGGGCATGCGTGAACCGACAGCGATCAGACGCAGGCGCACAGCCGTCCCTTATTGCTGGTCTTTGTTGAGCTTGGTGAAGTGCTCATGGGTGTGTTCCGGGCTGTGGTGCTTGCCATCGGCCGCACGGCTCTGCTCGGCGCCCTGCCACAGGCGTTCCAGGTCGTAGAACTGGCGTGCGGAGGCGGTCATCATGTGCACGATCACGTCGTCCAGGTCCAGCAGCACCCAGTCGCTGTCGCCCTTGCCTTCTTCACCCAGCGGCTTGACGCCCTGGGCCTTGACCATCTCGCGGACCTTTTCCAGCATCGCGCCGATCTGGCGGTTGGAAGTACCGGTGGCGATGATCATGTAGTCGGTGATGCTCTGCTTGTCGCGAACATCGATCACCAGGACGTCCTGGGCCTTGACGTCTTCCAGCGCGGCGACTGCCACCTTGACCAGATCTTCGCCTTTCATTACTTGGTTAGTCATATAAAACTCGTTCAGCTCGTATGTTTGGCGCGTTGCACGGCATCGGCCGGCAGCGCGCCTTCAGTTCGGCCCACGGTAAAGACCGTGTGCATCGATATAGGCCAGGACCGCATCAGGCACCAGGAAACGTACCGACTTACCGCTGGCCAGCAGTTGACGGATCTGGGTGGCGGACACCGCGAGCGGTGTCTGCCAGACGAATGCAATGTGTCCTCCAGGCCCTTGCAGGGCCAGGGGATCGCTCACCGAGCGCGCCGCCAGCAGGTTGCGCAACGCATCCGGCGGCTCGCTGTCGGCATCCGGGCGTTGCAGCACCAGGATGTGGCAATGCTGGAGCAACTCTTCCCAGCGATGCCAGGTAGGCAGGCCGCAAAAAGCGTCCCAGCCCAGCAACAGGAACAACTGGTCATCCGCGGCCATCTCGGCCCGCATCTGTTCCAGGGTGTCTATGGTGTAGGACGGCTTGTCCCGTTTCAGCTCACGGTCGTCCACCACCAGAGGTGAAACGCCCGCCACCGCGCACTCGACCATCGCCAGACGGTCCAGGGCCGACACCTGCGGCGTATCGCGATGCGGTGGCCGCGCGCTGGGCGTCAGCCGCAGCTCATCGAGCCCCAGCGAATCGGCCACCTCCAGCGCGCTGCGCAGGTGACCGATGTGCACGGGGTCGAAGGTACCGCCCAGCAGACCGATACGTTTGCTCATCAAGTGCGCACATGGCCGTCGCCGAAGACGACATATTTCTCGCTGGTCAGCCCTTCCAGGCCGACCGGACCACGGGCGTGCAGCTTATCGGTGGAAATACCGATCTCCGCGCCCAGGCCATATTCGAAACCGTCGGCAAACCGGGTCGAGGCATTGACCATCACCGAGCTGGAATCCACCTCGTTGAGGAAACGCCGGGCGTCGGTGAAGTTCTCGGTGACGATGGCGTCGGTGTGCTGCGAACCGTAGGTGTTGATGTGCTCGATGGCCGCGTCCAGGCTGTCGACCACCAGGATCGACAGGATTGGCGCGGTGTATTCGGTGCGCCAGTCTTCTTCGGTGGCCTCGATCACATCGTCGCCCAGCAAGGCACGGGTACGCGGGCAACCGCGCAGCTCGACCTTCTTGTCGCGATAGATCGCCGCCAGCGGCGGCAATACGCGCTCGGCAATACCGGCGTGGACCAGCAGGGTCTCCATGGTGTTGCAGGGCGCGTAACGCTGGGTCTTGGCGTTATCGGCGATGCGAATCGCCTTGTCCAGGTCGGCCGCCACGTCGATGAACACATGGCAGACGCCGTCCAGGTGCTTGATCACCGGCACCTTGGCGTCGCGGCTGACCCGCTCGATCAGGCTCTTGCCGCCACGCGGCACGATCACGTCGACGAACTCGGGCATGGTGATCAGCGCGCCAACGGCCGCGCGATCGGTGGTTTCCACCACCTGCACCACTTGCGCCGGCAGGCCGGCCACCGCCAGCCCTTGCTGGATGCAGGTGGCAATGGCGCGATTGGAATTGATCGCCTCGGAGCCGCCACGCAGGATGGTCGCGTTGCCGGACTTCAGGCACAGGCTGGCAGCATCGATGGTCACGTTGGGACGCGACTCGTAGATGATGCCGATCACGCCCAGGGGCACGCGCATCTTGCCGACCTGGATGCCCGAAGGCAGGTAGCGCATATCGCGGATTTCACCGATGGGGTCAGGCAGCTTGGCCACCTGACGCAGGCCTTCGATCATTTCGTCGATACGCACCGGGGTCAGCGCCAGACGATCGAGCAATGCCGGTTCCAGACCATTGGCCCGGCCGTTGGCCAGGTCCTGCTCATTGGCTGCGCTCAGCTCGGGGCGAGCAGCGTCCAATGCATCGGCAGCCGCCAGCAATGCGCGGTTTTTCTGCGCAGTGGTGGCACGGGCGATTACCCGCGAGGCTTCGCGGGCAGCGCGACCCAAACGGGTCATGTAGTCAAGAACGGACTCAGTCATGGTCTGCTGTGGTCTTGGCAAAGAGGAAAGCGGCTGATTATAGCTGTCGCGCCGGTCCACGGACAGCGGTCACGGGCGGATGGTCGAAATGGACGGCAAATACCTCTCGTTCAGCCTGAATTAAGCCTGGAATTGATATCATTCCGACCCAATTCCCGTCATCGCTCCTGGCCACCATGTCCATTCTGTCCACTCCGACGCTGCCCAAGGCCCTGCCCGACAGCTTTTTCGATCGAGACGCCCAGGTCCTGGCCCGTGAACTGCTCGGCAAAATCATCCGCCATCGGGTCGGCGATCTGTGGCTGTCGGCGCGCATTATCGAAACAGAAGCCTATTACTGCGAGGAAAAAGGCAGCCATGCCTCCCTTGGCTACACAGAAAAGCGTAAGGCTTTGTTTCTGGACGGTGGCCACATCTATATGTACTACGCCCGCGGCGGCGACTCGCTGAACTTCAGCGCCCAGGGGCCGGGCAACGCGGTGCTGATCAAGTCGGCCTACCCCTGGGTCGACGAAGTCTCGGGCCCCGCCAGCCTGGCGCAGATGCTCCTGAACAATCCCGACGCCAGCGGCCGGCCGCGCCCCTCGCAGAAGCTCTGCGCCGGCCAGACCCTGCTGTGCAAGGCACTGGGCCTGAAAGTCCCGGTGTGGGATGCCAAGCGCTTCGACCATGAAGTGCTGTTCGTCGAGGATGTCGGCACGCCCGTCGCCAGCGTCATCCAGACCACCCGCCTGGGCATCCCTCACGGCCGCGATGAGCACTTGATGTACCGCTTTGTCGACGCCGCCTACGCCCCCTACTGCACCCGGAACCCGCTACGTCGCGGGCAGGTCGAAGGTCGCGACTATTTGCTGCTCGATTGATCCCTTTCGCAGGAACCGGCGTGCCCGCGGATGGTTTTATCGCGAGCAAGTCCGCTTCTACAGTTAACCCACCGAATAATCGGAGTTGAAAACCTATGGGCCAATGGCTCGACGGAATAACCGGCTGGCTGACGATGAATCCCCAATGGCTGGCGGCAGCCGTGTTCATCGTCGCCTGCGTCGAATGCCTGGCGATTGCCGGCCTGATCGTGCCTGGCACCGTGCTGCTGTTCGCCATTGCCGTGATGGCCGGCAGCGGCGCTCTGTCCCTGGGTGAAACCCTGGCGCTGGGGTTCTTCGGCGGTTTGCTCGGGGACGTGGTGTCCTACCTGCTGGGCCGGCGTTTTCACCAGAACATCCGCCGCCTGCCGGGGCTGCGCCATCACCCGGAATGGATCAACGGCGCCGAAGCCTATTTCCAGCGTTACGGTATCGCCAGCCTGTTGGTCGGACGCTTTATCGGTCCCTTGCGCCCCATGCTGCCGATGGTCGCCGGCATGTTCGACATGTCGTTCCCGCGTTTTTTCGCCGTCAGCCTGCTGGCCGCGGCCGGCTGGACAGTCGCCTACCTGCTGCCGGGCTGGGCCACGGGCGCGGCGATCCGCCTGCCCTTGCCTGAAGGTTTCTGGCCGCAAGCGGGAATAGTCGCCGCCAGCATCGCCCTGCTGCTGGGCCTGAGCATCAACAGCACCGTGCGCCGCCATCGCAAGGCCAGCCCGTTGGTGGCCGGCCTCAGCCTGGCGATCCTGGCTGGGCTGTTCATTGGTTACCCCTACCTGAACCATTTCGACCAGGGCCTGATGGCCCTGGTCCAGGAGCACCGCAGCCCGGCAATGGACGAGGTGATGGTGGTGCTCACCCAGTTCGGCGAATTCCGCACCATGCTGCTCGCCAGCGCCCTGGTCACCCTGCTGTTGCTGGTTGCCCGGCAATGGCGGCAGGCGATTTTTGCGGGCGCCACGCTGCTGTGCACTGCGCTGGCCAACACCGGCACCAAGCTGTTCTTCGCCCGCATGCGCCCGGAAGTCCTGACCGACCCACTGACCAGCTACAGCATGCCCAGCGGCCACAGTTCCGGCTCGTTCGCCCTGTTCCTGACCCTGGCGGTGCTCGCCGGTCGCGGCCAACCGCCACGCATGCGCCTGACCTGGCTGCTGCTGGGCTGTCTGCCGGCGGCCGCGATTGCCGTGTCGCGGATTTACCTGGGTGCACATTGGCCCTCCGACATCCTCGCCGGCGCCATGCTTGCCGCCTGCGTGTGCGCCGCCAGCCTGTGGGTCGCCCAGCGCCAGACCCCGCTGGAACCCATGCCGGCCAAGATCTGGTGGCTGGTATTGCCAGCGCTGATCGCGTTGTTCGGTTTCGAGGCAGTCAGGCATCTACCGCACGCCATGCTGCGTTATGCGTATTGAGGTGTTGTAGCCGCGAGGATCAGGCGAACAGCTCGCCCTGCAATTCGTCCAGCAAGGCCTGGATCGCATCCAGGCGTTGTTGCGGATCGTCCAGTTGCAACAGGTCGATCTTGTCCAGTTCGGAGAATGGCAACAGATAAGCCAACTGGTTGGCCAGCGACTGCTGGCCAGTGGCTTCGGTACCCATGTTCAGGGCTTCGACCATCGGGTGCTCGGCCAGCGCCTTGAGCAAGGCGATCAGGTCCCCGTCTTCCTCCTGCAGCGGCCGCTCCGGCGCCTCGCCCAGCCACTCGACTTCAGCCACCCGCAACTGATCGCGCTGCACTTCGCTGCTCAGCACCCGAAAACGCCGCCCGCCCTTGACCCGGATCCCCAGCAGGCCGTTGTCCTGCTGATGGAAGTCGGTGATCAGCGCTTCGCAGCCCACCCGCGCGAAACCTTCCGGGGCGATGCCCACCTCTTCGCCCTCAAGGATGCACACCACGCCGAAGCCACTGCCCTGTTTCATGCAGCGACCGATCATGTCCAGGTAGCGCGCCTCGAAAATCTGCAAATCGAGAATGCAGTCGGGGAACAGCACCGTGTTCAGCGGGAAAAGCGCCAGGCTCATACAGGTTTCCTTAAACCACCAACGACACCGCCAACGGCAGGAAGACCGCCGTGGCCACACCCATCAGACTCATCGCCAGCGCCGCGAAAGCACCGCACTCGTCACTTTCCTGCAAGGCCACCGAAGTGCCCACCGCGTGAGCCGTCATGCCCAGCGCCATGCCTCGGGCTTCCGGGCTGTGCACCTGCAAGCGATTGAGGATGGCCGGACCGAAAATCGCCCCGATCACCCCGGTGATCAATACGAACACCGCGGCCAGCGCTGCGACCCCGCCAATCTGTTCGGCCACCAGCATGGCGATCGGCGAGGTCACCGATTTCGGCGCCATGGTCATCAGGATCATGTTCTCGGCACCGAACCACCACCCCAGCAGTACGCCCAGGCCGGTGGCGACCACCCCTCCAATCACCAGCGTAGTAAATATCGGCCAGAACAACTGCCGAATCCGCCGCAGGTTGAGGTACAGCGGTACGGCCAGCGCCACTGTGGCCGGGCCCAGGAGAATACTGAGGATCTCCGTGCTCTTGCGGTACTCGGCGTAGCTCAAGCCACAGCCCAGCAGCACACCGATCACCAGCAACATGGAGACCAGCACCGGTTGCAGAAAGATCCAGCGGGTTTTCTCGAAGGCCGCGAGCACCAGTTGATAGGCGCCCAGGGTAATGCCGATGCCGAACAAGGGATGGTGGATCACCGACGCCCAGGCGCCCTGCCAGTCGAACATCATTGGCCGCCCTCCCGATGTCCGTGGCGCTTGACCAGCCGCTGCATCAACACGCCGACGAAAGCCATGGAGATCACCAGCGACAACACCAGGGCGCCGACTATCGCCCAGAAATCCGCAGCGATATCCGCCGCGTACACCATCACCCCCACCGCGGGCGGCACCAGCAACAGCGGCAGGTAACGCAGGAGGCTGGAGGCGGCCAGGTTCAGCGGCTCGCCTACCTCGCCGCGCGCCACCAGGAAAATCAGCAGCAACAGCAGACCAACAATCGGCCCCGGCAGGATCGGCAACAACAGATGATTGATCGCCGTGCCGAGCAATTGAAACAGCACCAGCCATGTCAGACCGCGTAACAACATCTCTCATCCCCCCCCGAAAAAACGCCGGGCATTATAAGCACGCGAACGCTATGCACCGGCATTCGCCAAAAGCATGGAAGGTTGACCGGAGCAAACCCCCATGATGATCTACAGTGGGTTGTCAGGGGGTACGCCCCCGCCCCTTTAGAACGATAAAACCGATGAACCCAAGGAGAGTCTCAATGCCGTATGTTCCTGTTGCAGAGCTCAAAGATTATGTCGGAAAGGAACTAGGACGTTCCGAATGGCTCACCATCGATCAGCAGCGTATCAACCTGTTCGCTGAAGCCACGGGTGACTTCCAGTTCATCCACGTAGACCCGGTAAAAGCCGCCCAGACACCGTTCGGCGGCACCATTGCCCACGGTTTCCTGTCGCTGTCGCTGATCCCGAAACTGATGGAAGACATCCTGATCCTGCCCGAGGGTCTGAAGATGGTGGTCAACTACGGCCTGGACAGCGTGCGCTTCATCCAGCCGGTCAAGGTCGATTCCAGGGTCCGCCTCAAGGTCGACCTGGTGGACGTCACCGAGAAGAAACCCGGCCAATGGCTGCTCAAGGCCACCGCCACACTGGAAATCGAAGGCCAGGAAAAACCAGCCTACATCGCCGAGCCATTGTCCCTCTGCTTTGTCTGAAACCTTCCTGATGCGAAACAGCTCATGCTGTTTCGCGCAGCCTCTCTATATATAAGCCTCGTTGCTGCGGCATACTCGGTCCCCTAATTATCCGGATCCCGCTATGCGCCCACTTGTACCCCTGGCTCTGACCCTGTTGCTCACCGCATGTGGAGACGGCGAATCGCTGCTGCCTCCCGATGCCCGTCTGCCGGACGGTGGTCGCTACCGCGGCGATGTGGTCAACGGGTTGTTGCAGGGACAAGGCCGCATCGACTACCCCAACGGCAGTTGGTATGCCGGCCAGTTCGACAGCGGCCAGTGGCATGGCCAGGGCGAATGGCACGGCAGTGACGGCGAGGTCTACCGCGGACAATTCCAGCAGGGCCTGTTCCACGGCCAGGGCAGCCTGACCACCAAGGACAGCAGCTACACCGGTGGTTTCAAACTGGGCCGGCGCGACGGTGAAGGCACCCTCAAGGAACGCGGCATGACCTACCGCGGCGAATTCAAGTCCGACCTGTATTCCGGGCTCGGCCGCCTCGAGCTGGAAGACGGCAGCCAGTACCAGGGCCAGTTCTCCCGCGGCAAGCCCAACGGCCAGGGCCAGCGCAGCGATGCCAGCGGCAACCAGTTCAGCGGCCAGTTCGTCGACGGCCAGCTGGAAGGCAACGGCACTTTCAGCAGCGCCGAGGGCGATCTCTACGTTGGCGGCTTCAAACAGAACCAGCTCAGCGGTAAGGGTCGCTACGAAAACGCCGACGGCGATGTCTGGATCGGCCAGTTCAAGGAAGGCGCCCTCAGTGGCAAGGGTGAACTGATCGGCGTCGACGGCAGCCATTACATTGGCCGTTTCAGCGACTGGCGCTTCAGCGGCCAGGGCCGCCTGAACCTCAGCGACGGCAGCTTCTATATCGGTGGCTTCGAAGGCGACAACTACCAGGGCCACGGCGTGCTGGTACTGCGCGATGGCACCGTGCAAAGCGGCGACTGGATCAACGGCCTGCGGGTTCGCGATGCCGACGGCCGACTGTTGCCCGACCCGTTGGAGACCGGCCTCCTGGCCCAGGGCCGCCTGCTCGACGACGCCCTCGGCGCGGTGCCGGCGTCGACGCCCGCCATCGAGCTCTATAGCCTGACGCTGGCCGGCGATGGCAAGCAAAGCGTATTTCTGCGCGAGGCCGACTATGTCAGCAACATGCTCGCCACCCGCTTCGGCGCCTATGGGCAGATCCGCCTGGTCAACCACCGCGACCGCCTCGACAGCCGCCCTATGGCCACCCGGGAAAACCTGCGGCGCGCGGTACAGGTCCTGGCCGAACGCAGCGGCCCGGAAGACCTGCTGTTCATCTACCTGACCAGCCACGGCACCAGCGAACACGAACTGGTGCTCGACCAGCCACGCCTGGAGCTGGCCGACCTGCCGGCCGACGAGTTGGCCGCGGTGCTGGCGCCCCTGAAAAACCGCGACAAGATCATCGTGATCTCGGCCTGTTATTCCGGCGGATTCATTCCCGCGCTCAAGGATGAGCGGACCCTGATCATGACCGCTTCACAGGCCGACCGCGTATCGTTCGGCTGCTCGGAAGAGGCCGACTTCACCTACTTCGGCGATGCCCTGTTCGCCCAGGCGCTGAACCAGACCGACGACCTGGAACAGGCCTTCAAACTGGCCCGGGCGACCGTGGCCGAACGCGAACTGGCGGATAACTTCGAAGCCTCCGAACCGCAGATCTGGGCGCCCAAGGGGGTCTTGGCGCACTGGCAGCATCTGCGCAAGCAGCAAGCACGAAAGGCGCTGCAAAGCGCCGCCAACGACAGCAAGGAAGCAAAGAGCAACTAAGCTGAAACAGTATCAAGGGGGAAACACTATGTACTTGACGCCTCAGCATATCTTGCTCGCCGGCGCGACCGGCCTGACTGGCGAGCACTTGCTCGACCGCCTGCTCAACGAACCCACGGTAACCCGCGTACTGGCGCCCAGCCGGCGTCCCTTGAGCGAACACCCACGCCTGCAAAACCCGGTCGGCGACCCGGCGGTACTCCTGCCGCAACTCAGCGGCCGGGTGGACCTGGCGTTCTGCTGCCTGGGCACCACCCTCAAGAAAGCCGGCTCCGAACAGGCGTTCCGTGCCGTCGACCTGGACCTGGTGGTGGCCTTCGGCAAGCGCGCACGGGAGATGGGCGCGCGGCACCTAGTCGTGATCAGCGCCCTGGGCGCGGACGCGAAATCCTCGATTTTCTACAACCGGGTCAAAGGCGAAATGGAACAGGCGCTGAAGGCCCAGGACTGGCCGCAACTGACCATTTGCCGGCCATCGCTGCTGCTCGGCGAACGTATCGAACCGCGTCTCGCCGAACAGTTGGCCGGGCCGCTGTCCAAGCTGATTCCCGGCAAATACCATGGCATCGAAGCCTGCCATCTGGCCCGGGCCATGTGGCGCCTGGCACTGGAAGAACAGGATGGCGTGCGGATCGTTGAGTCCGACGAATTGCGCAAGCTGGGTAAATAACGGGCATCAGACAGCATCGCGGGCAAGCTCCGCTCCTACACAAGCATATGCTTTTCTGCAGGAGCGAGCGGGCGGCGATCCGACTTGCCCGCGAAGGAACTACAACCCGCCTGTAGCCTGAAACCCAACCCCCAATACCGTCAGTACCGACAGCGGCAACAGCAGCGTGTCGAGCAAGGCGCTGGCCGGCAGGTCGACACCCGGATAGCTCGGCGCTTCAGCCCCGAAACGATCCATCGGGCAACAGCCGCCCTGCATCACATACAGATCCAGGCGCGTCCCGGAATACACCACCGGCGCCCCCGGCTTGGCCGCGTTCAGCGTACGCGCCGTGGCGCAACCGCCCAGCTGCAGGGCGACCAGCAGGATCAGCAGCGACTTACTCATCGCTGCTCAGATGATGCTCGCCCCACCGCGGCAACATGTCCTGCGGGATGTTCAGCAGGTTGAGAATCCGCGCCACGACAAAATCCACCAGGTCGTCAATGGTCTGCGGCTGGTGATAGAAACCCGGAGAGGCCGGCAGAATGGTCACGCCCATGTTCGACAGCTTGAGCATGTTCTCCAGGTGGATGCTGGAGTAAGGCGCCTCGCGCGGCACCAGGATCAACTGGCGGCGCTCCTTCAGGGTGACGTCCGCCGCGCGCTCGATCAGGTTGTTGCAGGCGCCTGTGGCGATGGCCGACAAGGTGCCGGTGGAGCAAGGCACCACCACCATCGCCGCCGGCGAGCCGGAGCCCGAGGCCACCGGCGACATCCAGTCTTCCTTGCCATACACGCGGATCTGCCCGGCAGCAGCACCGGTGTACTCGGTGAGGAAGGCCTGCATGGTCTGCGGCTTGGACGGCAGGGTCACGTCGGTCTCGGTCGCCATCACCAGCTGCGCGGCCTTGGAGATCAGGAAGTGCACTTCACGGTCTTCGCGCACCAGGCAATCCAGCAGGCGCAGGCCATACTGGGCGCCCGAGGCGCCGGTCATCGCCAGGGTGATGCGTTCCGGGCCGTTGTTCATCGCAGTGCCTCGGCCAGTTTGCCGTGCAGGCCACCGAAGCCGCCATTGCTCATGATCACCACGTGAGTGCCCGGCTTGGCCTGGCTCTTCACCCGCTCGATGATGCCTTCCAGGGAATCGCTGACAATCGATGGCACGGTGCACAGCGCGGCGGTGGCGCCCAGGTCCCAGCCAAGGTTGGCCGGCGAATACCAGACCACTTGATCGGCCTGGTTGACGCTTTCCGGCAGCCCGTCACGGTGAGCGCCGAGCTTCATGGAGTTGGAGCGCGGCTCGATGATCGCAATCAACGGCGCATCGCCGATGCGCTTGCGCAGGCCGTCCAGAGTAGTGGCGATGGCGGTCGGGTGGTGAGCGAAGTCGTCATAGATGGTGATGCCATGGACTTCAGCGACCTTCTCCATCCGCCGCTTGACGCTCTTGAATGCGCTCAGCGCAGCGATGCCCATGGCCGGCACCACACCGACATGGCGCGCCGCGGCCAGGGTGGCCAGGGCGTTGGCAACGTTGTGCTGGCCGGTCAGGTCCCACTCGACCACGCCTTGGGCCTCGCCCTCGAACATCACTTCGAACTTCGAGCCGTCTTCGCTGAGCAGCTTGACCTGCCATTGGCCGCCCGCGCCGGTGGTTTGCACCGGGGTCCAGCAGCCCATGTCGATCACCCGCAACAAGGCCGGTTCGGTGGTCGGGTGGATGACCAGGCCTTCGCTCGGGATGGTCCGCACCAGGTGGTGGAACTGCCGTTCGATAGCCGGCAGATCGGGGAAGATGTCTGCGTGATCGAACTCGAGGTTGTTCAGGATCGCCGTGCGCGGACGGTAGTGCACGAACTTCGAGCGCTTGTCGAAGAAGGCACTGTCGTATTCATCGGCCTCGATCACGAAGAACGGTGTGCCACCCAGGCGGGCCGACACCGAGAAGTTCTGCGGCACGCCGCCGATCAGGAAGCCAGGGCTCATGCCCGCATGCTCCAGCACCCAGGCCAGCATGCTGCTGGTGGTGGTCTTGCCGTGGGTGCCGGCGACCGCCAGGACCCAGCGGCCTTGCAGCACATGGTCGGCCAGCCATTGCGGGCCGGAAACATAGGGCAGGCCCTTGTTCAGCACATACTCCACCGCCGGGTTGCCGCGGGACATGGCGTTGCCGATCACCACCAGGTCCGGCGCCGGGTCAAGCTGGGCCGGGTCGTAGCCCTGGGTCAACTCGATGCCCTGGGCTTCGAGCTGGGTGCTCATCGGCGGGTAGACGTTGGCATCGGAGCCGGTGACATGATGGCCCAGCTCTTTGGCCAGAACCGCCATCGAGCCCATGAAGGTGCCGCAAATACCGAGAATATGAATGTGCATAGAAGGCCTCGTAAAACATCGAGGCAGGTTAGCGTAGAGGGCTGCAAATCGCACTCTTTAGCTGATGGGGGAACACGCGGTTGTCACTGCCGGAGGCTATGACGAGTTCTGTGGGGCTTTTGCCGGGGAATCGCCCGAACGCGGCTGGAGGCTTGGACCGCGGTTACCGATGTATCGGCGGCTGCGCCGCCTGTCGCGAGCAATCGAGCGTCGACCGGCTGCTCCTACAGAGGAATGCGCATCTTCTGTAGGAGCGAGGCTTGCCCGCGATGAACGATGACACGGTGCCAGGCCTAGCGAGCGATCCCATGCTTGCGCAGCTTTCTATAGAGGGTGTTGCGGCTCACCCCCAACTGCTCGGCGGTGTGGGTCATATGCCAGCGCTGTTGTTCCAGGGCGTTGAGCAAGGCCAGGCGTTCGGCATCGTCCAGCGGGTATTCGCCCGCCTCCTCGACAGCTGCCGGCACCGGCGCCGGGCGGCCCTGGCGAATCATCGCCGGTATATCCTCCAGGCCGATTCGCCCGTGGTCGCAGAGCGCCGCCAGGGTGCGCAACACGTTGCGCAGTTGCCGCACATTGCCTGGCCAATGGAAGTCCAGCAGGGCCTGGCGCGCCGGGCCGTCGAGCGACACCTGCTGATCGCCGGCTTCCTCCGCCAGGAGAAAGTCCAGCAGCTGGGATTTGTCGCTGCGCTCGCGCAGTGCCGGCAAGGCGATTTCCAGGCCATTGAGCCGGTAGTACAGATCCTCGCGGAAGCTGCCATCCCGTACCCGCTCCAGCAGGTCTCGGTGGGTGGCGCTGATGATGCGCACGTTGACCGCCTGCGGCTCGCCGCCGATAGGCACCACCATGCGATCTTCCAGCACCCGCAGCAGACGGGTCTGCAAGGCCAGCGGCATATCGCCGATTTCATCGAGGAACAGCGTGCCGCCATCGGCCTGCTGCAACTTGCCGCGCATGCCTTCCTTGCGCGCCCCGGTGAAGCTGCCGCCGCGATAACCGAACAGCTCGCTTTCGATCAGGCTTTCGGGAATCGCCGCGCAGTTCAAGGCAACGAAGGCTTTCTCCGCCCGCTGGCTGGCCTGGTGCACCGCCTTGGCGAACGCCTCCTTGCCGGAGCCGGTCTCGCCGTTGATCAGCAGCGGCACATCGCGCTCGAACACGCGCAAGGATTTGCGGAAGTCTTCTTGCAGGGCCGCATCGCCCAGGCAGATCCCGGACAGGCGCGGCCGCTCTTCCACCAGCGCCCTCGGCGGCAACGGTTTCGGCACGCTGCGCGGCTGGCCGCGCAACACCGCGAACAGATGCCGGCCATCGCGGGTACGCAGCGGCCAGCTGGCGCTGGCATTGATACTGGCGCGGCCCAGCAACTCGTCCAGCGAGCAGTCGAAAAAGGCTTCCACCGGTTTGCCCAGCAAGCCACCGCGAATATGCCCCAGCAGGTTCAAGGCGCTCTGGTTCACCGCGCTGATCCGCCCTTCCCCGTCGAACGCCAGCAGGCCTTCGCTGAACAAGCCGACGGACTCGGCCTGCAGGTGAAAACGCAGCAACCATTGATTGTCGAAATAGCGCAGGAAATAGCAGCTCTCGATCATCTTCGCCGAGAGATTGACCAGGGCCATGGTGTGGAACTGGCTCTGCCGCGACACATCCGGGCGCGCCGAGGAAACGTCGAGCACCGCCAGCAGTTCGCCGTGGGGGTCGAACACCGGGCTGGCCGAGCAGGTCAGGCCGGTGTGACGGCCACGGAAATGCTCGTCCTGATGGATGGTCAGGGACTGGCGCTCCACCAGGCAGGTGCCGATGCCATTGGTGCCCTCGCAAGCCTCGCTCCAGTCGGCGCCGAGCCAGAGCCCGGCGCGTTCGAAAATCTTGCGCTCGGTGGGCGCGGTGACGCAGTTGAGGATCACCCCGCGGGCGTCGGTCAGCAGCACCGCATGGCCAGCGCCGGATAATTGCTGGTGCAGGCTGGTCATCTCGTTGCCAGCGATCTGCAGCACCTGCTGCAGGCGTTCGCGGCTTTCCAGCAGGCGGCCATGTTCGAGCACGGTAGGCGCCATGCTCAGCGCCGGGTCGAGGTGATAGTCCTCCAGGCAACGCAGCCAGGAACGGGCGATGGAAGGATCGCTGCCAGGCCCCTGCAGATGGGCCTTGCCTTGGGTCACGGTCAGCACTTGCTGGGCGTGCCGGGTGAGGTGATTGCTGTGCATTTCTTATTGTTCTCCCCGAGAGGTAAGACCCGGATCGCTCGTCAAGCGAACCCTGTAGCCGCTGCCGAAGGCTGCGATAAGGTCCGCAGGGCCTTTAGCGGTTGCCAGAACGACGCCCGCTTTGCGGTCGATCGCAGCCTTCGGCAGCGGCTACATCGACCCCTTCAGATCAAGGCGAAGCCCAGCATCCTCCAGCCATGGATGCATTGCAATGCCGCTTCGACCAATGAGTCACGGGCTGTGCCATAAAGGGTACAAAGTGTCACCCACCCTGTGCCACAACTGCCACAGACACTCGGCGCAGGGCCGCTGAAACATTCGCAAACCCTTGATTTACCTGGCCTGCAACGCAGTGGCCCGGGCTTTGCTCTACGCTTTTACAAGCGCAACAGCGCGTCCTCCCCTATAAGCACAAAAGCCAGGAGATACCCACCATGCGTTATGCACACCCCGGTACTGAAGGCGCTATCGTTTCGTTCAAGAGCAAATACGGTAACTACATCGGCGGCGAATTCGTCGCGCCTGTCAAAGGTCAGTACTTCACCAATACCTCGCCAGTAAACGGCCAACCGATCGCCGAATTCCCGCGCTCCACCGCCGAAGACATCGAGAAAGCCCTGGACGCCGCCCATGCCGCCGCCGATGCCTGGGGTGCCACCTCGGCACAGGCCCGCTCGCTGATCCTGCTGAAAATCGCCGACCGCATCGAGCAGAACCTCGAACTGCTGGCCATCACCGAAACCTGGGACAACGGCAAG
The DNA here is from genome assembly GCF_028640875.1 of Pseudomonas sp. SBT1-2. Classification (NCBI taxonomy): domain Bacteria; kingdom Pseudomonadati; phylum Pseudomonadota; class Gammaproteobacteria; order Pseudomonadales; family Pseudomonadaceae; genus Pseudomonas; species Pseudomonas sp. SBT1-2. Next base: position 92,269 of record NZ_JAQZAA010000113.1, on the reverse strand, counting down.
GCCGTGCGCGAAACCCTCAACGCCGACATCCCCCTGGCCGCCGACCACTTCCGTTACTTCGCTGGCTGCCTGCGGGCCCAGGAAGGCAGCGCCGCGGAAATCGACGGCAACACCGTGGCCTATCACATTCACGAACCGCTGGGCGTGGTCGGGCAGATCATCCCGTGGAACTTCCCGCTGCTGATGGCCGCCTGGAAACTCGCGCCCGCCCTGGCCGCCGGTAACTGCGTGGTACTCAAGCCGGCCGAGCAGACCCCGCTGGGCATCTGCGTGCTGATGGAGCTGATCGGCGACCTGCTGCCGCCGGGCGTGCTCAACGTGGTGCAAGGCTTCGGCAAGGAAGCGGGCGAAGCCCTGGCGACCAGCAAGCGCATCGCCAAGATCGCCTTCACCGGTTCGACCCCGGTGGGCTCGCACATCATGAAATGCGCCGCCGAGAACATCATCCCGTCCACCGTGGAACTGGGCGGCAAGTCACCGAACATCTTCTTCGCCGACATCATGCAGGCCGAACCGAGCTTCATCGAAAAGGCCGCCGAAGGCCTGGTGCTGGCGTTCTTCAACCAGGGCGAAGTCTGCACCTGCCCGTCCCGCGCCCTGGTGGAAGAGTCGATCTACGACGAGTTCATGCAAGTGGTGATGAAAAAGGTCGAACAGATCAAGCGCGGCGACCCGCTGGATACCGACACCATGGTCGGTGCCCAGGCATCCGAGCAGCAGTTCGACAAGATCCTCTCGTACCTGGAAATCGCCAAGGGCGAAGGCGCGCAGCTGCTGACCGGCGGCAAGGTGGAAAAACTCGAGGGCAACCTGGCCAGTGGTTATTACATCCAGCCGACCCTGCTCAAGGGCAACAACAAGATGCGCGTGTTCCAGGAAGAAATCTTCGGCCCGGTGGTGAGCATCACCACCTTCAAGGACGAAGCCGAAGCCCTGGCCATCGCCAACGACACCGAGTTCGGCCTCGGCGCCGGCCTCTGGACCCGCGACATCAACCGCGCCTACCGCATGGGCCGGGCGATCAAGGCCGGTCGTGTGTGGACCAACTGCTACCACCTGTACCCCGCCCACGCGGCGTTCGGCGGTTACAAGAAGTCCGGCGTCGGCCGTGAAACCCACAAGATGATGCTCGACCACTACCAGCAGACCAAAAACCTGCTGGTGAGCTACGACATCAATCCGCTGGGCTTCTTCTAAAGCCAATCAAGCCAGGGACAAGGGTGGAGCCGCCAGTGCGGCTTCACCCTTGGGGGCCGGTCGCGAACACGCTTGCGATGACGGCCTCAAGGCAAAACACACCATCGCCTTGCAACACCGATCCGGTCTGCCGACCGGGCACAACAATAAGAACAGGTGAACCCTTATGCCTAGCGAACATACCGGCGTGCAGCCGGCTGGCTCTTCGGTCGACTTTGAAAAAGTCGGCTCCGACTATTTCCAACAACGCGAACTGAAAAAAGGCGCGGCAGGCTGGGTCCTGCTGGTGGGCCTGGGTGTGGCCTACGTCATCTCCGGCGACTATGCCGGCTGGAACTTCGGCCTGGCCCAGGGCGGCTGGGGCGGCATGTTCCTCGCCACCTTGCTGATGGCCACCATGTACCTGTGCATGTGCTTTTCCCTGGCCGAACTGTCCTCGATGATCCCTACCGCCGGCGGCGGCTACGGTTTTGCCCGCAGTGCCTTCGGCCCCTGGGGCGGCTTTCTCACCGGGACCGCGATCCTCATCGAATACGCCATCGCCCCGGCGGCAATCGCGGTGTTTATCGGCGCCTATTGCCAGTCGCTGTTCGGCATCGGCGGCTGGATGATCTATCTGGTGTTCTACATCGTGTTCATCGCCATCCACATCTTCGGGGTCGGCGAGGCGCTGAAGCTGATGTTCATCATCACCGCCGTCGCCGCCCTGGCCCTGGGCGTGTTCCTGGTGGCGATGGTGCCGCACTTCTCCGTCGCCAACCTGCTGGACATCCCGGTCACCGAGGCCGTGGGCGCCAGCAGCTTCCTGCCGTTCGGTTATGTCGGCGTGTGGGCGGCGATTCCCTACGCCATCTGGTTCTTCCTGGCGGTCGAAGGCGTGCCGCTGGCCGCGGAAGAAACCAAGAACCCCAAACGCGACCTGCCGCGCGGCCTGATCGGCGCCATGCTGGTGCTGCTGAGCTTCGCCCTGCTGATCCTGGTGATCGGCCCGGGCGGCGCGGGGGCCAACGCCCTGCTGACCTCGGGCAACCCGCTGGTGGAAGCCCTGGCCAAGGCCTACGGCGGTTCGACCTGGATGGGCAGCTTCGTCAACCTGGTGGGCCTGGCCGGCTTGATCGCCAGTTTCTTCTCGATCATCTACGCCTACTCGCGGCAGATTTTCGCCCTGTCCCGCGCCGGCTACCTGCCGCGCAAGCTGTCGGAAACCAACAAGAGCAAGGCGCCGGTCCTGGCGCTGGTGATCCCCGGGATCATCGGCTTCGGCCTGTCGCTGACCGGCCAGGGCGACCTGCTGATCCTGGTGGCGGTGTTCGGCGCGACCATCTCCTACGTGCTGATGATGGCCGCGCACATCACCCTGCGCATCCGTCGCCCCAAAATGGATCGTCCGTACCGCACCCCGGGCGGCATCTTCACCTCCGGCGTGGCCCTGGTACTGGCCTGCATCGCCGTGGTGGCGGGCTTCCTGGTGGATCCGCGGGTGGTCATTGGCGCCGCGATCATCTATGGAGTATTAATTGCTTACTTTGCTTTCTACAGTCGGCATCACTTGGTAGCAGGCACGCCCGAAGAAGAATTCGCGGCCATTCAGAAAGCTGAAGAAGCCTTGCACTAACCGCCGAAAACCTCGACGCAGGGTTGGTTCCCTGCGTCGTCACGGAGAACCTGTATGGCAAGTTTCGCCCACACCGTCGGCGCCCAGACCTACCGCTTCGACAGCCTCAAGGACGTCATGGCCAAGGCCAGCCCGGCACGCTCCGGGGACTTCCTGGCCGGCGTCGCCGCCCTCAACGACGGCGAGCGGGTCGCCGCGCAAATGACCCTGGCGGACATTCCGCTCAAGCATTTCCTCGAAGAAGCACTGATTCCCTACGAAACCGATGAAGTCACCCGGTTGATCATCGACACCCACGACAAAGCCGCCTTCGCCACCGTCAGCCACCTCACGGTCGGCGGTTTCCGCGACTGGCTGCTCAGCGACGCCGCCGACGAACAGAGCCTGCGTGCCCTGGCCCCCGGGCTGACCCCGGAAATGGCCGCCGCCGTGTCGAAGATCATGCGCGTCCAGGACCTGGTGCTGGTGGCGCAAAAGATCCGCGTGGTCACCCGGTTCCGCGGCACCCTGGGACTGCGCGGGCGGCTGTCGACGCGCCTGCAACCCAACCACCCGACCGACGAACCGGCCGGCATCGCCGCGAGCATTCTCGACGGCCTGCTCTACGGCAACGGCGACGCCATGATCGGCATCAACCCGGCCACCGACAGCATCGCCTCGATCTGCGCCCTGCTGGAAATGCTCGACGCGATCATCCAGCGTTATGAAATCCCCACCCAGGCCTGCGTGCTGACCCACGTCACCACCTCCATCGAGGCGATCAACCGTGGCGTGCCGCTGGACCTGGTGTTCCAGTCGATCGCCGGCACCGAGGCGGCCAACGCCAGTTTCGGCATCAACCTCAATGTCTTGCAGGAAGGCTACGAGGCTGGCCTGAGCCTCAAGCGCGGCACCCTGGGGCAGAACCTGATGTATTTCGAAACCGGCCAGGGCAGCGCACTGTCGGCCAACGCGCACTTCGGCGTCGACCAGCAGACCTGCGAAACCCGCGCCTATGCGGTGGCCCGGCACTTCAAGCCGTTCCTGGTGAACACCGTGGTCGGCTTCATCGGCCCGGAGTACCTGTACAACGGCAAGCAGATCATCCGCGCCGGCCTGGAAGACCACTTCTGCGGCAAGCTGCTGGGCGTACCCATGGGTTGCGACATCTGCTACACCAACCACGCCGAAGCCGACCAGGACGACATGGACACCCTGCTAACCCTGCTGGGCGTGGCCGGGATCAACTTCATCATGGGCATCCCCGGCTCCGACGACATCATGCTCAACTACCAGACCACCTCCTTTCACGACGCGCTCTACGCCCGCCAGACCCTGGGCCTGAAACCGGCGCCGGAGTTCGAGCAGTGGCTGGCGAAAACCGGCATCTTCACCCAGCCCGACGGCAAGGTGCAGTTCGGCCACAACCTGCCGCCGGCCTTCCGCCAGGCACTGGCGCAGCTTCAGTAAGGACAGGCTTATGGACAAACACCCGACCGACAGCCAGAACCCCTGGCTGGAGCTGCGCCGCCTGACCCCGGCGCGCATCGCCCTGGGCCGCACCGGCACCAGCCTGCCCACCGGCGCCCAGCTGGACTTCCAGTTCGCCCACGCCCAGGCCCGCGATGCGGTGCACCTGCCCTTCGACCATGCCGGGTTGAGCAGCCAACTGGCCGAACGCGGTCGCGACAGCCTGCTGCTGCACAGCGCCGCCAGCGATCGCCACAGCTACCTGCAACGCCCGGACCTGGGGCGCAAGCTCAGCGACGCGTCGGCCCAGGCCCTGCGCGAGCACGCCTGCGCCAACCCGGGCGGGGTGGATCTGGCGGTGGTGGTAGCAGACGGTCTGTCGGCACTGGCAGTGCATCGCCATACCCTGCCGTTTCTCGCCCGTTTTGAAGAGCAGACCGAGGCCGAGGGCTGGTCGCTGTCACCGGTCATCCTGGTGGAACAGGGCCGGGTGGCGGTGGCCGACGAAATCGGCGAGCTGCTCGGCGCGAAAATGACCGTGATCCTGATCGGCGAACGCCCAGGCCTCAGCTCACCGGACAGCCTGGGGCTGTATTTCACCTACAACCCGAAGGTCGGGCTCACCGATGCCTATCGCAACTGCATCTCCAACGTGCGCCTGGAAGGCCTGGGCTACGGCATGGCGGCCCACCGTTTGCTGTACCTGATGCGCGAGGCCTGCAGGCGGCAGCTCTCGGGGGTCAACCTGAAAGACGAGGCCCAGGTGAACACCCTGGACAGCGACGCGCCCGACACCCTCAAGGGCAATTTCCTGCTGGGGCCTGCAAAGCCGTGACTTTTCGAGACGATTGCGCTTTTTCCACGCTTTAGGCAGCATCGAAACACGGCTGCCCGAGTAATGAACCGTTTGCCGTCGTATCCATTCGAAGTTGAGGACAACTCATGCGGATTACTCAAGCGACCCTCGAACACCTGGATCTGTTGACCCCCCTGTTCGTCAAATACCGCGAGTTCTATGGCGCCCTGCCTTTTCCGGACTCGTCCCGGGCCTTCCTGGAAAAGCGCCTGCGCCGCAAGGAGTCGGTGATCTACCTGGCCCTGCCCGACGATGACGACAAGAAACTCCTCGGTTTCTGCCAGCTCTACCCCAGCTTCTCCTCCCTGTCCCTCAAGCGCGTATGGATCCTCAACGACATCTATGTCGCCGAAGACGCTCGCCGCCAGCTGGTGGCCGACAACCTGATCCGCACCGCGAAGAAAATGGCCAAGGACACCCATGCCGTGCGCATGCGTGTTTCCACCAGCAGTGATAACGAAGTGGCGCAGAAAACCTATGAATCCATCGGTTTTCGCGAAGATACCGAGTTCAAGAACTACATATTGCCGATCAGCGACGACTAAGCCCCCATCTGGAACACCCCCATCCCCCCTTCGACAGCGCCTGCCAAGACGCTGTCGAAGGCCATGCTCTTTCGCCTCTGGCCAGTCAGCGCCGCCAAGACACTCCCCGCTACAAACTCAACGCCCATTTCACCTATCAGGTCTTATAATGCCGACCTTTTCGGGGCGTAAGATGAATCTGCGCCAGCTGTAAGTTTTTGCCCCAGTCATTGCACAGACCCGCCGAGTCGGGCCGTCACCACAGGTGCCTCAATGGATTTCAACCCGATCGACCTCATCCTCCATCTCGACGTTTACCTCGACATGTTGGTGACCAACTACGGGCCATGGATCTACGCCATCCTGTTCCTGGTGATTTTCTGTGAAACCGGCCTGGTGGTGACGCCGTTCCTGCCTGGCGACTCCCTGCTGTTCATCGCCGGCGCGGTCGCCGCCGGTGGCGCCATGGACCCGGTGCTGCTCGGCGGCCTGCTGATGCTGGCGGCGATCCTCGGCGACAGCACCAACTACATCATCGGCCGAACGGTCGGCGAGCGTTTGTTCAGCAACCCGAACTCGAAGATCTTCCGCCGCGACTACCTGCAAAAAACCCACGACTTCTACGACCGCCACGGCGGCAAAACCGTGACCCTGGCGCGTTTCCTGCCGATCATCCGCACCTTCGCCCCGTTCGTCGCCGGCGTGGCCAAGATGCCTTACCCGCGTTTCTTCGCCTTCAGCGTGGCCGGCACCATCCTCTGGGTCGGCGGCCTGGTGACCCTCGGCTACTTCTTCGGCAACGTACCGTTCATCAAGAAAAACCTGTCGCTGCTGGTGGTGGGCATCATCCTGCTGTCGCTGGTGCCGATGATCATCGGCGTGGTGCGCAGCCGCCTGGGCCGCTCGGCAGCAAAGGCCGAAAGCCACTGATCGGTATGTGGCCCCTCAGCACCTGGCGCCGCCGGCGTCGGCTGGCCAAGCACCCGATTGCCGATGAAATGTGGCAACGGGTGCGCCAGCACCTGCCCTTTCTCGATGGCCTGAGCGCTGCCGAGGACCAATGGCTGCGGGAAACCAGCGTCCTGTTTCTCTCCGACAAGCACCTGAGCGCCCTGCCCGGGGTCGAGCTGCACCAGTTCGAGCGCCTGCTGCTGGCCGCCCAGGCCCAGTTGCCGCTGCTGCACCTGGGGGATTTGAACTGGTACCAGGGCTTTCACGAAATCGTCCTCTACCCCGACGACTTCCTCAGCCCCCAGCGCCATCGCGATGCCAGCGGTGTCGAACATGAATGGGACGGCGAACACAGCGGTGAAGCCTGGCAACAGGGCCCGATCATCCTGGCCTGGCCCGGCGTGCTCGCCAGCGGCGGCTGGGAAGCCTACAACCTGGTGATCCACGAGCTGGCGCACAAGCTGGACATGCTCAACGGCGATGCCAACGGCCTGCCGCCGCTGCACAGCGACATGCGCATCAGCGACTGGGCCCAGGTAATGCAGGCGGCCTACGACGACCTCAATCGCCAGCTCGACCACAACCCGGACGCCGAAACCGCCATCGATCCTTACGCCGCGGAAAACCCCGCGGAATTCTTCGCCGTCACCAGCGAATACTTCTTCAGTGCCCCGGACCTGCTCCATGAGGCCTATCCGAAGGTCTACGAGCAACTGCAGCTGTTTTACCGGCAGAATCCCCTGGCCCGGCTCCAGCAACTGCAGGCCAGCGACCCGCACTACCAGCAACACTGAGGTGTCCACCAGAGCCAGTCCGCTGGCGAAATAATCGCCGGCCCTGACGAGTGCCTCTGAACTAAACGCGCCGCAGCGACTCTTCTTTTCGCAAGCAATCGAGCGTCGCGAGCCGCTCCTGCGCAGGGTTTTCGGCGTTTGGCCCAAGGCGTCCATACGTCCTTCGGTACGTGGCATAGCCCTTGGAATATGCCTATAATCGCCGCCACTTTTTGGTCAATCCGGCCAAGACATTTTGGTCAACTAACGGGGGCATCGCCCAATGAGCTACAGCAAGATTCCGGCTGGCAAAGACCTGCCGAACGACATCTACGTCGCAATCGAGATTCCGGCCAACCACGCGCCGATCAAATACGAAATCGACAAAGACAGCGATTGCCTGTTCGTTGACCGTTTCATGGCCACCCCGATGTTCTACCCGGCCAACTACGGCTACATCCCGAACACCCTGGCCGACGACGGTGACCCCCTCGACGTGCTGGTAGTCACTCCTTACCCGGTTGCTCCAGGCTCGGTGATCCGCGCCCGTCCGGTCGGCATCCTGAACATGACCGACGACGGCGGCGGCGACGCCAAAGTCATCGCTGTTCCTCACGACAAGCTGTCCCAGCTGTATGTCGACGTGAAGGAATACACCGACCTGCCAGCACTGCTGATTCAGCAGATCGAGCACTTCTTCGCGAACTACAAGGATCTCGAAAAAGGCAAGTGGGTGAAGATCGAAGGCTGGGACGGCGCAGACGCCGCCCGCGCCGCGATCACGAAGTCGGTTGCCGCCTACAAAGGCTAAAAAGCAGCTGCACGCTTGCAGCGACAAGCCTCAAGAAAAAGCCCCGGTCATCCGGGGCTTTTTTATGCCTGCCGAATATTGCCCCTCCCTCAAACGCCAAACACCTGGGTTTTCTGCCCGCCAACAGCTCTTCGCGCTGGGAATTCTCCTCGAATATCAGTATGCTGCGCCCCACCTTTGCGCATCGACCTGTTCAACCGGTCAGATCCGCCCGACGCGGCAGATGATTTTCTCGCCAAGTCCCACAGCCAGCCGCAAGAGCTGGGTGTACGTTTTGCAGGCTGGTGCGGTTTACCAAAAATGAACCAAGCCAGTCCCCGAGAAGCCGGCCACAAGCCGGCTTTTTAATGCCTGGAATTTGCCCTCCCCTGCGCGAACGGCCCTCAGCGCCCGGAGCGGCAGCCGCTGCGCGCCGTTAGGCCGTCAATGGCTGAGCATCTGCAACGGGGCGCTGCGGGTAATCGACTCTATGCGCTGCGCGCCAAGCCCGAACTCCTTGAACCATTGGCGGCTCAGGTCCAGCCATGGGCGAATGTCCGGCTGGCTGGTCTGGCCCAGGTCCGAGCTGTAGACCACCCGTGGCAACTCGCGCAATACCTCGCCGAAATCCTCCTTGCTCTGGTAGCCCAGCAAGTAGGTCAGCGCGGTCTGCTCGATGTAGAGCGAAGGCAGGCTCTTGAGCTCAAGAAGGTCGGCCGCACTCAGCCCGGTCAGCGGATTGGCCGGCTGGTTGAGCATCAACCGCGGCACCTGCAGCCGATCCGCCGCCGCTACCAGCAAAAGCACCTCCTCGCGATTGGCGTGGCCGGTGGAGATCACCACCGGATAATCCCGGCTCATCCGCAACACATCCAGGGTGGCGCGGTTCAATCGCTGGCGGTCATCGCTGACGGTCAGCGGCTTCACGGGGCGCTGGCCAAGGATCGGGTGGCTCAACTCCCTAGCCAGCCGGCTGGTATGCGAGCGTCCCGTCACAGTGGGCAAATGCACGATAAAACGCAGGTCGGCGGCGCCATGCTGGCACAGCGAGCGTTCGACCACCCGCCAGTCGATGCCGCCGGCAATCTCGTTGAGCACGATCGAACCGGACACCGGCAACCCTTGCTGGCGGGCCTCCCAGGCCTGGGCCGCGGTACAGCCCAGGTGGTTCTTGAGCACCACCCAGCCGTCCTGCGCCTGATACTCGCTACCGGCCCGCAGCGCGCTGTGACGCCGCAGATAAGCATCAGGGCCGGCATGGTAATGGACATCGATGAAGCGTGCCCGGGCGGGCTCGGTTACCGCTGTCGACGCGCTCATGCATGGGCCTCCAGGTCGATCCCCAGATGGCTGCGCACGCTGGCGCGCACCCGCGCCAGGTCATCCAGCAGCGGACGCATGCCCGCACCGGGAACGCCCACCGCCAGATGCTGCGCGGACGCCTGGAAACTGACATTGGTCGCCCTGACCAGCTGCGAACTCTCGCCGAAGATGCTCAACAAGCGCCCCGGCCAGGCCGAGACCTGCGGCTCCACATTGAGTTCGTTCAACAGGCGGAACCCCTGGTTCAGGCGCCGCCCGGCCTGCTCGTCGGCCGTCGCCGCTGACGCCGGCTGGCGCGCCGCCGGTTTCGCCCGGGCCGGCAACACCCATTGATCGAGCAGCATCAGGGCGGTATCGACATCCCCGGCGCTGGCCAGGTCGGCCATAGCCCCCAGGCGCCGGTCGAGGATCTTGTCGGCCCGGGTCGGCGAGGAAATCAGTAGCGCCTGCGCCGCCTGCCGGCCCACAGCGGTCGCCAGCAGCCCCTGGACCACCGCACCGCCCAGGGCGGACCCGGCGATCAGGGCGATCGGCCCCAGCGGTTCGAGCACCCCGGCCCAGCGCTGGGTGAAGTCGGCAAACGGCTCATCGTCGTCGGTCAGCAGCGAGAGCGTGTCGAAGATGACCACCCGATAGCCTTTATCGACCAGCGACTGGGTCAGGGGGGCAAAAAACTGGCCTTCGTCCCAGGTGGGCATGACCGGCGACATCACCACCACCAGTTCCGGGCCCAGGCCAAACTGCACATGTACGGGAGCATTGCTGTTCATATCGATTCCTTTGGGCAAGAACACAGGGCGTGCGGCTCAGGCGAACCGTCGGCCGGCAACACGCAGCGCCTGCTCCGCGCCCCGCACGGTCTGCTCGACGATGGTGGCGGCGGGCAGGACATCGTTGATCAGGTCGGCGACTTCACCGGTCCAGATGGCGCGCACGTCGGTGTTGTCTTCGCGCAGCGCTTGCGCGTAGTCCTCGGCCACGCTGGCCGGCGCCCGCACCAGTTCCTGCTCGAACCCCACCCAGCGTGCGGTGAAGTCGTTGGCCAGGGCCCGACCGCTGTACTGCTCGGGCCATTCGATACCGCGCACCAGATCGAACGCACGGGTGCGCACCAGGTCGCCAGCGGTGGCCTGGAGCAGGCGCTGCTTGACCTTGGCGGACGGCAGCGCTTCGTCGCTGGCCAGGAAACGCGTGCCCAGCATGGCCCCGTCGGCCCCCAGCAAAAGTGCCGCGGCCAGCCCCCGGCCATCGGCGATGCCGCCGGCGGCGATCAGTACCGCATCCTCGCCCACCGCATCGCGCACGGCCGGCAGCAAAGGCAAGGAGGCTCGCCGCAAGCTATGCCCGCCGGCTTCGGCACCCTGCACGATCAAGGCATCGGCCCCGGCATCCAGCGCGGCCAGCGCCTGATCGACGTCATGCACCTGAACGATGGCCAGCGCACCGCTGTCCTTGATCGGGGCAATAAAGGGCCGGGCATCGCCAAACGACAAGGCGACCACGTCGGGCCCATAGGACAGGGCCAGGTCCAGCAGTTCGAAGCGCTTGGCCACGGTGAACATCACCAGGCCGACGCCCCAGGGTTCCTCGACGTCGCTCATCAGCGCCAGCTCGGTTTTCATCCAGTCCGGATCGCCATAGCTGGCCCCGACCAGGCCAAGCCCGCCGGCCCGGGAAACCGCGGCGGCGAGTCGCCCGCCAGCAGCACCGCCCATGGGCGCCAGCACCACCGGATGGCTGATGTTCAACAGTCGGGTCAGCGCGGAATCAAAATTGCTCACGGTGTATCTCCTTGATGTACCGATAAAAGTCGCTGAACGACGGGCCCGCGACACCCAGCATGGGCGGGCCCGCCTTCCCCTCAGGCGAGCGCCGCGGCCACCGGGGCAGTGGCGGCCGGAATGTAGTCGTTGACCTTGTAGAGGTGGAACTCCCAGGTGCCGGTTTCCTTCAGCCGGGAATAACGCGACATGAACTGCTCATCGGAGAACAGAGAGTCAAACTCCTCCTTGCTGCTCCATTGCGCCTGATTGATCACGGTCTTGCCGTCGATACTCTTGAACAGGCGGCTCCACTGGAACGACGGATAGTTCTGCGCCACATAACCCACGGCCGAACGCAGTACGTCGAGGGCGGCGTCCTGCTGCCCCTCGAATACATGTACGACGTTGACCAGGAAAATCGCATCGCTCTCATCGGCGGTAGGTGCATCGAATGCAGTCAGGTTGCTCATGTTGCCTCCAGGCAAAAAACAGAATGGTCGGGGCCAGATCAGTGAATCAGCTCGCAGGACTGGGCCGGCTTGCCGTCCTGCCAGAGCAGGGGCGAAATGCGCTCGTTGACGCGCGACTTCTCGACCCGTCCGACAATCACCTCGTGGGTGGCGTAGGACAGCCGCGCATCGACGCTGCAGAACAGCGTCGCCTGGGCATCCGACAGATACGGCAAGTCGTCGGCAGACTCCCATTGGCCATGTTCGAAGCGCGCACTGCCCTTGAGCTGGCCGGCGAAGATGCCGACCAGCCGGCTTTGCGTGGCATCGAGCAGGTTCACGCTGAAACGCTGGTTGGCCAGCAGCGGCTGGTACAGGCTGGCCGTGCGGTTGATGCAGATCAGCAGCGACGGCGGTTCGGTGCACAGCGAGCTGACCGCCGTGGCGACCATGCCGCTGCGCGTGCCATCGACGCCGGTGGCGATGATGGAAACCGTGCTGGTCAGGCGCCGCATGGCGCGCTTGAAGTCCTCGGCCAGCGCCTGCTCGGAGGGCTCGACGGCCAGCGCCAAAGCGCTGCGGGCACTCATGCGACCGCTCCGATGATGACCCTGGAGCTGTTATGGGGCTGGCGCAGGCCGGCCTCTTCCATGCGCGGCAGGACGTCCTGGAGAAACTCGTCGAGGCCGCTCTTGTAGTCGAGCCAGGTCAGGCAGATGCCATCGATGCCCAGGTCGCTGTAGCGCTGGAACTGCTCGGTGATCATTTCCGCGGTCCCGACCAGGGGCACCCCGGCGAACCCGGCCTTGAAGTGGAAGCGGAAGCGCTCGGCGTCCTCGGTGTTGGCGAACATGCCGCTCTGGATGCCGATCTCCGAGGTGACGTTATCCAGGGCGACTTCATCGCCGTGCTGATTGACGTAGTAGTCGAGGTACTTCTCGGCTTCTTCCAGGCTGTCCTTCTGCACCACGTAGGAGTAGACCCAGATCTGGATCTCGCGGCCGAATTCCAGGCGAGCCAGGTCGCGGTAGGCCTTGATCTGCGCGCGAATGGTGTCGTCGTCATCCTCGTGCTTGAGGATCAGGAACGCCGCGTCGCAATGCTCGGCGCAGAACCTGCGGCCGCGCTCGGAACCCCCGGCATTCATCAGGAACGGCTGGTTCAGCGGCTTGGGCTGGGCAAAGCCCTGGGCGATATTGAAGAAGTCGCCCTTGTGGTCGAAGTTGCCCGGTTCGTTCCAGGCCAGCCGGGCGATTTTCAGCCACTCGTCGGCGTGGTCGTAGCGCCGGTCATGCTCCAGCTGCACCCCGCCGTTGAACATGCCCATCTCCTTGCCGTACCAGCCGCAGATCATGTTCAGGCCGAAGCGACCGCCGCTGATATGGTCGATGGTCGCGGCCTGCTTGGCAGCGAACAGCGGATGCACGGTCGACAGGTGCGAGGTGGTGAACAGCGCGATCTGTTCGGTCACCGACGCCAGCCCCGCCGCCCAGGTATAGGTTTCGAACGACACCCCCATCGGATCGCTGGCACCGCCCCAGCCGCGCCAGCGGCCCACCGGCAGCAGCAGTTCCAGACCAGCCTTGTCGGCTTTCCTGGCGACTTCCAGGTTGCCGCTCCAGTCAGAGGCGTCCAGGCGCTCCGGGACCGTGGTCAGGGTGCAGCCACCCTCGATATTGAGGGCGAAGACCCCCAGCTTGATTTTGTTGGTGCTGCTGCGCATCGGGTTGGTCTTGATCTTTGCCGGATGATTCGAAGTCATTACTGCTCTCCTTGATCGAGGAACGTGACGCGTCGTTTCGCATCACGCCTGTGCATCGCACGCAGGTTGCCGCTCAGGCGGCACTCGGGGTTTTCGCCTCGGCCGCGAGCCATGGCTGGTCATAGCGGTGCAGGCGGCGCGCCTCCGCCAGCGACAGGCCCTGGCTGACCGACGCGATGATGTCGCGCTCGGTCTTTTCCACGGCAATGGCGCGCTTGATGACCTCTTCGGCCTTGTCGATGGGGATCACCAGGCAACCGCTGGCATCGCCGACGATCAGATCGCCGGGATGGATGGTCACGCCGCTGACCTCGACCGCCACCTGGGTGGCCTTGAGCTGCACGCGGTTCTTGCCCGACTGCATGAACCGCCCGCGGCTGAACAGCGGGTAATTGAGGCGGGTCACGGTGTCGATATCCCGCGCGACCCCGTCGATCAAGGTGCCGCGCACGTTCCGCTGCACCGCCACGTGGGTCAGGATGTCGCCCCAGACCGTGGCGTCCAGCCGCCCGGCGTTGCTGGAAACCACCACCGAGCCAGGCGGCACCTCATCGATGTAGTTGGCGGCGTTCTTGAAACCGTCGTTCTGGTTGACCGGCTCGTAGAGCACGGTAAAGGCGAAGCCGCTGCACCGGGTGCCGGGCACTTGCTGGATGATGCCCAGCAACCCGGCGTCGATGCCGAGGCTGTCGAGGGCATCGCTCAGCGAGGCGGTATCCAGCGCGGCACATTGTTCCAGCAGGGAGGCGCGCTGTTGCTCCGAGAGTGAAGAGGTGCTCATGCATGACTCCTTGCGGGCAAAGCCCGAGCGTTTTCGGTATTCGGGATGAGTTGGCGAAGGTTGGCCACGCTCCGCCGGATGATGGCCGCGGCGCATTGCCCGGTGGTCGCCTGGCCGCCACTGTCGTAGGTCTGGCAGTCGTGCCTGACCACCTGCGTCACCGCCTGCTCGATGGCCTGGGCCTGGGCGTGGTAACCCAGGTGTTCGAGCAGCAGGGCCAGGGACAGGAACATCGCGCTGGGGTTGGCCTTGTCCTGGCCGACATGGGCCGGGGCGCTGCCATGCACCGGCTCGAAGTAGGCCCCGGCGTCGCCGATGTTCGCGCTGGGCGCGAACCCCAGCCCGCCCATGACCCCGGCCCCGAGGTCGGAAAGGATGTCGCCGAACATGTTCTCCGCGACGATCACTCCAAAGCGCTCCGGACGACGGATCATCCACAGCGCCACGGCGTCGACGTTGTCGATGTTGTAGGCGATATCCGGGTAGTGCGCGGCCACCTCCTCGAGGATCCCCCTGGCGAACGCACCGCTGTAGCGCAGCACATTGGGCTTGTCCGCCAGGGTCACGCGCTGGTAGTCATGCTGGCGGGCGTATTCGAAGGCGAAGCGAAACAGCCGGGTCAGGCCGGCCCGGGTCTGCAGCCGCACCGTCATGGTCGCGTCCTCGGCGCTATCGCGGCTCCACGGCGCCCCGGCCAGTTCCCGTGCCTTGAGCAGCGGCTCGAATTCGGCGGGGATCGAGGCAAAGTCGAGACCGGCGTAAAGCCCCTCGGTGTTCTCGCGGATTACCGTGAAACGGAACCGCCCCTCACCGAGTACATCGGTGACCGGCCGCACGTTGGCATACAGGCTCAGGCGCTGGCGTAGCTGGATCACCGGCGAGACGTACACCCGCGAGGTGTTGCGCAGGGCCTCGGGCAATTCCTTCTCGGCTTCCTGCAGGGCCTTGCTGGTGATGGCGCCGAGCAGCGTGGCGTCGGCCGCGGCGATCTTCGCCCAGGTCTCGGCCGGGACCGGATCCCCGCCGGTGCGCCAGCACTCCCAGCCGATCTGGCCGAAGTCCAGGTCGATGGGCAGCTCCAGGGCATCGAAGATCGGCAGTATGGCCTCGACGACTTCACTGCCGATGCCGTCCCCGGGCAGCACGCAGACTCGATGACGCGTCGGTTTGCCCGACTGCGCCGATTGCTGGAGTGCGCTCATCACATCTTTCCTTCGGCGGACAGATGAGCCGGGAAGCTGGACCGGGAAATCACCAGCGGCCGTACCGCGTGCCGCTGGATCAGGTCCTGCTCGTGCATCGCCCGGAGCGCCTGGAATGTCGAGCTGATCTGCAGCCGGGACATGGTGTCCTCCAGCCGCTGCTGAACATCGAAAGGCAAGTTGTAGGCACCCAGCATCACATCCATGAGCGGGGTCGGCAGGCTGCTCAGTGGAACGCTCTGCGCGGTGTATTCGGACAACTGCAGGGCCTTGACCAAGTCGTAGCCATTGGCACTTCCGACCCGTTCCAGATAGGCGATAAACATGCCCAGGTGCAAGTTGCCCGCGCCCTTGCCCATGCCGCAAATCGAAGTGTCGATATATTCGGCACCGGCCTCGACGGCCGCGATGGAGTTGGAAAGCGCCAGGGAAAGATTATTGTGCGCATGGAACCCCAGGGGCACATGGACTCTTCTGGATATCCGACTGACTAGCCGTTCGACATCATCCGGAATCATATTGCCATTAGAGTCGGCGAAATAAATGACATCGGCCCCGGCGCCTTCCGCGCGCAATGCCATATCCGTCACGGTTCCCGGTGTTTGCGTGGTGATGTGGGTGATATTGGCGCTGGCCTGAAAGTTGAACGACTTGGCCAACTCGATAGTTGCCACGCCTTGTTCAAGTTGCTCGGCACGCAAACACACCCGGATCATTCCGACGCCATGTTCGGCGAGCATTTCAAAGTCTTCGCCCGTCACATTACGCGGATGCACCATGACACACAGCCCTAGTTGACCGCGCGCGGCACGACGCAGCGATTCAATATATTCAGGGCTGACCGAACTGCTCAGTCCGTGTTCTTTCTTGCGTATGAAAGAACCGTTGCAATAACCGATCTCGGCATGCCCAACCCCCACGTCGACAAGGTGTCCGACGGCATTGGCGGCATAATCGGTGGTGAACTCGAAGTTGTTACGATAACCACCATCACGGAGCGTTACATCAATAATCTTTACGTTATTCATGATCCCAATTCCTTCTGTGAGCTCGCTATAAAACTCTGGAAGCGCACGCAAGTACGTCCCGGGTTTCGTTAGTAGTAACGTGACCGTAATGCAGGATTATTCCCAAACGCTTTTTACAGGCATGAGTCGAGGGCCAGAGAGGCCAAGAGCAGAACTTGATAAATGTTTTTTCAACATCAGAGCTTCGACGGCCAGCGAATCAATATCGTTGGACAATCGAATTCTTCGCTGTTTTTTTTATTATGGTTTCAGACCGCAACCGGAGAAGCGTGTGCCGTATCCGGGTGGGGGACTTTTGAAAACCCTGGCATGGGTTTTCAACCGTCGGGGGAGCAAGCATGTTTCTTGTTATGGGGCTGATACTGAAATCTGCCCGCTTGTTTGTAAACTCCCCGTATTTACCCTGGGGGGTTAAAAAATTCACCTTGTGTTAACACCAGACTGAACTACGCCCCCCTGTAAAAACGCTTTTAAAAGAATTGCTCAGTTGGAAAGCAGCTGACCAGGAAGTCCATTAACGAACGAATGGGTGCCTCTTTGCGCAAATCCTCATGAACCACTAGCCAGATATCGATCATCAAGTCCGCATAATGAAACTGCGCCTTTGCCAATTCGGGGTCTTTCAGGCCATAGAAGTTGGGCAGCAAGGCAATGCCGATGCCGGCGCGGGCCGCCGAGGCCTGGACTTCGAGACTTCTGGCGCGCAGCACTACCGGGCGCTCCCCGGCGACCTCGCGCAACCACATCTGTTGCCGGGAGTGCTCCATGCTGTCGTCATAGACGATGTATTCGTACTGCTCGCTGGTGTGCTCCGCCAGGTAGCCCTGGCTGCCGTACAGGCCGAAAGACACCGTCCCTATCTTGCGCGCCACCAGGTCCATCTGGGTCGGCCGGCACAGGCGGATCATCAGGTCCGGCTCGGGATTGCACAGCGTGCCGATATCGTCCTGCATCAACAGGCTGACATTGATCGACGGGTGTTCACGGCGCAGGCGCCCCAGGTGCGGGGCGATGAATTCCGAGGTCAGCAACGGCGGCGCGCTGACCGCGAGATCGGCGACCATCTCGGTCTGCACGGAGAGCGCCACCTTGGAAATCGCCTTGGCGTCCTTCTGCATCCGCCCGGCGATTTCCGCGATGCGGTGGCCGAACGGCGTGATCTCGTAGTTGCGTTTGCGCCGGTCGACCAGCTTGAGGTTCAGCGACGATTCCAGCGCCGCTATCCGTCGCGCCACCGTGGCATGCTCGACGCCCAGCTCGCGTGCCGCGCTGCTGAGCGACTGGGTGCGGGCGAAGGTGACGTAATGGCGAAGGTTTTCCCAGTCGAACATGCTGCTGTCGCGCGACTCCAGCCCCGTGGGCCAGTTGCAGGAGGGGTTGGACACAGTCAAGGGATTCATGAGGCCTCGATCGATTCTCAATGGAAAAACAACCCAGGCGGTCGACCCAAAGGCTTCCATCCTGGAGATCCTTGGTTGGGAACGTAAAGCCGATGCCAGCCGCGCACGGATGAAAAAACCCTCATCCGTGCGGGCCACCCTGCATCGTAGAACTCAGTCTGCCGCGACGGGCGCGCCTCCCTTGCGCGGTGCGGCACTGAAAAACAGGACTTTGACCACGATGACCATCAAGGCCAGCGCGGCGAACAGCAAACCACTGTAGAGAGTGCCCTGCAAGCCCAGGCGCGCCAGAAACCAGCCGCCAGTTGTCGACCCTATGGTCACGCCCAGATTGATGAACGAGATATAGATGCCGGTGGCGAACTCCGGGGCCTCCGGCGCTTCGGAGGTCAGCCAGATCTGCGTGACGATCAGCCCGCTGGTATGGGTCGCGCCCCAGATCACCACGATCACCAGCATGGTCAGCAGCGACGGGCCGGCGAACAGGTACAGCAAGCCGTAGGCGCCCGCCAGCAGGATCGGGTGCAGGATCGTCGTGCGGACCATGTTCTGGCCGATCAGCTTGCCGGCATACAGGTTGCCGGCAACGCCGCCGATACCGAAGACCACCAGCAGGATGCTGATCAGTTGCGCGCTCATCCCGGCTTCCCGGGCCAGGTACTCGGCCGAATAGCTGTACACGGAGAACATCGCGGCAAAGATCAGCGTCGAGGCGGTAATGTTCAGCCACAGCGGGAATTTGCGCAGGATGGCCAGTTGGTCGCCATAGGACACGGCCCGATTGCCGGGCGCGTCCGGCAGCCTGGCGATGATCCCCAGGCCGGCGATGCAGTTGACCAGGGCGCAGAACAGGAACGACGCCTCGTAGGAGAATTGCGCGGCGACCAGCGTCGTCAGCGGCACCCCCAGCACCATGCCCATGCTGGTGCCGACGAACGCCTTGGCCGCGGCACGGGTCGACTCTCCAGGCGGATAGAGCGAGGTGGCCGCGACGAAGGCCAGGGAAAAATACACCGGGTGAAACAGCGCCGGGATGATGCGCAGCACCATCAGCGATTCGAAGTTCGGCGCATAGGCCGACAACACGCTGGTGCCGGCAAAGACGAACAGCGCGAGGGTCAGGACCTTCTTGCGGTTGAAGCGCGACAGCAGCAACACCATGATCGGGCCGCAGGCCGCGATGATCAGCGCGAACAGCCCTACCAGCAGCCCCGCCTGCGAAGCACTGATGGCGAAGCGCTCGATGATCACCGGCAGGATCCCGACCACGCCGAACTCGATGGTGTAGACGCCGAACAGGCCCAGGGCCAGGAAGTAGATCGGATGGAGCATTTTCATGACGCGGACTCCAGCGTGACCACCACCTTGCCGAACTGATCGCCGGCCTCCAGGTAACGGTGGGCATCGACGATCTGCTCGAAGGCGAAGGTCCGGGCAATCACCGGGCGCAACGTCCCCGCCTCCAGGCCGGCGATCACATAGGCCTTGCCAGCCTCGAGCAACTCAGGCCGGGAGGTGATCTCGTGCAGCAGGTAGCCGCGCAGCGTCAGGCTCTTGCTCAGGACCTTGAACAGCGGGAAAGGCGACGGCTCGCTGCTCAAGGCGCCATACACCAGGATGATCCCGCCGCGGGCCGCGGCATCGACCAGTTGTTCCAGGAACGGCCCACCCACCGGATCGAAGATCACCCGGGCGCCCTGGCCCGAGGTAATCCGCTCGACCTGTCGATTGAAGTCCGCCTGCTCGCTGGTCAGCACATGCGCCGCGCCGGCCGCCAGCAACTGTTCGTGCTTGGCCGCGGTGCGGCTGACGGCGATCGGGATCGCCCCGACCTGGTTGGCAATCTGGATCGCCGCCAGGCCGACACTGCTCGAAGCGGCCGTGATCAGCACGAATTCCCCCGGCTGCAGGGCGGCAACCTGGATCAACGCGCCCCAGGCCGTGACGTACTGCATCCATACCGCCGAGGCCTCGGCGAACGACAGGCTGGCGGGATGCTTGACCAGCATCGCGGCCGGCAGCACCGCGAGTTCGGCATAGGTGCCCCACTGCGCGATCGAGATCGGCGGCACAAGGCTGACGATATCGCCCACCGCGAACTCGCCGGCCCGGGCACCGACGGCCTCGACGATGCCCGCCGCCTCATACCCCAGTCGGGAAGGAAACTCGGCCTGTTCCAGGTACTGGCCGGAACGGAACATCGACTCCGCCCGGTTCAGGCCGATCGCCTTGACGCTGATCCGTACCTCATCGGGCCCCGGAGCGGGAACCTCGATGTCATCGATCCTGAGTACTTCAGGACCACCGTATTGGCTAAAACGCACGACGCGTGTCATTGACTGTCCCCTTGTTTCATTGATTGCAGATGACTGTAGAGTGCTTGCGAATCCTGAAAAACCGCCTCCCGTTCCGTTCTCAACGGACCGTCAGCTCCGCAATGGGCGGCTCGGGCGCGGCCTGGACCGCAGGGGTCCGGCGGGTGGCGAGCAGCCGCAGCGCGACATAGAACACCGGGGTGAACAACAGCCCGAACAGGGTTACCCCGAGCATGCCGAAGAACACCGCGACGCCCATGGCATGGCGCATCTCGGCACCGGCGCCGGTGGAGAGCACCAGGGGCACGACGCCCATGATGAAAGCGATGGAGGTCATCAGGATCGGGCGCAGGCGCAGCTGGCTGGCCTGGACGGCGGCGCGGACGATGCCCTGCCCCTGCAGTTCGAGTTCCCGGGCGAACTCGACGATCAGGATGGCGTTCTTGCTGGCCAGCCCCACCAGGACCATCAGGCCGATCTGGGTAAAGATGTTGTTGTCGCCCTGGGTCAGCCAGACACCCAGCAGCGCCGACATGATGCCCATGGGCACGATCAGCAGGATGGCCACCGGCAGCAGCAGGCTTTCGTACAGCGCCGCCAGCACCAGGTACACCAGCAGCATGCAGATCAGCAGGATCCACACGGTGGAGTCGCCGGAAATGATCTGTTGGTAGGTCAGCTCGGTCCATTCGAACTTGATGCCCTTGGGCAACGTCTCGGCGGCAATTCGCTCCACCGCGGCCTGGGCCTGGCCGGACGAATAACCGGGAGCCGGGCCACCGTTCAGGTCGGCGGCGGTGTAGCCGTTGTAGCGCACCACCATTTCCGGCCCGTACGTGGGATGGACCTCCACCAGGCTGCCCAGCGGCACCATGTTGCCGTCGGCGTTGCGCGCCTTCAGCTGGCCGATATCGTCGGCATGGGCCCGGAACGGCGCATCGGCCTGCACCCGCACCTGGTAGACCCGCCCCAGCAGGTTGAAATCGTTGACGTACAGCGAGCCCAGATAGACCTGCAAGGTGTCGAACACATCGGTCATCGCGACATTCGATTGCTTGGCCTTGATCCGGTCCAGATCGACCTTCAGTTGCGGAACGTCGATCTGGTAGCTGGAAAAGCTCGGCCCCAGCTCGGGTGCCTGCGCGGCTTGCTTGAGGAAGGCGCGTACCGCTGCATCGAGCTTTTCGAAGCCCAGCGCGCCACGGTCTTCCAGTTGCAGCTTGAACCCGCCCAGGGTCCCCAGCCCCAACACCGGAGGCGGCGGAAAGACCCCGGTGAACGCCTCCTTGATGGCGGAGAATTGCTGGTTCAACGCCGCCGCGATGGCCGTGGCGCTGGTTTGCGAACCGTGCCGGTCGGCGAACGGTTCGAGGATGACAAAGATGATGCCCGCGCTTGACGAGTTCATCAGGCCATTGACCGACATGCCGGGAAATTCCAGGGTGTGGGCCACGCCCGGTTGTTTCAGGGCGATTTCGTTCATCCGCTGGATCACCTGCTCGGTGCGCTCGAGCGAGGAGCCGTTGGGCAGCTGGGCCAGGCCGACCAGGAACTCCTTGTCCTGGGCCGGGACGAAACCGCCGGGCAACGAATGGCCGAGCCAGGCCGTCAGGCCGAGCAACACGGCGTACAGGCCCAGGGTCATGCTTTTGCGCTGGATGACCCGGCCCAGGTTATTGCCGTAGGACTGCTCGCCTCGCGCCGACAGCCGGTTGAAGCGGCTGAACAAGGGCCCCAGCAGCCGGTCGATCCCGCGGCTGAGCCGATCCCGCGGCTGGTCATGGCCCTTGAGCAACAGCGCACACAGGGCGGGCGACAAGGTCAGGGAGTTGAACGCCGAGATCAGGGTCGAGATGGCGATGGTCAACGCGAACTGCTGATAGAACTGCCCGGTCAACCCAGGCATGAACGCCAGCGGCACGAACACACTCACCAGGGTCAGGGTGATCGCGATGATCGGCTTGCTGACTTCGTCCATCGCCTTATAGGAGGCGGCCTTGGGCGTAAGACCCAGGGCAATGTTGCGCTCGACGTTCTCGACCACCACGATCGCATCGTCGACGACGATGCCGATGGCCAGCACCATCCCGAACAGCGACAGCGCATTGATCGAAAAACCGCAGGCCAGCATCAGCGAGAGCGTGCCGATGATCGACACGGGCATGGCCAGCAGCGGGATGATCGAGGCGCGCCAGGTCTGCAGGAACAGGATGACCACCAGCACCACCAGCAGCGTCGATTCGAGCAGGGTCTGGATCACCGCCAGAATGCTGGAGCGAACGAACTGGGTGGGGTCGAACACGATCTTGTAGTCGACCCCGGCAGGCATGTCTTCCTTGGCCTGGCGCATGATTTCGCGCGCCTGCGCGGAGATCGCCAGGGCATTGCCGCCAGCCATCTGGAACACCCCGAAACCCACCGCTGGCTTGCCGTCGACCAGTGAGCGCAAGCCGTAGTCCGAAGCCGCCAGTTCGACCCGGGCCACATCGCGCAGGAACGTCACCGCGCCGCCGGCAGAGCTCTTGAGGATGATGTCGCCGAATTCCTTTTCCGATTTCAGGCGCCCCTGGGTATTGACCGACAGTTGTTGCGCGACATCCGTGCGCATCGGCTGACCGCCGATGACCCCGGCGGCCACCTGGACGTTCTGTTCGCGGATCGCCGCGACCACATCGTTGGCGCTCAAGCCGCGCTGGGCGACTTTCTGCGGGTCCAGCCAGATGCGCATCGCGTAGTCGCCACCGCCCCAGATGCGCACCTCGCCGACGCCCGGGATACGCTCCAGCTGGTTCTTGATATTGAGAATGCCGTAGTTGCGCAGGTAGGTAGCGTTGTACTGGTCATCGGGGGAAACCAGGTGGATGGCCAGCGTCTGGGTCGACGACGACTTCATCGTCACCACCCCCAGCCGGCGCACGTCCTCGGGCAGCCGCGGCAGCGCTTGCGAGACCCGGTTCTGCACCAGTTGCTGGGCCTTGTCCGGATCGGTGCCGACCTTGAACGTGACGCTGAGTGTGAGGTTGCCGTCGCTGTTGGCCTGCGACTGCATGTACAGCATGTCCTCGACACCGTTGATCTGCTCCTCGAGCGGCGCCGCGACCGTCTGCGCCACCACCGCTGGGTTGGCGCCCGGGTACTGGGCGTTGACCACGATCAGCGGCGGCACCACATCGGGATACTCCGAGACCGGTAGGCGGAACAGCGAGATGATCCCGGCCAGCAGGATCAGGGTCGACAGGGCGCCGGCGAAGATCGGCCGGTCGATGAAGAAACGGGAGAAATTCATGGCTGGGTGCTCGCGTCCGCGCGCTGGGCCAGCAGCGGCCTGACGGTATCCCCAGGCCGTGCCCGGTGCAGGCCGTTGATCACCACCCGCTCGCCGGGCTGCAGGCCGGAATCGATGATGCGCAGATTGCCGACCAGGTTGCCGGGGCTGATGCGGCGGTACTCCACCTGATCATTGGCGGTCACCACCAGCACGAATTTCTTGTCTTGATCGGTGCCTATCGCACTGTCATCGATCAACACCGCCTGGCGCTCAGGGCCACCGCCAAGCTTGATCCGGGCCAGCATGCCGGGCCTGAGCAGGCCGTCGGCGTTGTCGAAACTGGCGCGCACGCGCAACGTGGCCGACTGCAGGTCGAGCTGGTTGTCCAGCGAGGCCAGTTTGCCCACCCGCGGGAAATCCGTTTCGTTGGACAGCCCGAGCATGACCGGCACCGCATCCGGCCGGGCACTGCTTTGGTTGAGGTAGCGCAGGAACGTCTGCTCGTCGACATCGAACGCGGCGTAGATCGGCGACAGCGATACCAGGGTGCTCAGCGGCGCGGCATTTTCACCGGCGCTGACGATATTGCCTGTCGTCACCAGGGCATTGGACATGCGCCCGCTGACCGGGGCGGTAATCCGGGTGTGGGCCAGGTCCAGCCGAGCGCTGTCGAGTATCGCCTGGGCCTGCCTGACATTGGCCTGGGCTTCGCTGGCGGCGTTCTGCTTTTCGTCCAGGTCGCGCATGGCGATGGCATTGGAGTTGATCAGCCGCTGGGCCCGGCCCAGGTCGGTGGCGGTGTACTGGCTTCGCGACTTGGCCGCGGCCAGGCTCGCCTGGGCTTCCTCGACCCGTGCGGCATAGGGCCTGGCGTCGATTTCAAACAGCAGGTCGCCCTCCTTGACGATCGCCCCGTCCTTGAAATGCACGGCGACGATCGTCCCCGATACCAGGGGGCGGATGACGACCTTTTCGACCGCCTCCAGCCGCCCGGAATAGTTCTGCCAGTCCGTCACGGGCCTGGACAGCACCATGGCCACGTCGACTTCGGCGGCCGGCGGCGCCACGCTGGCCTTCGCGGTGGTGGACGGTTCGCCGCGCAGCACGACTACCAGCGCGACCACCACGGCGCAGGCCAGCGTGGCGCGAATCATGAGAGCGCTGCCCGAGCGCCCGGATCGTATCGAGTCCATAAAACAACTTCCCTGTTATGAGGCCATCGGTTGAGAGAGGGTCAGGACGTGGCTTCGGGCTGGGCCAGGCTGCCGCCCAGCACCCTGGCCTTGCCGGTCCGGCCCCAACGCTGCATGACGGGGCGCTCGATAAAGTTGAACAGCAGCCAGCCGCCGAAGATGGAGAGCGCGAAGGTGAGCGCGACGATCAGCGTGGCGGTGCCGTTATCGAACAGGCGGCCGCCAAGCAGCTGGGTCGCCAGGGTCATGATCAGCAGGTGGATCATGTAGAAGCCGAACGAGATCTCCCCCAGCCAGACCATCCAGCGCGTGTTGAGCAACCCTTTGCGATCCTTCAGGTCGCTGGCGGCGATCGCGGTGATCAGCGCCGCGACCGGCACCAGCGTCACCAGGTTGAGGCTGTACTGGAAAGGCACATACATGGCCGCCACGTAGCTGCCGACCAGCAGCGCGAAGGCCCAGGGCACGCTCAGGTCGATCCAGCGGCCGGCCATGAGGATCCGCGCCATGAGCATGCCCAGCACGAACTCGAACAGCCGCGCGGGCGGGAAGTAGTAGGCCCACCACCACTGGCTCAGGGAAATCGGGTACTCATTGATCAGTGGCGTGGCCGGGGCCAGCAGGCGTATGGCGACTTGCGTCAGGGCCAGGCCCGCGACCATCGCCCAGGCCCAGCGCCACAGCCGCTGCTCGGCAATGTTCCAGACCAGCTTGAGCGCCAGGGGAAACAGCAGATAGAAGAACATCTCGCAGCACAGCGACCAGGACGGGCCGTTGACGCTGAGGAAGGTGTCCATCCGTGGAATCCAGGAATGCACCAGCAACAGATTGGGCAGCCAGATCGCCACGCTGGCCGCCGGCACGCTGAACAGCAGCATCGCCAGCAGCCAGGTGGCGATGTGGTTGGGGTAGATCTTCAGTAAGCGGCGCTTCCAGAAGCCGGTCAGGCTGTCGCCCTTGCGCGCCGACCAGGTGATGACAAAGCCACTGAGCACGAAAAAGAACGACACGCCGAGCCAGCCGCCACCGCTGAAGATGCGCTGGAAGGCATCGATCACATCGCTGTCGGCGTAGGGGTTGAAACCGATGATCCGGGTCAGCGACGCGTGGAACATGAACACCATAGCCGCGGCGAAAAAGCGTATTCCCGTGAGCGAATCGAGTTTGCTGTGCACATGCGAATGGTAGAACTCTGCTTTTTTCATTATCCGATCCCCATAGAGTCACGGCGCGCCCGACGACGCGTGCGCGTGCCGAGCGTGCTCCCGATAAAAACCATCAATGGCGTTGCGAACTTGCAGGCAATGTTGCGAGGGGTACGGCAATGCAGATCGCTGAGCGAACCGTCTTTATTCGATGTTTGCGTGCCGGCCCCCAGCTGGCAGGGGCCGGCACCTGTTCACTGGCCGTAGACGGCGTTGCACAGGTCTACGGTGAACTGCCCGAACATGCCTTCGAAGGCGGTGTTGGTGAAGGCGACCACCGTCAATTGCTCGGCCGGGTCGACGAACCACGAATGCCCATAGGCGCCGCCCAGCCGCCAGCTGCCGGCCGACTCGGCGGTCTGCGCCGCCGCCGGGTCCTTGAGCACCGTGAAGCCCAGGCCAAAGCCGCGTCCGGGCCAGTTTTCCAGCTCCAGATCGGCGGTCTGGTTGCTGGTCATTTCATCGACCAGGGCTTGAGGCAGCAGCGGCGCGCCACCCTTGCGCAGGGTTTCGAGCAGCGTCAGGAACTCACCGGCGCTACCGATCAGGCCCGAGCCACCGGAGTCATAGGCATGCGGGTCCAGGGCCCGGGCCGGGTCCAGCTTGATGCCCGCGGTGCCCTCGAAGACCGGGACCACTTCCAGCGCCTCGATACGATGCGGCCGTGGCTGATCGTTCAGGTACGCCGCGGTCAGGCGGCTGACGTCTGAAACCTTGAAACTGGTGTCGTGCAACTGCAGTGGCTGGACCACCAATTGATCGATCGCCACGGCGAGGGTCGTGCCATGCACGGCGGCGATCAGCCCGCCCAGGACGTCGGTGGCGATCGAGTAGCCCCAGTTGCTGCCGGGCTTGTACTGCAATGGAATCTGGCCCAGGCGGCGCAGGTTCTCTTCCAGCGAAAGCTCGCTGCGCTCCAGCCCGTCGGACACCCCGGCGGCGTGATAAGGGCCGCCCTCGGCGCTTTCCAGGAAGCCATAGGAAAGACCGGCGGTATGGCTCAGCAGCTGGCGCAGGGTAATGGTCGCGGGCTGGCCGTCGTTCAGGGTTGGCTTGAAATACGGCAACCAGCGGCTGATGTCATCGTCCAGCTGGATCTTGCCCTGGGCGACCAGCACCAGCGCCGCCACCGAAGCGATCGGCTTGGAGACCGAAGACAGCCGGAACAAGGCATCTTCACGCATCGGCACTTGCGCTTCCCGGTCGGCCAGGCCCGCCGCGCGGCGATAGATGAGCTCGCCGCGATGAGCCACCAGCACCACGGCGCCCACCAGGCGCTGGTCGTGCAGGGTCTGCTCGAGCACGGCATCGATCCGTGAGGCCACCTGGGTGGACTCGAACGAGCGAAGAGACTGTAGCGGGCGAAGCGGTTCGTTGACTGACATAGCTGACCCCAAATTGCTGAATGGTTGAACTGGATGCAGCGATGGTAGAACCGGCCACGGTAGGGAAACAGAGGTTACAATTCCGGGGTCCACGGACATTTTTGTCCGCAATCAAAGGAGTGAGTGTTGGATAAGCTCAATGGCATCACCGTGTTCGTCCAGGTCGCCGAAAGCCGCAGTTTCGTCGCGGCGGGCCGCTTGCTCGGGATCTCCGCCTCGGCCGTGGGCAAGAGCATCGCCCGCATGGAAGAGAAACTCGGCACCCGGCTATTCCACCGCAATACCCGCAGCATCAACCTGACCAGCGAGGGCTCGCTGTTCCTGGAACGCTGCCGCCGGGTGCTCAACGAGCTGGAAGCCGCGGAGCAGGAACTCTCCAGCTCCAGCGAGACGCCACGCGGCAAGCTGCGCATCAGCCTGCCGCTGCTGGGCAACGTTTTGTTCATGCACCTGTCGCGCTTCATGCAGCGTTATCCGGACATCCAGCTGGAGCTGGACTTCACCGACCGGCTGGTGGACGTGGTCGAGGAAGGCTTCGACGCCGTGCTGCGCACCGGCCAGTTGCACGACTCCCGCTTGATGGCCAGGAAACTCGACAGCTTCGGCTTCTACCTGGTGGGCGCCCCCAGCTACTTTGCCAGCCACGGCTACCCGGCCACGGTCGAGCAGCTGCAGGAACACCACTGCCTGCATTACAAACTGCCGTCGACAGGCAAGCTGGAAAAATGGCCGCTGACGGGCCTCGCCGAAGGCGCCGAGCTGAAAGTGCCGGCGACCATGGTCTGCAATAACCTGGACATGCTGATCCACATGGCCAGGCAAGGCCTGGGCATCGCCTGCGTCCCCGAATTCGCGGTGTGCGAGGCACTGGATGCCGGCGAACTGGAATCGATCCTGCCCGATCGGGTGCAGCGCACCCTGAACATCCAGGTGGTATGGCCATCGAGCCGCCACCTGACGCCGAAACTGCGGGCGTTCATTGACTTTATCTGTGACGGCGGGGGGCGGGGGTGAGGGTTGCTGGCCTTTTGGCAGCCCGTGCAGCGTTCGAAACATCGAGGCGGCCTTTGGCTTGGCCAGGTCCAGATGTAAGGCTCTTCGCTTTCTATTGAGCGACTTTTCCTAGAATCTCCAACCCGCTTGCGCCTGCCAAACCTGCTGCCTAGGCTCGGCCTGTCACTGCCAATTCAGTGATCGGGTTTAGCAGCCCACCGGACTAGGCGCAAAGTGCCCCCTCAGCGAGGCGCTTTTATTCGGCCCAAGCTTTTATGGTGGCCGTGCGCAGGGCACCCTCGGGTGCGCCGGTTTTCCTAGTCACCGGTCTGCTAACCTGCAAACGGCTGCCACCCTATCGTTTAGCAGCGATGGTGATGGCTCCTAATCTGTACTAGGAGTTAAACCATGAAAAAGCTCGTCCCCGATCCACCCATGCCCCTGCCCGGGCAATTCAGAACCCCCGAACACGACCTCGCCACCCAACGCATCCGCCTGGCCCTGGCCGCGAACAACCCTGGACCCTCGATCCTCAACAACCTGAAAGACACAGCCGCGACAGTCGTGGGCCACGACTCACTGTTCGACGTCCGCCCCGGCGTCAGCGCCGAAGAAGCCTTGGTCCACGTGGCGCTGCTGCTCGATTGCGCGGTGCAGGTCAGCGATGAAATCAGCGAACGCGCCAGCGGTGTGGAACGCGGGCTGATCTGGTCGATGATCCACTCGGTGGAAATGGCCAATGCCGTAGTGAACGCACTGCTCGATGCCAATCGGCCGACCGAGGCCACGGCCTTGCGTTAAAGGCTCAAGTAGCCGAAGGCAGGAACGGGGCGAATATTCATTCGCCCCTCTTTATAGAGGCGCTCTTATTGATCGGCCCTCTGCAAGCCTGAAGTAAAACCTTTATGGGGCTGGATGCGACCGCCACCCTCATCAAGACGCCCCATGCACCCGCGCCGTCATCTCCAGCCCCAGGGCGCGCATCACCGCCAGCAGGGTCTTCAGGGTCGGGTTGCCCTTGTCGCTGAACGAGCGGTACAGCTGCTCGCGGGACAGCCCGGTTTCATGGGCCAGTTCGGTCATGCCCTTGGCCCGCGCCACCACGCCCAGGGCTTTGGCGATGTAGCCGGCATCGCCGGTCTCGAAGGCGTCCGCCATGAACAGGGCAATGGCTTGCGGGTCGCGCAAGGCCGTGGCGGGGTCATAGTCGAAAAGCGGTTCGTTCATGATCGGCTCCAACGACGGGCCAGGTGTTTGGCCAGTTCGATATCTCGGCTCTGGCGACTCTTGTCGCCGCCGCATAACAGGATGACGAGTTGCAGGCCGCACGGCTGGAAGTAAACCCGGTAGCCCGGCCCGTAATGGATGCGCAACTCACTGACGCCTTCGCCCACCGGAGACACGTCACCGGCAAGGCCGTTGGCCAGGCGAAAAATCCGCGCAGCGATCAACGCCCTGGCTCTGGGATCCTTGAGCCTGTTTTCCCACTCCATAAAGGTCGCGATCTGTTTGATCTCGATCATGCCGCGACCGTAGTTTAAAGACTACATCATTTGAAAGCGTATTTGTATTGCAAGGCACTGCCAGCGCACAGGCCGATAGCGATCCGGGCCACAGCGTGTTGAAATCGAGCACTCGGCCACAACCTGATGTCTCAACGGCTCAATGTCTTAACTCCTTGTAAGGACGTCCCCATGAGAAAGCTGTTCCCCCTGCTGCTCCTCGCCGCGGCTTTCCATCAACCCCTCGCCCTCGCCGACTGCGCCAGCTCGCCCAAGCCGGTGGCCGAGGCCTTCTACAACTGGTACCTGGAAAGTTTCAGCAACGAAAAAGACCCGATCACCGATGACCTGCCGCACCTGCAGCAGTACGTCACCCAAACGCTGATCGAACGGATCAAGAAGCAGATGAGCAGCCCCGAAGGGCTGGAAGAGGACTACTTCCTCAAGACCCAGGACTACATGGATGAGTGGCTGACCCAAATCAAGGTCAGCGAACCGCAGGTGCAAGGCGCCTCGGCGCGCGAGTCGGTGACCCTGGGCAATACGCCGGACACCACGCAGATCGTCGACCTGCTGCTGGTCAAGGACAAAGGCTGCTGGAAGATCAACGAGGTGCTGGCCACCACGGATCAGAGCGAGTGATCCGCAGCGGCCGGCCAGGCAGGGTCAGATATCGAGAATGATCTTGCCGAAGTGCTGGTTGCTTTCCTGGTAGCGGAAGGCATCGACTATCGCCTCCAGGGCGAAATGCTTGTCGAGGATCGGATGCATGCCGTTGGCATCGATGGCGCGGACCATGTCCTGCTGCTGCCGGCGGTTACCCACCAGCACGCCTTGCAGGCGCAGTTGCTTGACCAGCGCGGTGACGATCGGGAACTCACCCGCCACGCCGGTCAGGATGCCTATCACCGAGATATGGCCACCGGCCCGGGCGGCGATCATCGACTGTTCCAGGGTGGCCGGGCCGCCGACTTCGATCACGTGGTCGACGCCACGGCCGGCAGTGAGTTTCTGCACGGTTTCGCCCCAGGTAGGGTCCTCGCGGTAGTTGATCAGGTGATCGGCACCGAGGGCTTTCAGCCGTTCCAGCTTGGCATCGCTGGACGAGGTGGCGATCACGGTGGCGCCGAGCATCTTGGCGAATTGCAGGGCGAAGATCGACACGCCGCCGGTGCCTTGCACCAGCACGGTGTCGCCAGCAGTCACCCGGCCGTCGTCCACCAGCGCACGCCAGGCAGTGAGACCGGCGGTGGTCAGGGTCGCGGCTTCGGCGTGGCTCCAGCCCTTGGGCGCACGGGTGAAGGCGGTGGCGCGAGCGGTAACGACTTCACGGGCGTAACCGTCCAGGCCGTCGCCCGGCACCGTGGCAAAGCCGACGACATTGGGCCTGCCATCCAACCATTCGGGGAAAAAGGTGCTGACCACCGAGTCGCCAACGGCGAATTCACTGACCCCCTCGCCCACGGCGATCACTTCGCCGGCGCCATCGGCCATCGGGATGCGCGACTCAGTCGGGCCCCACATGCCGCTGACCACCGCGAAATCGTGGTAGTTGAGGGAACTGGCGCGCAGGCGCACGGTAATTTCGCCCGCTTGTGGCGCCGCGGCCGGAGCCTCGCCGACCACTACTTTATCGTAGCCACCACCGGGTTGTACGTAGATTGCTTTCATGAACAGATCCTCCTGGGTTGCCTTTTCATTTCGAAAAATAACGAAATGTTCAAGTAAAAAAACTCAGAGTTCGCGCTTCAGTTGCTCGGTAAGGGCGGCAATAGCGGCTTCGTTACGGCGAAAGTAAGTCCACTTGCCAATGCGCGTGGCCTCGACCAGACCCGCCTGCTGCAGGATCGCCAAATGGCTGGAGGTGCTGGACGCCGAAAGCGCGGCCTTGTGCTGCAGGTGAGTCATGCAGATGCCGATTTCTTTCGGCGCGTCATGCCCCTGGGGCGGAAAATTGCCTTCCGGGTCCTTCAGCCATTCAAGCATCTGCATGCGGATGTCGCTGGCCAGCGCTTTGATTTGATCGATGAGCATGGCGGGGATATTACGGACTTTTACGAAATGATCAAGACCTGAGCAATATCCCCGCCCCTCTTCCTATTGCTTGGGCTCGACGATTGGACCCGGCGCTTTCACCTGGGTCATCAGGTCATCGTCCCACTGCCCCTCCACCTTGATCTGGGCCAGGGCCCCCAGTTCCATGGCCTCGATCAGGTTGTGGCTGAGGTACACGTAGGTCCCCGGCTGCTTGAAGGTATAGAGCGCTGCGACCGCGGAGCCGCCGGGGATAAACCAGGTTTCCATGTTGCGTTGCGGCGGGTTGGCGAACTTGCCGGTGGTCCAGACCCAGTCGCCGTGGCCGCCAATCAGGTGCGGACGGCTGTCGCGGTTGGCCTGGGAATGGATGAACAGCACGCTCTCCCCAACCTTGGAGGTCAGCGCGTTGGCCCCGGTCAGGGCGCCGACACGGCCGTTGAACACCACGTGGCTCGGGGTCAGGGTGCGCATGACCGCGCGGGTGTCCTGGTAACTGGACGCCAGGTCCGGGTAGTCCTTGTAGTGGCCGTCCTTGTCCTTGGGGATATACAGGTCGGACTCGCCGATGGTGTAGACGCGGTCGTAATGCAGGGGTTTGCCCTGCGGGTCGCGCAGGCCGTCACGGGGCAGCACCATCAGCGCGCCGTTCATGCCCGACACCACGTGCCACGGCACCATGCCTTGCGGCGCGCAGTGATAGACAAAGGTGCCGCTGCGGTCGGCCTTGAAGCGCAGCACCACTTCCTGCCCTGGCACCACCTGGGTCAGGCCCGCCCCGCCCAGGGCGCCGGTGGCCGCGTGAAAGTCGACATTGTGGGGCATGCTGTTGGTCGCCGGATTGACCAGCGTCAGCTCTATATAGTCACCCTCGTGCACCACCAGGGTCGGGCCGGGCATGGAGCCATTGAAGGTCATGGCCTGGAGCGTGGTGCCCTGGTCGTCGATGACCATTTTTTTCTCTTCGATACTCATGCGGAACTGCACCACCTTGGGCGGCCCGCTGACCACCTGCTCATGGGGATGCACCAGCGGCGGCGCGACCAGGTCGACCTTCACCCGCTGCAAACCCTCGGCCCCACCGGCCAGCGCCAGGCTGCTGGCACAGCTGCCAAGCAGCACACAGGCCCCCAATACACTTCGAAAAACACTCATTGCAGCTTCTCCTTGCCAATCAACGATGGGGCATTGCAAGGCAAGTGCGCGCAACTTTCCTTGTCGTAAAGCAAGAAATGGCGACAGAAGGTCAACCCGCGCACCGTCCCCTGACCCAGGGCAGAAAATCGCCCTCTCGACCCGTTCGGCAGGCGCCGCTCATTTGCCCCAAACCCCCATGTCTGCTAGTGTCGCGCCGGTTTAACGTCAACCGGGATAGCCGCCATGGCCCGCAAAAAAGCTGCCTTAGATTTCGAACAATCCCTCGCCGACCTGCAAACGCTGGTCGAGCGTCTGGAGAACGGCGAGCTGTCGCTGGAAGACTCGTTGACCGCCTTCGAGCAAGGCATCGGCCTGACCCGCGATTGCCAGGCGGCGCTGGCCCAGGCCGAGCAGAAGGTGCAGATCCTGCTGGAACGCGATGGCGAGCTGGCCGAAGAACCCTTCGACGCGGAACAGCCAGAATGATCGCGGCCTATCAGGCCAGCAGTCAGGCCCGGGTCAATGCTGCACTGGAAACCCTGTTCCACGCGCCAAGCCCGGAGCTGGCCCGTCTTTACGAGGCCATGCGCTACAGCGTGATGAACGGCGGCAAGCGCGTACGCCCGCTGCTGGCCTACGCCGCCTGCGAAGCCCTCGGCGCCCGGCCGGAGCAAGCCAACGGCGCCGCCTGCGCGGTGGAGCTGATCCACGCCTATTCCCTGGTGCACGACGATTTGCCGGCGATGGACGACGACGACCTGCGTCGCGGCCAGCCGACCACCCACAAAGCCTTCGATGAAGCCTGCGCGATTCTCGCTGGCGACGGTTTGCAGAGCCTGGCCTTCAGCGCCCTGCTCGACCCGCGCCTGAGCGATTCGAGCGCCGAGATCCGCCTGCAGATGGTCAGCGCCCTGGCGCTGGCGGCGGGCCCGGCGGGCATGGTCGGCGGCCAGGCCATCGACCTCGGTTCGGTGGGCCTCAAGCTCGACCAGAAAGCCCTGGAATACATGCACCGGCACAAGACCGGCGCGCTGATCGAGGCCAGCGTCAAGCTCGGCGCCCTGGCCAGCGGCCGGGCCGAAAAAGACGAGCTCAAGTCCCTGCAGACCTATGC
This sequence comes from Pseudomonas sp. SBT1-2, assembly GCF_028640875.1. Lineage (NCBI taxonomy): Bacteria > Pseudomonadati > Pseudomonadota > Gammaproteobacteria > Pseudomonadales > Pseudomonadaceae > Pseudomonas > Pseudomonas sp. SBT1-2. The sequence continues at coordinate 58,260 of NZ_JAQZAA010000113.1, read as the reverse complement.
CCAGGCCATCGGCCTGGCGTTCCAGGTGCAGGACGACATTCTCGACGTGGAAAGCGATACCGCGACCCTCGGCAAACGCCAGGGTGCCGACATCGCGCGGGACAAACCGACCTACCCGGCCCTGCTTGGCCTGGAAGCGGCCAAGGCCTATGCCCTGGAACTGCGCGATCAGGCCCTGCACGCACTGCGACCCTTTGACGCGGGCGCCGAGCCCCTGCGGGAGCTGGCGCGTTATATCGTCGAACGACGCAGTTGATCGACCCCGGCGCGGCAGACCGCATATCGGCCAAGTTCCGCGCTCTGCGTGGGCAGCTTGCGATGCATAAGGTAAACTGCCGCCTCTTTTATACCTATAACGATTCGCCTGATGCCCACGACGTTTCATGAGATTCCCCGCAAGCGCCCGACCACGCCCCTGCTCGACCGTGCCAACACGCCGGACGGCCTGCGCCGGTTAGGCGAAGCCGAGCTGGAAACCCTGGCCGATGAGTTGCGCCTGGAATTGCTCTATACGGTCGGCCAGACCGGTGGGCATTTCGGTGCCGGCCTGGGCGTCATCGAGCTGACCATCGCGCTGCATTACGTCTTCGACACGCCGGACGACCGTCTGGTGTGGGACGTGGGTCATCAGGCTTATCCGCACAAGATCCTCACCGGTCGCCGCGAGCGCATGGCCAGCCTGCGCCAGAAGGACGGCCTGGCCGCCTTCCCACGGCGTTCCGAGAGCGAGTACGACACCTTTGGCGTCGGCCATTCCAGCACCTCGATCAGTGCGGCGCTGGGCATGGCCATTGCCGCCCGCCTGCAGAACAGCGAGCGCAAGGCGATCGCGGTGATCGGCGACGGCGCCCTGACCGCGGGCATGGCCTTCGAGGCGCTGAACCACGCGCCGGAAGTGGACGCCAACATGCTGGTGATCCTCAACGACAACGACATGTCGATCTCGCGTAACGTCGGCGGCCTGTCCAACTACCTGGCCAAGATCCTCTCCAGCCGCACCTACGCCAGCATGCGCGAAGGCAGCAAGAAGGTACTGTCGCGCCTGCCCGGCGCCTGGGAAATCGCCCGCCGCACCGAAGAATACGCAAAAGGCATGCTGGTTCCCGGCACCCTGTTCGAAGAACTGGGCTGGAACTACATCGGCCCGATCGATGGCCACGACCTGCCGACCCTGATCGCCACCCTGCGCAACATGCGCGACCTCAAGGGCCCGCAGTTCCTGCACGTGGTGACCAAAAAGGGCAAAGGTTTCGCCCCGGCGGAAGTCGACCCGATCGGCTACCACGCCATCACCAAGCTCGATCCCCTGGACAGTCCCGCCGCCGCGCCGAAAAAGGCCGGCGGGCCGAAGTACTCCGGTGTGTTCGGCGAATGGCTGTGCGACATGGCCGCCGCCGACCCGCGCCTGGTGGGCATTACCCCGGCGATGAAGGAAGGCTCGGACCTGGTGGCCTTCAGCGAGCGTTTCCCGCTGCGCTACTTCGACGTGGCGATTGCCGAGCAGCACGCCGTGACCCTGGCGGCCGGCATGGCCTGCGAAGGCGCCAAGCCGGTGGTGGCGATCTATTCGACCTTCCTGCAGCGCGGTTACGACCAGCTTGTGCATGACGTAGCGGTGCAGAACCTCGACGTGCTGTTCGCCATCGACCGCGCCGGCCTGGTGGGCGAAGACGGCCCGACCCACGCCGGCAGCTTCGACCTGTCGTTCCTGCGCTGCATCCCCGGCATGGTGGTGATGACCCCGAGCGACGAGAACGAGCTGCGCAAGATGCTCAGCACCGGCCACCTGTACAACGGCCCGGCCGCCGTGCGTTACCCGCGCGGTACCGGCCCGAACGCCACCATCGAGAAAGACCTGCAGCCGATCGAGATCGGCAAGGGCGTGGTGCGCCGCCAGGGCAGCAAAGTCGCCCTGCTGGTGTTCGGCGTGCAACTGGCCGAGGCGCTGAAAGTCGCCGACAAGCTGGACGCCACCGTGGTCGACATGCGTTTCGTCAAGCCGCTGGATGAAGCCCTGGTGCGCGAGATCGCCGCCAGCCACGAACTGCTGGTGACCGTCGAAGAGAACGCCATCATGGGCGGCGCCGGCGGCGCGGTCAGCGAGTTCCTGGCGCACGAGGCGATCCTCAAGCCGATCCTGCACCTGGGCTTGCCGGACCTCTATGTCGAGCACGCCAAGCCTGCGCAGATGCTGGCCGAATGCGGCCTGGACGAAGCCGGCATCGAAGCCGCCGTGCGGGAACGCCTGCGCCTGCTCGGCCTGTAAGCCTCAAAAGCGACGGCCCTTCGGGGCCGATCGCAGCCTTCGGCAGCGGCTACAGGAGTTATCCCCGGCCCCTGCCTCGCTCGCCAAGCGCCACGGATTGTCGATGAAACCCGCCCTCCTCGCCCTGCCCCTTGCCTTGCTGCCCACCGGCCAACTGCTGGCCGACAACCTCGATCGCGAACAGGCCCTCAAGCTGCCCGACACCCTGATCAGCGCCAACCGCCAGGTAGAGGCGCGCAACGACAGCAGCGCCGCCAACACCCTGTTCACCCGCGACGATATCGACCGCCTGCAACCCTCCAGCGTCACCGACCTGCTGCAACGGGTGCCTGGCGTGCAGGTGGCGCAGAGCGGCGGCCGGGGCAGCGTGCCGGGGATCTATATCCGCGGCACTTCGTCGGCCCAGACCCTGGTGCTGGTGGACGGCCAGCGCATCGGCAGTTCGAGCTCCGGCGACAGCAACCTGCAGCACCTGAATATCCAGCAGATCGAACGGGTAGAAGTGCTGCGCGGTTCGCGTTCGGTGATTTACGGCAGCGATGCCATTGGCGGGGTGATCCAGATCTTCACCCGGCGCAGCGCCGAGCAGGGCCTGCAACCGCGCCTGCACCTGGGGGTGGGCAGCCACCAGAGCTGGGAACGCAGCATCGGCCTGTCCGGCGGCGACCAGCAGACCCGCTTCAACCTGGGCGCCAGCCTCGACGACACGGCCGGGAGCAATCGCACCCATGAGTCCTATGCCAGCGATCGCGATGATGACGCCTACCGCAACCAGGCCCTCAGCCTGAGCCTGAGCCACGCCTTCAACGACGACTGGGAAGCCGGCCTGAACCTGCTGGATAACCGCGGCAAAAGCGAGTTCGACAACCCCTTCGGGCGCTTCGACAGCCGCACCTTCGAGAGCTTCCCCCAGAAGCCCTACAGCGAATTCGCGGTGAGCAGCTTCAGCAGCTATATCGACGGCCGCATCGACGAAGCCTGGAAGTCGCGCCTGGAACTGGGCCACAGCGAGAACCGCGAGAAGACCTTCGACAAGCTCAGCGACGAACGCACGGTGTTCAACACCTATCGCGACTCGGTCAACTGGCAGAACGACCTGACCCTCGACGAACGCAACAGCCTGATCGTCGGCGGCGACTGGTATCAAGACCGGGTCAATAGCAGCACCGCCTTCGCCGAGGACAGCCGCTGGAACCGCGCGGCCTTTGTCCAGCATCGCTTCAAGGCCGACAGTTTCTCCACCGAGCTGGGCCTGCGTCGCGACCAGAACCAGCAGTTCGGCGGCCAGAACAGTTGGAGCGGCACCCTCACCTTGCCGCTGAATGCCGACAATGATGTCCTGCTGACCTACAGCGAAGGCTTCCGCGCCCCGACCTTCAACGACCTGTATTACCCCGACTTCAGCAACCCCGACCTCAAGCCCGAGACCTCGAAAAGCTACGAGCTGCAATGGCGCAGCCAGTTGAGCGAAAGCACGCGCCTGGAAACCTCGCTGTACCGCACCGACCTGGAAGACGCGATTATCTTCGGCAGCAACTCGCGCCCGCAGAACGTCGCCTCGGCACGCATCAACGGCTTCGAGGCGGCGCTGCGCCAGGAGCTGTTTGGCTGGCAGAGCAATCTGGGGCTGGCAATCATCGATCCCCGCGACCGCGACACCGGCCACACCCTGGCCCGCCGCGCCCGGCGCACCCTGAGCCTGGACCTGGACCGGCAGTTCGACCGCCTGGGCCTCGGCGCCAGCTGGCAGGCGGTGAGCAGCAGCTATGACGACCTGGCCAACCAGCAACGCCTCGGCGGTTATGCCCTGCTGGGCTTGCGCAGCAGCTGGGCGCTGAATCGCGAGGTCCGGCTGGAATTGAAGGTCGACAATCTGCTGGATAAGTCCTACAGCCGGGTGCTGTACAGCCATGACGGCGCGCAATACGGGTATCGGGAGCCAGGCCGGGCCTGGATGTTCGGGGTGACCTGGACGCCGGAGCTTTAGTCATGCGGCGCCAGTGAGGGCGCCCGCGGGCAAGCCTCGCTCCTACAGACTCAACGAGGCTTGCCCGCGATGCGCTAGCCGCGGCTACTCAGGATCAAGCAATTGGCAGAGCTTGGCCGTCGCGGCGATCATCTGCCCGCTCGGCCGCTCCAGGCCTTTATCGCTGATCAGCAACAACCGGCCTTGGGCCACAGCCTTCAGCTGCGGCCAGGCTTTCCAGGCATCCAGCTGGGCCTGGGTGCTGGCCAGGATCACTTCAGGGTTGCGCTGCAGCACCGCCTCGACGCTGACCTGGGGCGCCGGCAGCGGCAGGTCGGCAAACACGTTGCGCGCGCCGCACACACTCAAGGCATCACTGATGATTTGCCCGCCGCCCACGGTGTACAGCGGCTGATCCCAGACTTGATAAAACACCGCCAGAGGCGCGCTGCGGGCATAGCGCTGACGCAGGTTGGCCAACTGCCGCCGTAACGTATGGGCACGTTCCAGGCCGCGTTGTGGGCGCCCTAGCCGGGCGGCGATGGTTTCGATCTGGGTGATGAGCTGGTCGAGGCTGTGGGGTTCGGCCACCAGGGTCGGGATACCCAGCCGGCTGAGCTGCTCGCGCTGGGCCGGGCCGACGCTGCCGGGCCAGAGCAGGAGCAGATCCGGCTTGAGGCTGAGCAGCCGCTCCATGTCCAGCTGGCCGTAGCGGCCCACCGACGGCAGGTTGTGCAATTGAGGGGGACGCTCGCCAGCATCCAGCACGCCGACCAGCAGATCGGCGGAATCCAGTTCGACGACGATTTCCGACAGTGAAGGCGCCAGGCTGACCACGCGCTCCACGGCCAGCGCCGGGCCGCCGAGGGCCAGCAGCAGGACTGCCAGCCAGCGAGACATCAACCGAGCTGACGCGGAATGCGGTAGAGGTAGAACAGCACGGCGGTGGACAGCGCCAGCAGGATCAGCGGCACCGCTTCCAGGCCGACGAACACCGCCAGGGCGCCGATCCAGGCCGGCAGCGCCGCGGCCAGGAACGCCGCACGACGACGGGCCGCCAGCTCGATCCAGGCAGCCGGTTCTTCAAGGGTATCGAGGGCTTTATGGGTGGCGATCAACGCGCGCTTGTAGCCGCCAAAAAAACGCAGGCTGACAAACATCGAGGCCACGCCAGCGATGAAAAACGGCATCGCCAGGATCGGCAGCAGCGGCTCGCCCTGACCAAACACCAGGTTGATCACGAACAGCGGCAGCAGCGCCAGCGCCAGGTATTGCCACCAACTGACGGCCAGGCGCCGCCGGACCTGACCGCGGGTCACGCCCGGTCTACCTCGCCCTGGTGCTCGTTGCCCATCATGTGGTCGAGCTTGCTGGCCTTGGTGGCCAGGTAGAGTTTGTTGTGCGGGTTGTGGCCGGTATGCAGCGGCACGCGCTCGGCGACGACTATGCCCATCTCGGTCAGGGCTTTGACCTTGCGTGGGTTGTTGGTCATCAGGCGCAGGGATTTCACCCCCAGGTGCTCGAGCATCGGCAGGCACATAGCGTAGTCACGCTGGTCGGCGGCAAAACCGAGGCGCTCGTTGGCTTCCACGGTGTCGGCGCCGCCGTCCTGCAACTCATAGGCGCGGATCTTGTTCAGCAAACCGATGCCGCGGCCTTCCTGACGCAGGTACAGGAGCACGCCACGGCCTTCGCGGGCGATTGCCTGCAGGGCGGCTTCCAGTTGCGAACCGCAGTCGCAGCGCTGGCTGAACAGGGCATCGCCGGTCAGGCATTCGGAGTGCAACCGGCCGAGCACCGGAGCGCCATCGGCAATATCACCCAGGCTGAGCACGACGTGCTCGCGGCCGGTGGCTTCATCGAGAAAACCGTGCATGGTGAATTGCGCAAAAGGGGTGGGCAGCTTGGAAGCGGCAACAAAAACGACGGGCACCGTTGTGCTCCTGATCTGTATGGGACTGGAGATTCGCAGAGGCGGCATTGTAACAGCAGCTTCCGACAGACGCTTAGGCTGAATTATCGGACATAAAGATCGAGAAGTTAGATCAACGGTCTTCAGGCGGACGCCCGGTATCGAACGGATAGGGCTGCTGCCAGCGCTGGAAAATCGGGCGCAAACGGCCGTTTTTCACCAACTCGTCCATCCGCCGTTCGAACAGCGCGCGCAGCACCCGGCCCCGTTCATTGTCGGCAAAGCCCAGGAACAGCGGCAGTTCGGCCAGATGGGTGCGTCGGAACTGTGAGCGGTCCTCGGCCTGGGACAGGACAAAATCGACCTCGGTCAGGGCATCGATATAGAAGTCGGCGCGACCTTGCTGGAGCATCGGCAAGATACCGACCCGCCGGCGGATTTCATTGAAACGCTGAATATTGGGCAAGTAGTCCTGGTAGCGGTAGCCGCGCACCCAGACCAGACGGTAGTTGCCGAGCGTGGCCAGGGTCGGCGGCGAACTCGTCGCCAGGCCCAGGCTGTAGATATGGTCGGTGTCGTAGTTCCAGCGCGGATACAGGGCGCCATCGGTTTCGTCCCGATAGGAGCCGACCAGGGCATCGACTTCACGCCGCTGCACCAGCCCGACCGAGCGGGTGTAGGGCACACTGCGCATGTCGAGCTTCACGCCCTGGGTCTCGAAGACTTCGCGCAGGATATCCCAGGCCATGCCCTGGCCATCGGCCTGGGTGTAGTTGTCCCACTCCTCGCTGGCCACCCGGATTTCCCCGGGCAGCGCCGCCGGCTCTGCGGCCCGGACCAGGCCGGCGGTCAAGACACAGAGCGTTACCAGCAGAGCGCGAGCGACCGGCATGGCTGATTCCTCAGGCAAAGCACCACACCAGCCCCTGCATCGCCAACCAGGCGAAGACACCGGCCAGCACGTCGTCGAGCATGATCCCGATACCGCCGTGCACATGCCGGTCGATCCAGCGAATCGGCCAGGGCTTGAGAATGTCGAAGAAGCGGAACATCAGGAAGCCCGCCAGCAACCACTGCCAGCCTTCCGGCACCAGCCACAGGGTGATCCACATGCCGACCATTTCGTCCCAGACGATGCCTTCATGGTCATGCACCCTCAGGTCGTCGGCCACCTTGCCGCACAGCCAGAAGCCGAACAGCATGGTGATGCCGAGCATCAGCCAGTAGCCCCAGTCCGGCAGCATCTGCCACAGCGGAATGAACGGTAGCGCCACCAGCGAGCCCCAGGTCCCCGGGGCCTTGGGCAAGGTGCCCGAACCGAAGCCGAAGGCCAGGAAATGCCAGGGGTTACGCCAGACGGAGGGCGGCACGAACTCTGCCGGAACCTGTTTGGGATGATCTGTCACGGTGTCTCCCGAAAATGTTGATAGCCCCGAGTGCTCGGGGTGATGTCCCGCCCCTCGGCATCCAGCAGCACCACGCCCTGCCCGGCCACGACCCGGCCCAGCACATGCACCGGCCAGCCGGCGGCGAGCAGCGGCGCCAGCTCGGCTTCGGGCAAGGTGAAGACCAGCACGTAGTCGTCGCCGCCGCTGAGTGCCGCCGAGCGGGCGTCATTCTCACCGAGAAAGCTCAACAACGCCCGGGACATCGGCAGTTTTTCACTTTCGATCAGCAAGCCGACAGCCGAAGCCGCAGCAATGTGCCCGCAGTCGGCCAGCAGGCCATCGGAGATATCCAGGGCCGCGCTGGCCTTGCCACGCAGCGCCTGGCCCAGGGCCAGTTGCGGTTGCGGCGACCAGTAGTGGGCCAGCAAGGGCTCGGCGATATCCGGATCGGCGCTGCGCTGCCCGAGCACCAGGGGCAAGGCACCAGCGCCATTGCCCAGTTCGCCCCCCACACACAGCAGATCGCCCGGACGGGCACCGCTGCGGGTCAGGGCCTGGCCGGCGGGCACGCGACCGAACACAGTCATGGTCAGGGTCAACGGGCCGCGCGTGGTGTCGCCGCCTACCAGGCGCACACCACAGCTCTGCGCCATGGCGCTCAGGCCATTGGCATAGGCTTGCAGCCAATCGGTTTCAACCGTCGGCAAGGTCAGGGCAAGGGTGAAGGCGACGGGCGCGGCGCCCATGGCCGCCAGGTCGCTGACCGCCACTGCCAGCGAGCGCTGGCCGAGCAGGAAAGGGTCGCAGGGGTCTGCGAAATGCACACCGGCCACCAGGGTGTCGGTGGAAATCGCCAACTGTTCGCCGGGGGGAACAGCCAGCAAGGCGCAGTCGTCGCCAATCCCCAGTGCAACGCCCTCGCCGCCCTGCGCACAAGGCGCGGCAGCGAAGAAGTTACGGATCAGCTCAAACTCGCCCATGGCAGCTGCAAGCGCGGATCAGCGCTTGAATGCCTTCACTTCAGCTTCACGCAGACGCGGGGCCAGCTTGTCGAGTACGCCGTTGACGAACTTGTGGCCGTCGGTGGAACCGAAGACCTTGGCCAGTTCGATACCTTCGTTGATCACAACGCGGTACGGCACGTCGACGCGCTTGAGCAGTTCCCAGGTGGACAGGCGCAGGACTGCCAGTTCGACCGGGTCCAGCTCTTCGATGGTGAGGTCCAGGCAAGGGGCGAGAGCGTTGTCGATCTCGTTCTTGTTGGCCGGAACGCCGTGCAGGATCTCACGGAAGTAGGCACCGTCGATGTCGGTGAAATCGTTGTCGACCCGGAACTGCGCTTCGATCTCGTTCAGCGAGTGCTTGGCCATGTGCCATTGGTACAGCGCCTGGGTCGCGAGCTGACGGGCTTCGCGACGCTTGGCGCTCTTGGATGGCTTGCCAGCGTCCGCAGGTTTCGGATCGCGCGGGTTGAAACGATCGCTTTCGTCGCTAATCACTTGGCCTCCAACTGCGCCAGCAGGCTGACCATTTCCAGAGCGGACAAGGCAGCTTCAGCACCTTTGTTGCCGGCCTTGGTGCCGGAACGTTCGATGGCTTGCTCGATCGAGTCGACGGTCAGCACGCCGAAGGCGACCGGTACGCCGAACTCCATGGACACCTGGGCCAGGCCCTTGGTGCATTCGCCCGCCACGTATTCGAAGTGCGGAGTGCCGCCACGAATGACCGCGCCCAGGGCGATGATCGCCGCGAACTCGCCCTTCTGCGCGACTTTCTGCGCAACCAGCGGAATCTCGAAGGCGCCAGGGGCACGGATCACGGTGATGTCGCTTTCGCTCACGCCGTGACGGACCAGGGCGTCAACGGCGCCGCTGACCAGGCTTTCGACGACGAAGCTGTTGAAACGGCCGACCACCAGGGCATAGCGGCCTTTGGGGGCGATGAAGGTACCTTCGATGGTCTTCAGGGTCATTCGACAAATCTCTTAAAGAGCCGGAGCGCGTTCACTACGCGCTCACTAGTGATATTTGAACCGCGAATTTCAAGCCCGCAACAACCGGCTTTTATTCGGAGGGCACGTATTCTACAACTTCCAGGTCGAAACCGGATATCGCATTAAATTTCATCGGCGCACTCATCAGGCGCATTTTACGTACGCCCAGGTCGCGCAGGATCTGCGAACCGGCACCGACGATGCTGTAGGTGGTCGGTTTTTTCGCAGGCGCGTGCTCGGCCGTTTCGCGGATATGCGCCAGCAGCACGTCGCCGTCCAGCGGGTGGCCCAGCAACAGCACCACGCCGCTGCCGGCCTCGGCCACCGTGGCCATCGCGGCCCGCAGGCTCCAGCGGCCAGGCTGCTTGACCATCAGCAGGTCGCGCAGCGGGTCCATGTTGTGCACGCGAACCAGGGTCGGCTCTTCCGCGCAGATGTTGCCCAGGGTCAGCGCCATGTGCACGTCGCCTTCCACCGAATCACGGTAGGTCACCAGGTTGAACTGGCCCAATTCGCTGTCCAGCGGCTGCTCGGCAATCCGCTGAACGGTACGTTCGTGGATCATCCGGTAGTGAATCAGGTCGGCGATGGTGCCGATCTTGATGTTGTGTTCGGCGGCGAAGGCTTCCAGCTCGGCGCGACGGGACATGGTGCCGTCGTCGTTCATCACTTCGCAGATCACCCCGCTCGGCTCGAAACCGGCCATGCGCGCCAGGTCGCAGGCGGCTTCGGTGTGGCCGGCACGGGCCAGGGTGCCACCCGGCTGGGCCATCAGCGGGAAGATATGGCCCGGGCTGACGATATCTTCGGCCTTGGCGTCCTTGGCGGCAGCCGCCTGCACCGTGCGCGCACGGTCGGCGGCGGAGATGCCGGTGGTCACGCCGGTGGTGGCCTCGATGGACACGGTGAACTTGGTGCCGAACCCGGAACCGTTGCGCGGCGCCATCAAAGGCAGCTTGAGCAGCTCGCAACGCTCGCGGCTCATCGGCATGCAGATCAGGCCGCGGGCGTGCTTGGCCATGAAGTTGATGTGCTCGGCCTTGCAGCACTCGGCGGCCATGATCAGGTCGCCTTCGTTCTCGCGGTCTTCGTCATCCATGAGGATGACCATCTTGCCTTGGCGGATGTCTTCAACCAGTTCTTCGATGCTGTTGAGCGCCACGCGGCACCCCCCTTCTTTCAAAATTTGAGGTTCAGGATTTGAGGTAGCCGTTAGCGGCCAGAAAACTTTCGGTAATGCCGCCGCTCGAAGGCTCCGCGGCCTTGTCGCCCAGCAGCAGGCGCTCCAGGTAACGCGCCAGCAGGTCGACCTCGAGGTTGACCTGACGGCCCGGCCGGTAGTCGGCCATGATGGTTTCGGCCAGCGTGTGCGGGACGATGGTCAGCTCGAACTCGGCGCCATTGACCGCGTTGACCGTCAGGCTGGTGCCGTCGACGGTGATCGAGCCTTTGTGGGCGATGTACTTGGCCAGGTCCTTGGGCGCGCGGATGCGGAACTGGATGGCGCGGGCATTTTCTTCCCGGGCCACCACCTCGCCGACACCGTCGACGTGGCCGCTGACCAGGTGACCACCGAGGCGGGTGGTCGGAGTCAGGGCCTTTTCCAGGTTGACCCGGCTGCCGGCCTTCAATTGATGGAAAGCGGTGCAATCCAGGGTCTCGCGGCTGACGTCGGCCCAGAAGCCGTCGCCCGGCAGTTCCACCGCCGTCAGGCAGACGCCGTTCACCGCGATGCTGTCGCCCAGCTTCACGTCGCCCAGGTCGAGCTTGCCGGTTTCCACATACACCCGCACATCGCCGCCTTTGGGGCTCAATGCGCGGATGCTGCCGATGGATTCGATGATGCCTGTAAACATGGAGTCCTCCTCGAGAACAGGGTCGCCGCGTGGCGAAGGCCCGAAATTATACGCTCGCTGCTGGCAGAGGAATGGCAATGACTCGCCAGTCATCGCCTACGGCGCGCATTTCAATGATTTTCAGCTGCGGCGCCTCGCGCATCTGCGTCAGCGGCCAGTCGAGCAGCGGTCGCGCCGAGGAACCTAGGAACTTGCCGGCGACAAAGATCTGGTACTCGTCCACCAAGCCTTGCTGGGCAAATGCGCCCGCCAGGCGCGGGCCGGCTTCCACCAGCACCTCGTTGACGCCACGGGCGGCCAGCTCGCTCAGCAGCCGACGCAGGTCCACCTGGCCATCGACACCCGGCACGATCAGGCATTCCGGACCATTGGCGTACTGTTCCTCCACCGCGGCGCAGGTAGCGACCAGCGCCGGCCCCGCCTTGAAGAAGGGCGCATCGAGCGGTACTCGCAGGCGGCCGTCGATCAATACGCGCAAGGGTGGACGGCTCATGGCCAGGGCGGTCTGCTCCGCATCCAGCCCCAGTTCCTCGGCACGCACGGTCAGTCGGGCGTTGTCCGCCAGCACCGTGTCGGCACCGGTCAACACCACGCTGGCCTCGGCCCGCAGGCGCTGCACCGCGGAACGCGCGGCGGGGCCGGTGATCCACTGGCTTTCGCCGCTGGCCATGGCGGTGCGCCCGTCCAGGCTCATGGCCAGCTTGACCCGCACGAACGGCAAGCCGTGTTCCATACGCTTGAGGAAACCCCGGTTGAGCGCCCGCGCTTCCTGCTCCATCACCCCACTGTGGGTGGCGATGCCAGCCTGGGCCAGGCGCTGCAGGCCACGGCCGGCGACTTCCGGATTGGGGTCCTGCATCGCCGCCACGACCCGCGCCACGCCGGCATCCACCAGGGCATCGGCGCACGGCGGCGTACGGCCGTGATGGCTGCAGGGTTCGAGGGTCACGTAAGCAGTGGCGCCGCGGGCGTTGGCACCGGCGGCGCGCAAGGCATGGACTTCGGCATGGGGCTCGCCGGCCCGCACATGCCAGCCTTCGCCGACGACCTGGCCGTCGCGCACGATCACACAACCGACCCGCGGATTGGGGTGAGTGCTGAAGCGGCCCTTTGCGGCCAGCTCCAGGGCTCGCGCCATGTAGTGGGCGTCAAGCACCGCCTGTTCGCCGGAGATGTTCATTCTTTGCCTGGCTCGCGGGCGAGACGGTCGATCTCTTCGCGGAATTCGTTGAGATCCTGGAAGCGCCGGTAGACCGAGGCGAAGCGGATATAGGCCACTTCATCGAGCTTTTGCAGCTCGGCCATCACCAGTTCGCCGACGACCAGGGATTTGACCTCGCGTTCACCGGTGGCGCGCAGCTTGTGCTTGATATGCACCAGCGCGGCTTCCAGGCGCTCGACGCTGACCGGACGTTTTTCCAGGGCACGCTGCATGCCAGCGCGGAGTTTTTCTTCGTCGAAGGGCTGACGGCTGCCGTCAGTCTTGATCAGGCGCGGCAACACCAGTTCGGCGGTTTCGAAAGTGGTGAAACGTTCACCGCAGGCCAGGCATTCACGCCGGCGGCGCACCTGTTCGCCTTCGGCGACCAGACGCGAGTCGATGACCTTGGTGTCGTTGGCACCGCAGAAGGGACAGTGCATGGTGGCAGGCAACAAAAAAAGGGAGGGCCATGGTAGCGCATCCCACTGGCAAGACAAGCCATAGCCTTTACGGTATACAGACCGACTATTATGTTTTGCACATGGAATTTCGCCTTGTTGGAGCTTCGCATGCCACTACGACCGCTCGTTCTGCTCAGCCTTTTCAGCCTGCTGGTGGCTTGCAGCAGCGACGCCCCGAAACCGGCCGCCTCCACCGTGCCGCCCCAGCAGAGTGTGAAAAAAGCCCGTGAATCCACCGACCTCGGCCCGCTGCCGGCCTACCAGCGTGAACTGAGCGGGACCCTACAGGGCGTACCGAGCGGTGCCGAAGTGGAACTGGCGCTGCTGGTGATCGACGAGCGCGGCCGGCCGCAACGTTTGCTGGCCAGCAGCAACCTGATCGGCAACAACAAGATCCTGCCGTTTCGCCTGCGCTTCAACCCCGATGTCTTCCCGGTGGGCGCCCGCGTCGAACTGCGCGGCCGCGCCAGCCAGTCCGGCCAGTTGATCCTGCACCTGCCGGCGCAACTCATCACCCAGCCGACCACCCAGGCCGTGGGCCAGCTGCAATTCGTCAAAGCACCATGACCCCACCGCTCGACCTGCAACGCGCCCTGAGCGAACTGCTGGGCGATGCCCAACTGGTGGCCTGCGAACTGCCGGAAACCGAGCTGAAGCTGTGGTTGATCGATGCCGACAACATGGACCGCGCCTTCACCCCGGAAGAAACCCGGCGAATTCTCCATGAACCGCCGTACTGGAGTTTCTGCTGGGCCAGCGGCCTGGCCCTGGCGCGCTACCTGGCCGAGCGGCCGCAGTGGGTGCAAGGCAAGCGGGTACTGGATTTCGGCGCCGGCTCCGGCGTGGCCGGCATCGCGGCGCTGAAGGCCGGCGCGCTGGAAGTGGTGGCCTGCGATCTCGACCCGCTGGCCATTGCCGCCTGCCGGGCGAATGCCGCGCTCAATGGGGTTGAACTGGGTTACTCCACGGACTTCTTCGCGGAAGCCGACCGCTTCGACCTGATCCTGGTGGCCGACGTGCTCTATGACCGTGCCAACCTGCCGCTGCTGGATGAATTCCTCAGCCGCGGACGCCAGGCGCTGGTGGCGGACTCCCGGGTCAAGGACTTCCAGCATCCGCTGTACCGACGCCTGGAAATGCTCCACGCCCTGACCCTGCCGGATCTGGCCGAGCCCTGGGAGTTTCGCGAGGTGAGCCTGTATCACGCGCAGCGTGATTGATAGAGGACGGGCCACGTTGTGGCCTATCGCGGGCAAGCCTCGCTCCTACAAAAGAAACGCCGCCTGTAGGAACGAGGCTTGCCCGCGAAACAATCTAGCGGTCACCCCATGCCCCGCTTTCAGCCGCCCCCCGCCAAGCCTTATAGTGGTTCCATTCACGTTTTTTCGAGATCCCCCATGAGTCAGGACACGCCGTACATTTTCGACGCCAGCACCGCCGACTTCGACCAGTCGGTGATCGAGAACTCGTTCCACAAGCCGGTATTGGTGGATTTCTGGGCCGAATGGTGCGCGCCCTGCAAGGCGCTGATGCCGATGCTGCAACAGATCGCCGAGAGCTATCAGGGCGCGCTGCTGCTGGCCAAGGTCAACTGCGATATCGAGCAGGACATCGTCGCCCGCTTCGGCATTCGCAGCCTGCCGACCGTGGTGCTGTTCAAGGACGGCCAGCCGGTGGACGGCTTTGCCGGGGCGCAACCGGAGTCCGCGGTGCGTACCATGCTCGAACCCCATGTGCAGATGCCGCCGCCCAAGGCCGCCGACCCACTGGAACTGGCTGAAGCGCTGTTCGCCGAAGGCCGCATCGCCGAGGCCGAAGCCACGCTGAAAGTGCTGCTGGGCGAAGACAACAGCAACGCCAAGGCACTGATCCTCTATGCCCGCTGCCTGGCCGAACGCGGTGAACTGGGCGAAGCCCAGACCGTGCTCGACGCGGTTACCGGTGATGAGCACAAGGCCGCGCTGGCCGGGGCCAAGGCGCAGATCACCTTCCTCAAGCAGGCCGCCGACCTGCCGGACAGCGCCGACCTGAAAAGCCGCCTGGCGCAGAACCCGCAGGATGATGAAGCGGTGTATCAGCTGGCCATCCAGCAACTGGCGCGCCAGCAGTACGACGCGGCGCTGGATGCGCTGCTCAAGCTGTTTATCCGCAACCGCGGCTACAACGAGGGCCTGCCGCACAAGACCTTGCTGCAGGTGTTCGAGCTGCTGGGCAACGATCACCCGCTGGTGACCACCTACCGCCGCAAGCTGTTTGCCGCGCTGTACTGATTCATAACTGGTAGCCGCGCCGGTTTATCGCAAGCCGGCTCAGCCCTCGCCTACTCGATCCAGCTGTAGAGCGGCGTATCGCCGCCGCTCACTACCTTGACCTGTGCGCTATGACGCAGGCGCACCAGCAGGCGCTTGCCCGCCGCGGCGCTGCCGGTCAGGCCTTCCAATTGCTCCAGCAGGTCCGGGCCACTCAATTGCCCGGCCTTGCGCAGCAAGTCCCTGCCGATCTGCCACAGCGCGTCGTCCTGGCTCGCCGGCTTGGCCACGGGCGCACCGCTTTCGGCTTTGGCCGCCTGCAACGGCGCCCCCAGCCGGGCACTCAACTGATCCCAGTCGGCCTCGTCCAGTTCCAGGGTCAAATCCACCGGCCATTCGCCGATGCTTCCACGAATCCGCACCATCGCCCTGCTCCCGATCTTTTCTGACGAGCATGCTCCCATGCGTCTTGCGCAACGCCAAGCAGGCGGTCAAACTCTCGCCACTCTTGTTATAAGATTACATAACATTTTTTTCATGTTCGCTCCGGAGACTTGCCATGCGTCGTCTGCTGCTCGCCCTGCCGTTCGCCCTATTGCCCCTGGCCATCGCTCACGCGGCCGAAAAACACGATCACGACCATGAGCACGGCAGCCTCGGCGCTCACGAGCATGGCGTGGCCCGCCTGAACGCCGCGCTGGACGGCCAGACCCTGGAGCTGGAACTGGAAAGCCCGGCGATGAACCTGGTGGGTTTCGAACACGCCGCCAGCACCGACGCGGACAAGGCCAAGGTCGCCGCCGTACGGGCCCAGCTGGAAAAACCGCTGGCACTGTTCAGCCTGCCGCCCGCCGCCGGTTGCGTGGTGGCGCAACAGGAACTGGAAAGCCCGCTGTTCGGCGACAAGCCCGAGGATCACGACGAAGACCATGACGAAGCGAAGGACGCCAACGGCCACGAGCATCACCACGAACACAGCGAGATCCATGCGCACTACCAGTTCACCTGTGCCACGCCGGGCGCGCTGAAGAGCCTGGACCTGGCCGGCGTGTTCAAGACCTTCCCCGCTACCCAGAAAATTCAGGTACAACTCATCTCGCCAAGTGGCCAGCAAGGCGTGGAAGCGACCTCCAAGGCCGCCAGCCTGAAGTTCTGACCGCGACTCCTGTAACCGCTGCCACAGGCTGCGATCGAGCCCGAAGGGGTCGTTGCTCTTGAGGCCCCCGGAAGGTTCTGCGGACCTTATCGCAGCCTGCGGCAGCGGCTACAAAACTCACACCATGATCGGCCCAACATGACCCAAGCACTTATCCAATTGTCCGACCTGGGCTTCAGCTGGCCCGGCCATCCGCAGTTGCTGGATATCCCGGCGTTTCGCCTGGAAGCGGGTGAAACGCTGTTCCTCAAGGGCCCCAGCGGCAGCGGCAAGACCACCCTGCTCGGCCTGCTCGGCGGCGTGCAGAAACCCGATTGCGGCAGCATCCGCCTGCTGGGCCAGGAGCTGACCGAACTCTCGGCCGGCGCCCGCGACCGCTTCCGGGTCGATCACACCGGCTACATCTTCCAGCAGTTCAACCTGCTGCCGTTTCTGTCGGTGCGCGAGAACGTCGAGCTGCCCTGCCACTTCTCCAAATTGCGCGCCGGCCGCGCCGTGCAGCGCCACGGCAGTGTCGACCAGGCAGCGGCCAACCTGCTCGCCCACCTGGGGTTGAAAGACCCCGACCTGCTCGAACGCCGCGCCGACTCGCTGTCCATCGGCCAGCAACAACGGGTCGCCGCCGCCCGCGCACTGATCGGCCAACCGGAACTGGTGATCGCCGACGAGCCGACCTCGGCGCTTGACTACGACGCCCGCGAAGCCTTTATCCGCCTGTTGTTCGCCGAATGCCGCGAGGCCGGGGCCAGCCTGTTGTTCGTCAGCCACGACCAGAGCCTGGCGCCGCTGTTCGATCGCAACCTGTCGCTGGCCGAACTCAATCGCGCCGCCACGCCCGCAGAGGTCTGAGATGTATCTGTTCCGTCTAGCCATGGCCAGCCTGGCTAACCGCCGCTTCACCGCGATCCTCACCGCCTTCGCCATCGCCCTGTCGGTCTGCCTGCTGCTGGCGGTCGAGCGGGTGCGCACCGAAGCCCGCGCCAGTTTCGCCAGCACCATCAGCGGCACCGACCTGATCGTCGGCGCCCGCTCCGGTTCGGTGAACCTGCTGCTGTATTCGGTGTTCCGCATCGGCAACGCCACCAACAACATTCGCTGGGACAGCTTCAAGCATTTCGCCAATAGCCCAAAAGTGAAATGGGCAATCCCGATTTCCCTCGGCGATTCCCATCGCGGCTACCGGGTGATGGGCACCACCGAGGCCTACTTCGAGCATTACCAGTACGGCCACCAGCAGAACCTGCAACTGGCCAGCGGCCGCGAGTTCGCCAGCGATCCGTTCGAAGTGGTGCTCGGCGCCGAAGTCGCCGAGGCCCTGCATTACAAGCTCGGCGACAAGCTGGTGCTGGCCCACGGCGTGGCGGCCATCAGCCTGGTCAAGCACGACGACAAACCCTTCACCGTGGTCGGCATCCTCAAGCGCACCGGCACCCCTGTGGACCGCACGCTGCACATCAGCCTCGGCGGCATGGAAGCGATCCACATCGACTGGCACAACGGCGTGCCGGCCCAGGGCAACGGCCGCATCAGCGCCGACCAGGCACGCAACATGGACCTGACGCCGCAAGCGATCACCGCCTTCATGCTCGGCCTGAACAGCAAGATCGCCACCTTCGCCGTGCAGCGCGAGATCAACGAATACCGCGGCGAACCGATGCTGGCGATCCTGCCCGGGGTCGCCCTGCAAGAGCTGTGGAGCCTGATGGGCACCGCGGAAAAAGCCTTGTTCGTGGTGTCGTTGTTCGTGGTACTGACCGGCCTGATCGGCATGCTCACGGCGATCCTCACCAGCCTCAACGAACGCCGCCGGGAGATGGCGATCCTGCGTTCGGTCGGCGCCCGCCCCTGGCATATCGCGACCTTGCTGGTGCTGGAAGCCTTCGCCCTGGCGCTGTTCGGCGTGCTCGCCGGGCTCGGCCTGCTGTACCTCGGCATCGCCCTGGCCCAGGGTTATGTGCAGTCGACCTACGGCCTGTACCTGCCGCTGGCCTGGCCGAGCGAGTATGAGTGGACGCTGCTCGGCGGTATCCTGATCGCCGCCCTGCTGATGGGCAGCGTGCCGGCCTGGCGCGCCTACCGACAATCGCTGGCCGATGGCCTGTCCATCCGTTTATGAGGTCTCTAGTCATGAGGTCTCTAGTCATGAGGAGCTCCGGCATGCCCCGTGCCCTGCTTGCGCTGTTGATGCTGGTCGCCCTGCCACTGTGGGCCGCCGAACCGCGGGACCTGGCCTGGTCGGAAATGATCCCGCCGGACGCCCCGGCGGAAGTACCGAACATGAAGCCGTTGCACGACCTGTCGCAGATGAGCGACGCCCTGGCCGCCGAGTCCGCCCCGGCGGCCAAGCAGGAGATGCCCAACGCCCCGGTGGTGCAGAGCCTGGACGGCCTGTCGGTGCGCCTGCCCGGCTACATAGTACCGCTGGAAGTCAGTGAGGAAGGCCGCACCACGGAGTTTCTGCTGGTGCCGTATTTCGGCGCCTGTATCCACGTACCGCCACCACCCTCGAACCAGA
Organism: Pseudomonas sp. SBT1-2; assembly: GCF_028640875.1. NCBI lineage: Bacteria > Pseudomonadati > Pseudomonadota > Gammaproteobacteria > Pseudomonadales > Pseudomonadaceae > Pseudomonas > Pseudomonas sp. SBT1-2. Next base: position 39,297 of record NZ_JAQZAA010000113.1, on the reverse strand, counting down.
TCGTGCACGTGAAAAGCGAGGTCGGCGTGAAGCTCGACGAGCTGTATCAGCCGTACTGGATCGAGGGGCCGATGCAGGTCAAGGCGTCCACCAGCGACATCGCCGACGCGGGTTACCAGATGGAAGCGCAGAAGATCTACGTGTACGAATTGCAGGAGTGAAACCACCGGTTCTGCAGTGCCGTACATGACCTCATCGCGAGCAAGCTCGCTCCTACAGGGAACTGCATTGTTCATGTAGGAGCGAGCTTGCTCGCGATCGATTCCAAAGCGCCCGGAGCGCCCCCCGAGCGCCTCGCTCCCACGCTGATCCGGTTTTCATTGAGCTGAGTCAAAGCCTGTTCCTTGACGATCCTTACCATTGGACCTAGCCAACTCGAATCGTCCTTTGGAGCTCCCATGCACAAGTCCCTGCTCAGCGCCTCCCTGTTCGCGCTCGCACTCGCCGCCCCGCTCGCCCACGCCCACGAAGCGGGCGACATCATCGTTCGCGCCGGTGCCATCACCGTCAATCCGAAAGCCGACAGCGGCGACGTCAAGGTCGACCGCGGTCCGTTGGCCGGTGCCAACCTCGGCGGCAAGGCGACCATGAGCAGCGACACCCAGCTGGGCCTGAACTTCGCCTACATGCTGACCAACAACATCGGCATCGAACTGCTCGCGGCCACGCCGTTCGAGCATGACGTGAAGCTCAAGGGTACCGCGCTGGACGCCGCCAACGGCAAGCTCGGTACCCTCAAGCACCTGCCACCGACCCTGAGCGTCGTGTACTACCCGCTGGACCACAAGGCCGCTTTCCAGCCTTACGTGGGTGCCGGTATCAACTACACCTGGATCTATGACGAACACGTCGGCAGCCGCGCCAGCGCCGCCGGTTTCGACAACTTCCGGGCGAAGAACTCCTGGGGCCTGGCCTGGCAGGTCGGTGCCGACTACATGCTGACCGACAACGTGATGATCAACGCCCAGGTGCGTTACGTGGACATCGACACCACCGCCTACGTGAACAACAACGCGGTCGCCGGCGGCACCCGGGCCAAGGTCGACGTGGACGTCGATCCATGGGTCTACATGGTCGGCCTGGGCTACAAGTTCTAAATCGGCCAGATAAAAAAAGGCGCCTGCAAAGGCGCCTTTTTTCATCGCTGGGGGAAAGCTCAGAGGCCCAGCAAACGTGCCAGCCCGACGCTCATCGGGGTCGGCTCGGGGAACTTGAAGCGCTGCAACAGACGCTGGTTGTTCGCCCGCGAATGGCGAATATCCCCCGAACGCGCCGGGCCGTAGCTGATCGGTGGCAACTGCCCCACCACCTCGCCCAGGGCCTCGAGCAATTGCTTGAGGGTGGTGGCCTGGTTCAGGCCGATATTCACCGCGCCGACTTCCAGCTGCGGCATTTCCAGGGACTGCACCAGCACGTCCACCAGGTCTTCGACATACATGAAATCACGGGTCTGCTCGCCATCGCCGAATACGGTGATCGGCAGGCCTTTCTGCGCGCGCTCGCAAAAGATGCTGATGACCCCGGAGTACGGCGAGGACGGATCCTGGCGTGGCCCGAAGATGTTGAAGAAGCGGAAGATCGCCGGTTCCAGGCCATGCTGGCGGCGATAGAAATCAAGGTAGTACTCGCTGGCCAGCTTGTCCGACGCATAGGGCGTCAGTGGCGCCTTGGGCGTGTCTTCGTCGATCGATTCGCCCTCGCCATTGTTGCCATAGACCGCCGCGCTGGAAGCAAACAGCACGCGCTTGACGCCGGCCTGGCGCATGGCTTCGCAGACGTTGAGGGTGCCGATGAAGTTGCTCTGGTGGGTACGCACCGGGTCGTCCACCGAGGCCTGTACCGAAGCGACCGCCGCCAGGTGCGCGACCGCACGGCAGCCGCTCATCGCCCGTGCCACCAGGGCCGAATCGGCGACGTCGCCTTCGATCAGTTCGACCCGCGGGTTGTCCAGCGGCAGGTTGCTGGGTTTACCAGTGGACAGATCGTCGAGGATCCGCACCGAGTAACCCTTGGCGAGCAAAGCGTCGGTCAGGTGCGAACCGATGAAACCGGCACCGCCGGTGATCAGAATTGGGCCATCAGCCATGACGATAAAACCTATCCAGTAGAGCCGGGAGCGCCGCGCGCCAGGCGCGTGGCTTGATCCCGAAGGTGTGCAGGATTTTCTTGCAGGCCAGCACCGCGTGCTGCGGCTCTTCGGCGGCGTCCGGCCGGGCAGCGTGGGCCTGGGCGGTCGGCGCCTCGATAGCCAGCGGATGCAGGCTGCGGGCCTCGGTGAGGATCGCCTGGCCCAGCGCCAGCGGCGTGGTCGCTTCATGGCCGGCGTAGTGGTAGGTGCCCCACAGCGGCGCGGCGCAATCGAGTTGCTTGAGCACGGAAATGATCACCCGGGCAGCATCGTCCACTGGCGTCGGGTTGCCGCGGCGGTCGTCGGCCAGCAGCAGCTCTTCGGGCTGCTCGGCGCGCGCCAGGAAACGCCCCAGGGTGCCTTCGGCGCTGTCGTCCAGCAGCCAGCCGAAACGCAGCAGCACATGCTGCGGGCAGGTGGCGCGCACATTCTGCTCGATCCGCCACAAGGCCTGGCCACGCAGACCCAGCGGTACCGGTTCGTCCTTTTCGCTGTAGGCGGTGGCCCGCGAACCGTCGAACACGCGGTAGCTGGAAGGCTGCAGAAGAATGATGTTGTGATGCTGGCACAGCTCGGAAAGCCGCTCGACCGCCCGTTCCTGGCTGGCCAGGCGTGCCTCGGGGACACTCTCCGCCTGGAACCAGTCGAAGTAGTACGCAAGGTTGATCAAGGCATCCGGACGGGTGTCGTCGAGCAGTTGCGTCAGGCTCGCGGCATCCCAGCCGTCTTGCGGCGGACGGGGGGCAAGGAAACCGATGTCTTCCTCTGCACCGAGGCGAATCAGCGCCTGCCCAAGGGCATTTCCGCCGCCCAGTAACATAAGGCGCATTCGCATAGAGTCAGCAGGCCCAATCTGTTCGGAACGATGGTTTGAGTCGGCCAGACCCGCGGGTTTGGCCATGAATATTGCTCAGAATCGTTGCATTTTGCGGGTTTCCGGCGCAACCGTCACTGAGAAAGTGTAGCGCCGTCGGTCATACCGCCCCTCTGTAGCCGCTGCCGAGCCCCGCGAGGCTGCGATCGGCAACGCAGTTGCCGCAAACCCTGAGTCCGCGATCTGTCTGGAAAATCGCATTGGCTGGTTTTACGACCGCTACGTCGGAATGCCACCCAGCTCGATCGCAGCCTGCGGCAGCGGCTACAGAGCACGTGGTGTCCGTGTAGCCACTGACGAGGCAGGCTTGCAACTTCGCCCCGGCGGTCGCATAACGTTGTGCATGAACCTTCCCCAGATCCCCACCGACGCCCTGCCGGGTTTCCACCCCGCGGTCAGCGCCTGGTTCAACAGCTGCTTCCCGGCGGCGACCGCCGCCCAGGCCCGGGCCTGGCCGCTGATCCGCCAGCGCCGCTCGACCCTGATTGCCGCGCCCACCGGCTCGGGCAAGACCCTGACCGCCTTCCTCGCGGTGATCGACGAGCTGGTGCATCGTGGCCTGGAAAATGGTGGCACGCTGCCGGAGCAGACCCTGGTGGTGTACGTCTCGCCGCTCAAGGCCCTGAGCAACGATATCCAGATCAACCTGCAAGACCCGCTGGCCGGGATTACCCAACAGCTCGAACGCATGGGCCTGCCGCAGTTGCGCATCAGCACCGCGGTGCGCACCGGCGACACCCCGCAAAAAGACCGCAGCGCCATGCGCAAGAGCGCGCCGCATATCCTGGTGACCACCCCCGAATCGCTGTATGTGCTGCTGGGCTCGGCCTCTGGCCGGCAGATGCTGGCCAGCACGCGCACGGTAATAGTCGACGAGATCCACGCCATCGCCGCCAGTAAGCGCGGCAGCCACCTGGCGTTGAGCCTGGAGCGCCTGCAAGCGCTGTGCGGCGAACCACTGACGCGCATCGGCTTGTCGGCCACGCAGAAGCCCATCGAAGCGGTGTCGCGTTTCCTGGTCGGTCATGAACGCCCCTGCGAGATCGTCGACATCGGCCACGCCCGGCCCCGGGACCTGGCCATCGAAGTGCCGCCCGTGCCGCTGTCGGCGGTCATGGCCAACGACGTCTGGGAGCTGGTCTACGAACGCATCGCCGAGCTGGCGCGGGAACACCGCACCACCCTGGTGTTCGTCAACACCCGGCGCCTGGCCGAACGCCTGAGCCGTCACCTGAGCGAGCGCCTGGGCAAGGACGCGGTGGCCGCCCACCACGGCAGCCTGGCCAAGGAGTTTCGCCTGGACGCCGAACAACGCCTCAAGCGCGGCGATTTGCAGGTGCTGATCGCCACCGCCTCGCTGGAGCTGGGCATCGATATCGGCGATGTCGATCTGGTGTGCCAGGTCGGCTCGCCGCGCTCGATCTCGGCGTTCCTGCAAAGGGTCGGGCGCTCCGGGCACCAGGTCGGCGGCACGCCCAAGGGCCGCCTGTTCGCCCTGACCCGCGACGACCTGATCGAATGCGCCGCCCTGCTCGACTGCGTGCACCGCGGCGAGCTCGACACCCTGCAGATCCCCAGGGCGCCGCTGGATGTGCTGGCGCAGCAGATCGTCGCCGAAGTCAGCAACCAGGAATGGCAGGAACAGCCGCTGCTGGCAATGATCCGCCGCGCCTCGCCCTATAGCGACCTCGACGAAGGGCATTTCCAGGCGCTGCTGCGCATGCTCGCCGAGGGCTACAACGGGCGCCAGGGCATTCGCAGCGCCTACCTGCATCGCGACGCCGTCAACCGTAGCCTGCGCGGCCGCCGGGGCAGCCAACTGACGGCGGTGACCAGTGGCGGCACCATCCCCGACAACGCCGACTACGCCGTGTTGCTGGAGCCCGAGGCGCTGAATATCGGCAGCGTCAACGAAGACTTCGCGGTGGAAAGCATCGCCGGCGATGTGTTTCAGCTGGGCAACACCTCGTACCGTATCCTGCGGGTGGAAACCGGCCGGGTGCGGGTCGAGGACGCCCATGGCCAGCCGCCGACCATTCCGTTCTGGCTTGGCGAAGCCCCCGGGCGCAGCGCCGAACTGTCGTTTGCCGTGGCGCGCCTGCTGGCCCGGCTCGACGCACTGCTCGGCGCCACGCCCGGCCAGTTGCAGCCGGCCCTCGACTGGCTGGGCGACAGCCTTGGCCTGGACGCCGCCAGCGCCGAACAACTGGTCGACTACCTGGCCCGCGCACGCCAGAGCCTGGGCGCGCTGCCGTCCCAGGACACGCTGATCATGGAGCGCTTTTTCGATGAGTCCGGCGGCACCCAACTGATCATCCACACGCCGTTCGGCAGCCGGATCAATCGCGCCTGGGGCCTGGCGCTGCGCAAGCGCTTCTGCCGCACCTTCAACTTCGAACTGCAGGCCGCCGCCAGCGAAGACGCCATCGTGCTGTCGCTGTCCACCAGCCACAGTTTCGAGCTCGACGAAGTCTGGCGTTACCTGCACAGCAACGGCGCCGAACACATCCTGGTCCAGGCGGTGCTGGACGCGCCGCTGTTCGGCGTGCGCTGGCGCTGGAATGCCGGGGTGGCCCTGGCGCTGCCGCGCTTTGTCGGCGGGCGCAAGGTGGCGCCGCAGATCCAGCGGATGAAAAGCGAAGACCTGATCGCCAGCGTGTTTCCCGACCAAATCGCTTGCCTGGAAAACCTCGCCGGCGAACGGCAGATTCCCGATCACCCGCTGGTGGAGCAGACCCTGGACGACTGCCTGCACGAAGCCATGGACAGCGAGGGCTGGCTGAAGCTGTTGCGGCGCATGGAACGCGGCGAGTTGCGCCTGATCAGCCGTGACCTGCCGGCGCCCTCGCCCCTGGCCGCGGAAATTCTCAGCGCCCGGCCTTACACCTTCCTCGACGATGCGCCTTTGGAAGAGCGGCGGACCCAGGCCGTGCTCAGCCGCCGCTGGAGCGACCCCGAATCCAGCGACGACCTTGGCGCCCTGGATACCGAGGCCATCCAGTCGGTGCGCGAGGAAGCCTGGCCCACCCCCGGCAACCCGGATGAAATGCATGAAGCGCTGATAAGCCTGGCCTGCATCGGCGAGCACGAGACCCAAGCCAACCCGCAGTGGACCGCTTGGCTGCAAGCCCTGGCGGACAGCGGCCGCGCCAGCCGGTTGCAGATCGACGACAAGCAGGCCCTGTGGCTGGCCGTCGAGCGCCTGGGTTGCCTGCGGGCGATTTATCCACAGGCGCCGCTGCAACCGGTCCTCGAGGCTCTGCCCGGCTTCGATGAGCAATGGCAGCGCGATGAAGCGCTGCTGGAGGTGATTCGAGCCCGGCTCAGCGGCTTCGGCCCCTTGCCGCTGGAAGCCATCGCCGCGCCCCTGGGCCTGAGCGCCGGCGAGGTCGCCCAGGTCCTGGCGCAACTGGAAGGTGAAGGTTATGTGCTGCGCGGCCGCTTCAGCCCCGGCGAGACTCGGGAGGAGTGGTGCGAACGGCATCTGCTGGCGCGGATTCATCGCTACACCGTCAAACGCCTGCGCCGGGAGATCGAACCGGTATCGCTGCAGGACTTGATGCGCTTTCTGTTCGACTGGCAGCACCTGTCCAGCTCCACCCAGGGCCAGGGCAGCGCCATGCTGGCGCAGACGGTCGCCCAGTTCGAGGGCTATGCCGCCGCGGCCGGTGCCTGGGACAGCGACCTGCTGCCGGCGCGGATCAAGGATTACTCCGCCACCTGGCTGGATGAGCTGTGCCGCGACGGCAAGGTGGTCTGGAGCCGCCTCAGCGCCCCGCACAAAGCCGCTGGTGCAACCTTGCGCAACACGCCGATCGTGTTGCTGCCCCGCAGCCAGGTCGCGCTGTGGAGCGGTTTGGGCGCGCAACCCGACAGCAGCGAGCTGTCGCCCAAGGCACAGAAGGTCCATGAAGCCTTGAGCCAGCACGGCGCCTTGTTCTTCGATGAGTTACAGCACGAAGCCCATGTCCTGCGCACCGAACTGGAGATCGCCCTGCAGGAACTGGTGGCCGCCGGGCTGGTAAATGCCGACAGTTTTGCCGGCCTGCGCGCCTTGATCACCCCGGCCAGCAAGCGCCAGGCCCGCAGCAGCCGACGCGGGCGCGGAGCGCTGGTCGGCGGCATGGACGATGCGGGGCGTTGGGCCCTGCTACGGCGCCCGTCGCAGGTGCTGGAGGGCGTCGGCAGCCATGCGCAGGCACTCCCACCGGACACCCTGGAACACATCGCCATGACCCTGTTGCGACGTTATGGCGTGGTGTTCTGGCGCCTGCTGGAGCGCGAGGCCGACTGGCTGCCGAGCTGGCGCGAACTGCTGCGCACTTTCCATCGGCTGGAGGCCCGCGGCGAAATCCGTGGCGGGCGTTTTGTCAGCGGCCTGGCCGGCGAGCAGTTCGCCCTGCCCGAGGCCATCGCCCTGTTGCGCGAAGTTCGCCGGCGCCCGCTGGATGGCGGCCTGACCGCGGTGTGTGGCGTCGACCCGCTGAACCTCGCCGGCACCCTGCTGCCCGGGCCGAAGGTTCCGGCCCTGGCCGGCAACCGGCTGGTGTACCGCGACGGCCTGCCCGCGGCCGCCGAGATCGCCGGCAAACAGCATTTCTGGCTGGACCTCGAGCCGCAGGCCAGCCTTGAACTGCGGACCCGGTTGATTCGCCACTGACGTTGGGCCACGGACGGCCTGGGGCATCGCGTCGGTTTTATCGCGAGCAAGCTTCGCTCCTACAGAAGCCTGACCATTCGATATTTGCTCGCAGGTCAAATATCAAATACCGAAACCGCTATTTTTCCGCACGAGTCGAATCCGGACACTGCGCTCCATTATCGAATCCACCGGAGTTGCAGCCATGCCCATTGCCTTGCTCGCGCTGACCCTCAGCGCCTTCGCCATCGGGACGACCGAGTTCGTCATCGTTGGCCTGTTACCCACCATCGGCGCCGACCTCGGCGTCAGCCTGCCGTCCGCCGGGCTGCTGGTCAGCCTGTACGCCCTGGGCGTCGCTGTCGGCGCGCCGGTGCTCACCGCGCTGACCGGCAAGGTCCCGCGCAAGTTGTTGCTGCTGTCGCTGATGGTGCTGTTCACCCTCGGCAACCTGCTGGCCTGGCAAGCGCCCAGCTATGAATCCCTGGTCCTGGCGCGCATCGTCACCGGCTTGGCCCATGGCGTGTTCTTCTCCATCGGCTCGACCATCGCCACCAGCCTGGTGCCCAAGGAGAAAGCCGCCAGCGCGATTGCCATCATGTTCACCGGCCTGACCGTGGCCCTGGTCACCGGTGTGCCGCTGGGGACCTTTATCGGCCAGCATTTCGGCTGGCGCGAAACCTTCCTCGCCGTGTCGGCGCTGGGTGTGATCGCCTTTATCGGCAGCCTGATCTACGTGCCGAAAAACATCGCCCACAGCAAACCGGCGTCCTTGCTGCAACAACTGCAAGTGCTGAAACAACCGCGCCTGCTGCTGGTGTACGCCATGACCGCGGTGGGCTACGGCGGCTCGTTCATCGCCTTCACCTTCCTCGCGCCGATTCTCCAGGACATTTCCGGCTTCAGCGCCAGCACCGTCAGCCTGGTGCTGCTGGTCTACGGGATCTCGGTCGCCGTCGGCAACATCTGGGGCGGCAAGCTGGCGGACAAGCGCGGCCCGATCAGCGCCCTGAAGATCATCTTCGCCCTGCTGGCCGGCGTGCTGTTGCTGCTCACCTTCACCGCCGGCAACCCGTGGCTGGCACTGGCCACCGTGCTGGTGTGGGGCGCCGTGGCCTTCGGCAACGTACCGGGCCTGCAGGTCTACGTGGTGCGCCAGGCCGAACACCACACCCCGCAGGCGGTGGACGTGGCCTCGGGCCTGAACATCGCCGCCTTCAACCTCGGCATCGCCGGCGGCGCCTGGGGTGGCGGCCTGATCGTCGCCCACCTGGGGCTGATCCACACCGCCTGGATCGGTGGCCTGGTGGTGCTGGGCGCCCTGGCCCTGACCGCCTGGAGCGGGCGCCTGGATCGCCTCGGCCCGGTGTACGCCGAGCCGGCCGAGGGTTCGAGCCGGGTGGTGGTCGGGCACTGAGCCCGCCAGCAGGCCCCAAGCAGAAAAACGCAGCCCTGGCCGGCTAGTGCCGATCAGTTAAGGACGATAGTGGCGCCACTGTAGGAGCGAGCTTGCTCGCGATGGACCTGAGAGCGCCGCGTTCATCCACTCAACACGCGTTATCGTTAACGCCCATCGCGAGCAAGCTCGCTCCTACAAAGGTGGAAAGTGCCGTCCGTAGGAAGGTCGAAACTTTCCCGCCAGCCGGGCAGTCATCAAAAGACAGAGGCGGTTCGAAGACCCTGAGACGGGAGCGGACATGGCGGCGATTCATATCGGTATTTCCGGCTGGCGCTACAAGCCCTGGCGTGGAGACTTCTACCCCGAGGGGCTGACGCACAAGCGCGAGCTGCAATTCGCTTCGCGCGCAGTCAACAGCATCGAAATCAACGGTTCGTTCTACGCGCTGCAGACCCCCGAGCGTTATGCCGACTGGTATGCCGATACCCCCAGGGGCTTCGTGTTCAGCGTCAAGGCACCGCGCTACATCACCCATATCCTGCGGCTGCGGGACGTGCACAAGCCGATCGCCAACTTCTTCGCCTCGGGCGTGCTGGAGCTCAAGGACAAGCTCGGGCCGATCCTCAGGCAGTTTCCACCGAGTTTTCAGTTCGACGCCGAGCTGTTCGGCGCCTTTCTTCAGCAATTGCCCGCCGATACCGAACAGGCCGCCGCCCTCGCCCGCCAGCACGAACCACGCCTGAACGGCCACGCCAGCACCAAGGCCTACGGCAAAAAAGCCATGCGCCATGCCGTGGAAATCCGCCATGCAAGCTTTGCCGTACCCGAATTCCCCCACCTGCTGCGCCAGCACGGTGTGGCGCTGGTGGTAGCCGACACCGCCGGCAAATGGCCCTGTTGCGAGGACCTGACCGGCGATTTCGTCTATCTGCGGCTGCATGGCGACAAGGAGTTGTATGCCAGCGGCTATACGCCCCAGGCCCTGAAGCGCTGGGGCGACCGGATCGAGGCCTGGCACAACGGCAAACAACCCGCCGATGCCCGGCTGATCGACGCCCGGCATCCCCCCAGGGCGCGCAAGAGCCGGGAGGTGTTCTGCTATTTCGACAATGACCTCAAGGTCCGCGCGCCCTTCGATGCCCGCCGGTTGCTGCAGCGCTTCGGGCTCGACAAGGCGCTGGCGACGACGCCCGGCGAGCCGGCCCCGCCCGGGGTGCTGCCATGAGCCATGACGAGTCGGCCAACAGCCCGATACCACCCGCGATCGGGCTTGCCGCCGCGCGCCGCTTCACGGTGCTGACGGTGAACACCCACAAGGGCTTCACCGCCCTGAACCGGCGCTTCATCCTGCCCGAGCTGCGCGAGGCGGTGCGCAGCGTGGAGGCGGATGTGGTGTTCCTGCAAGAGGTGCACGGCGCCCACGACCAGCACCCGCAGCGCTACAACAACTGGCCGAGCATGCCGCAATACGAGTTCCTCGCCGACAGCATCTGGCCGCAGTTCGCCTATGGGCGCAATGCGGTGTACCCGGCTGGCGACCACGGCAATGCACTGCTGTCGAAATTCCAGATCATTCGCTACGACAACCTCGACATCTCCCTGTCCGGGCACGAGAGCCGCGGCCTGCTGCATTGCGTGCTGCGCCTGCCCGGCGATGCCCTGGAAGTGCATGCCATTTGCGTGCACCTGGGGTTGCGCGAAAGCCATCGCCAGCAACAGCTGGATCTGCTGCTGCAGTTGATCGCCGAGCTACCCGTCGATGCGCCCTTGATCGTCGCCGGCGACTTCAACGACTGGCGGCTGCGCGCCGATGCACGGCTCGCCCCCAGTGGCTTGCGGGAGGCCTTTGTCAGCCTGCACGGCAAACCGGCGCGCAGCTTCCCCGCGCGCCTGCCGCTGCTGCGGCTGGACCGGATCTACGTGCGTCATCTGAAGGTCCACCGGCCCCAGGTACTGGACACCCATCCCTGGTCCCATCTCTCCGATCACGCGCCGCTGTCGGTCGAGGTCGAGCTATGAACGACATGCCCCTGGAAAAAACCACGGTGGACAGCCTGCCCGATGCCGGGCTGGCCCACGAGCCGCCACGGATGGACCTCGAATATGGCTGGCACAGCAACAACCGGGTGGTGCTGCTGGAAAATGGCGAAGCCTATTTCCCCCGGGTGTTCGAAGTGCTGCGCCAGGCGCAGAGCGAGATCCTGCTGGAGACCTTCATTCTCTTCGAGGACAAGGTCGGCCATGAGCTGCACCGCATCCTGATCGAGGCCGCACAGCGTGGCGTACGGGTCACTGTCAGCCTGGACGGCTTCGGTTGCGGCGAACTGAGCACCGAGTTCCTTGCCGCCATGAGCAACGCCGGGGTGCGCTTGCAGATATTCGACCCGGCGCAGCCGATTTTCGGGGTGCGCACCAACTGGTTCCGCCGCCTGCATCGCAAGATAGTGGTGGTCGACGGCGCCATCGCCTTTGTCGGCGGGATCAACTTCTCCGCCGATCACCTGGCCGATTTCGGCCCCCAGGCCAAACAGGATTACTCGGTAGAGATCCAGGGGCCGGCGGTGGTGGACATCCACCATTTCGCCCTGCTGCAAGGCGACCGCCCGGCCCGCGCCCGCTACTGGTGGCAACGCCGCCGGCAGCGCCGCGCGCAGCTGGCCCTGACCGACCATGACGGCCAGGTACGCCTGGTCTATCGCGACAACCGCCTGCACCGCAGCGATATCGAAGAGGTCTACCGCCTGGTGCTGCGCGGGGCCCGGCAGCGGGTGGTAATCGCCAATGCCTACTTCTTCCCCGGCTATCGGCTGCTGCGCGAGATCCGCAACGCCGCGCGCCGTGGCGTCGAGGTACGGCTGATCCTGCAGGGCGAGCCGGACATGCTGGTGGCCAGGCTGGCGGCACGCATGCTCTATGACTACCTGCTCAAGGATGGCGTGACCATCTACGAATATTGCGAGCGGCCGCTGCACGGCAAGGTGGCGCTGGTGGACGACGACTGGAGCACCGTGGGCTCGAGCAATCTCGACCCGCTGAGCCTGTCGCTGAACCTGGAAGCCAATGTGCTGATCCGCGACCGGGCCTTCAATCACGACCTGTTCGAGCGCCTCGACCGGCTCAGCCGCGACCACTGCCAGGCCATGCCAGCCAAGGGTTCCGGCCGCGGCCGCCTGTGGCGCCTGACCGTGGGCTTCCTGGTGTTTCACATCCTGCGTCACTTTCCGGCCTGGGCCGGCTGGCTGCCCGCCCACAAGCCGCTATTGAAGCCCTTCGGCCAGGCCGCCCCCCAGCGGGAGTCGCCCCATGAGCCGCACTGACGCCCATGGCTCGACGCCCGCCGCGTCGCATGCCCGGTCGCACTGGCAACGCCTGAAGAAACCGCTGACCATCGCCTTCTTCCTGCTGCTGATCGTGCTGTTCACCCTGCTGGCCCGGCGCATCGACTGGAGCGAAGTGCTCAGCACCCTGGCCGACTTCAAGGTACGCACCCTGGTCATCGCCGCGAGCCTGACCCTGGCCAGCTTCCTGGTCTACGCCTGCTTCGACCTGATCGGGCGCACCTACATCCGGCAGAACCTCGGCTGGCGGCAGATCCTGCCGGTGGGGTTCATCAGCTATGCCTTCAACCTCAACCTCAGCGCCTGGGTCGGCGGGATCGCCATGCGCTACCGGCTGTACTCCAGGCTCGGGGTGAGCACCGGCAACATCGCCAAGATCCTCGGCCTGAGCCTGGCCACCAACTGGTTCGGCTACATGGCCCTGGCCGGCACGGTGTTCGCCAGTGGCCTGATGAAGTTGCCGCCCGGCTGGCAGCTCAGCAACGGCGCGTTACAGGGGGTGGGCGTCCTGCTGCTGGTGCTGGGCGTGGGCTACCTGGCGGCCAGTCGGTTTTCCCGGCGGCGCGAGTGGTCGATACGCGGGGTCGAGATCAACCTGCCCTCGTTGCACATGGCCCTGTTGCAACTGGCCCTGGGCGCGCTCAACTGGTCGCTGATGGCAGCGGTGATCTTTACCCTGCTGCCCAGCAAGCTCGATTACCCGGTGGTGCTCGGGGTGCTGCTGATCAGCAGTATCGCCGGGGTCATCACCCATATTCCGGCGGGGCTCGGGGTGTTGGAGGCGGTGTTCATCGCCCTGCTGCAACATGAGGTGTCCCGCGGCAGCCTGCTGGCCGGGTTGATCGCCTACCGGGCGATCTACTTCATCCTGCCGCTGCTGATCGCGCTGCTGATGTACCTGCTGGTAGAGGCCAGGGCCAAGGCGTTGCGCGTGGAGAAAAAGCCGCGCAAAGGCGGCTGACGCTGTCGCGACAAACGCGCGCGTTCCTCTCCGGGAGCGAGCTTGCGCTCCCCATTCGACCAGCGCTCCCGACTATTGCGGCTGAATGATGCTCAACCGTTCTCCCACCACCATTTCCGTGATCCAGTCCACCAGGATCGAGGTATAGGCCTGCTGCGACACGGGATCGCTCAGGGCATGGTCGGCGCCGTCGATGATCCGGTGGGTCATGGAATGGGTCTGCTGGCAGGCCGCGCGGTAACTCATGATGGTGGCGTGCGGCACATGCTCATCGGTCTCCGACTCCACCAGCAGCACATCCCCGGTGAACGCCGCGCAGGCATGCAGCGCCCGGTTGCTGTCCATGCGCACCAGGCTGCTGCGGTAATCCAGCAGGTCGGCCTTGTCCAGGTCGCGCTTGGGGCTGTTCCAGGCTTCGTCGCGGTACAGCGCCGGGACCCGCAGCGCCAGCCAGCGCACCGGTCGCAGCGAGGTCAGGATGCTCGCCAGGTAGCCACCGTAACTGGTGCCCACCACGGCGATCGCCGAGGTGTCGAGGGCCGGGTGGGCCAGCAGGCGGTCATAGGCCGCCAACAAGTCGCGCAGGTTGTCTTCGCGGCTCACGCGGTTCAGCGGGATACCGCTGCCGGCGTGGCCCCGCAGGTCGAAGGTCAGGCACACGCAACCCAGCCCGGCGATGCCCCGGGCGCGCTCCAGGTCGCGCTCCTGGCTACCGCCCCAACCGTGGACAAACAGTACGCCGGGGACTTTCGACCTGGGAGTGAGGAAGGTCCCGCTCATCTGCTCGTCATCGATGTCGATTTGAATGCTTTCGCTTCTAGCCGTCATAGGATTGGACCGTTGCATATTTGAGAAGAAAGTCACTGTGCTCCGCAGGCCCGCGATAGACCTCGATGGCATCGGCCGGCAAAGGCCGGTCGACATAGGTTTCCACCGCGGACACACGAATCGCGCGCATGCCCGGCTGGTCGATAAAGGCCTGCAAAGCCGCCACTTCGGCGCTGCTGGCACCGCCCATGCGCCACGATTGCTCGAGTACGCCGCTGCGCTGCCGGCCTTCGGTATCCAGGCCCTGGGCGATGTCGTAGTTGCGCCGGGAGGCGAAAAAGCGCGGATAGGCCTCATCGGCGGCGGCGTCGAAAACCCGGGCCTGCTGCACCGCCTGGCGCACGTCCGGCGGCAGTGGCAGCGCCAGCAACTCAGGGTAGCCCCCCTGCACCACCAACAGCTCGGAGCCACCGTAGACCTGCTCGCCGTCGGCGTCCTCGGTCAGGTACTGCTGGCCGCAGTAGCTGAGGACATGGCCGGCGATAAAGGACTGGCCGGCGCTGTAGGTGACCACCTGTTGCAGATCCTGCTCCAGGACCACGCCTTCATTGAACTGCCGGGCGACCTCCGGTTGCGTCAGCAGCTCGTCGAAGTGCTCCAGGCTCTCGATCACCTGCTGGCCACGACCGGCGCAGGCATGGATCGGCTTCATGCGGATCGGTCCGCTGTAAAGCAAATGGCTGGCCGCTGGCCGGGCATCGTTCAGGGAAAACACGCTCAGGCCGTCCAGCACCACATTGCGCACCCGCTGGGAGAACAGCGGCGCCCAGCCCGGCGGGGCCACGGCGTTCTTGTTCAGCAGGCCATGGGTGATGGCCTTGGTGCAGATAAAATCATGCTCGACATACCCGCCCCACAGGTCGTCCGGCCCCGTGACCCGCAATTGCCGGGCCGCGGCAGGGCCGACGATGGTCTGCGTCGGCAACAGGTACAGCTCGTCCTGGCCATGCACGAGCGGGTCGTAGTCACCGGCGAATTCCAGCCCGAGGATTTGTGCCAGCCACCGGGCCAGCGCGCGATTGGTCTCCACGACATGCTGCGAGGCCCCAGGGTGGACCGAGTGGGCGACCACCCGTTTCTTGCGTTGCGTCGGGGTCATGCGTCCCCCTTCGTCATCGGCGTGGTGAATGTACAAGAAAGGGTGCAGGGATCACGCCAAGGCCCGGGGGGAGTCGAATAGCCCCTGGATAAGCGCTCTACGCCATCGTTGCTGGCATTGGGCCTGTCTTATTTTGCACGATCGGCCGGCGCCGCCCGGTATTTTGCACGACTCGCGGAGGTCAGCCCTGCCCGGCCCGTGCCAGCGGTGTCGGCGGCGTCACGCCGAAACGCGCGCGATATTCGCTGGGCGCCAGCCCGGTGATCTTCTTGAAGGTGGCGCGGAACGCCCCAGGGTCCTGGTAACCGACCGTCCAGGCGATATGGTCGATGGTGCCGTTGGTGAACTCGAGCATTTCCCGGGCCTTGCCCACCCGCAGGTGCTGGCAATATTCGGTGGGCTTGAGCCCGGTGGCGGCCCGAAAGCGCCGCAGGAAGGTGCGCTCCTCCAGCCCGGCCTGCTGCGCCATGACGGCGAGGGAAACGTCCACCGCGCCATTGGCCTGCAGCCAGTGCTGCACCTTGAGGATCGCCGCGTCGCCGTGGCCGAGGATCGGCGCGAAGTTACTGCCGCACTGGCTGGCGCTGTCGCTGTGTTCGATCACCAGAAAACGCGCGGTGCCGCTGGTGATGCTCGGGCCTAGCAGGCGGTCGACCATGCGCAACCCGAGTTCGGACCAGGCCATCAGGCCGGCGGTGGTGATCAGGTCGCCATCGTCGACGATCGGCTTGTCGGCGTTCAGGCGGATGTTCGGGTAGCGCTCGGCGAACTGCTTCGCCGAGGTCCAGTGAGTGGTGGCACTGCGACCGTCGAGCAGGCCACTTTCGGCCAGCAGGATCGAGCCGACACAGACCCCGCCCAGGGTCGCGCCATTGGCATGCTGCTGGCGCAGCCATTGGGTCAGCGCCTGCGGTGCCTGCGCCCGGGAGAAGCCGGCCACCGAGGGTGGGATCAGCACCGCCAGCAATGGCCCCTCAACATCAGGGTGACTGTCGTATACCCGTATAGGCGCCTGGTCGGCCTGCGCCTGCCAGTGGCTGATGCGCAACAGCGGCAACTGCGTACTGCGTTGTTCGGCGGCGATACGGTTGGCGACCCCGAACAGGTCGGTCAAGCCATGCACCGCGGCCATCTGTGCCCCGGGATAGATCAGCACGCCCAGCTCGGCGACTGCGCTTTCCATACCCATTGTCAGTTTTCCCCCTGCTATTGTCGGTGCGGCCAATCCTCGACCGGCCCGCCGGAGCCAATACTGGACTCCACAGCCAGCCACTACTTCAGAGGACACACCCATGGCCAAGCAAGCGCTCATCGTAGTCGATATCCAGAACGACTACTTCCCCAACGGCAAGTGGCCCCTGGTGGGCGTCGAAGCCGCCGCCGACAACGCCGCGCGGCTGATCCAAGCCTTCCGTGACAGCGGCCAGCAGGTGGTGCACATCCGCCACGAATTCACTTCCGACAGCGCGCCGTTCTTCACCCCCGGCTCCAGCGGCGCACAACTGCATCCCAAGGTCAGCAACCGCGCCGACGAACCGGTGGTGCTCAAGCACTTCGTCAATTCGTTCCGCGAAACCGAGCTCGAAGCCATTCTCGACCAACACGACATTGAACACCTGGTGGTGGTCGGCAGCATGAGTCACATGTGCATCGACGGCGTCACCCGCGCTGCCGCCGACCTGGGCTATGGCGTCACAGTGATCCATGACGCCTGCGCCACCCGCGACCTCGAATTCAATGGTGTGGTGGTGCCAGCGGCCCAGGTCCACGCTGCATTCATGTCGTCCCTGGGGTTCGCCTACGCCAGCGTGGTGTCCACCGATGAGTTTCTGGCAGGCAGCCGCTGATTCTGTCGGGCCGTTCCTTGCTGGAGGCTCTGGGACAACGGAGTCCCCAGCACCGAACTTGCGATAGATAGAAAGCAAAAAGCCCGTAGCGTTTGCGCGCTACGGGCCTTTTTCATGCCGTTGCCGAGAGGGCTCTCTTAGAACGGAATATCGTCATCGAAGCTGTCGTCGAAGTTCTGCGCCGGCTGTGGCGAGGACTGCTGAGGCGCTGGACGCGATTCGCGTTGTGGCGCCTGCGAAGGCTGTGGACGCGACTGCTGCGGACGTGGCGCGGAGTTGCCCATGCCCTGGCCCTGGTCGCCCTGTGGACGGCCGCCCAGCAGCTGCATGGTGCCCTGCATGTCGACGATGATTTCAGTGGTGTAGCGCTTGATGCCGTCTTTTTCCCACTCGCGGGTCTGCAGCTTGCCTTCGATGTAGACCTGCGAACCTTTGCGCAGGTATTCGCCGGCGATTTCCGCGACCTTGCCGAACATCGACACACGGTGCCACTCGGTCTTCTCGACCTTCTGACCGGTTTGCTTGTCGGTCCACTGTTCGCTGGTGGCCAGACTCAGGTTGGTCACGGCGTTACCGTTAGGCAGGTAGCGAACTTCAGGATCCTGGCCGCAAGTGCCGACCAATATGACTTTGTTAACCCCACGGGCCATAACGTTCTCCTAGGCTTCACACGCCGATCGGGCTGGGTTGACCAGCTGCTCGAGGGTCGCGCGATCCAATAATTCGGTGTCCAATTTGATGTAAATGGCGGCTTCTTCGGCCACCATCACTGCATCTGTTACCCCAACAACGGCCTTCAGGCGCTCGACCAGACCGGCTTCGCGGATCGCTTCGGGCGATAACGGCAAGCGCAGGCTCGTCACGTAAGGAGGTTCGCGCATGGTAACAGCAAAGGCCAACCACAGGGCAGCAAGTCCTGCACACCCCAGGAACACAACCGACAAACCGCCATGCTGGAACAACCAGCCGCCGAGAATGCCGCCCAGTGCCGAGCCGAGGAACTGGCTGGTGGAATAGACCCCCATGGCCGTGCCCTTGCCGCCGGCCGGTGAAACCTTGCTGATCAGCGACGGCAGCGAAGCTTCCAGCAGGTTGAACGCGGTGAAGAACACCACCGTGCCGATCACCAGCGCCCGCAGGCTGTCGCCGAACTCCCAGAAGAATAGCTCGGTGAGCAGCAGCGTACTGACCGCGCCCAGCAGAACTCGTTTCATTTTGCGTTTTTTCTCGCCGTAGATGATGAACGGGATCATGGCGAAGAAGGAGATCAACAGCGCGGTGAGGTAGACCCACCAGTGCTGTTCCTTGGGCAGGCCGGCTTTTTCCACCAAGGCCAGCGGCAAGGCGACGAAGCTCGACATCAGCATCGCATGCAACACGAAGATACCAAGATCCAGGCGCAACAGGTCCGGATGCTTGAGCGTCGGCAACAGCGCCTGGCGCGCGACCCCGGACTCACGGTGCTGCAATGGGCCGGTCGAGTGCGGCACCATGAAGGCAACGATGAAAATGCCCAGCAGCGCCATGCCGCCGGTGGCGAAGAACAGCCCGGACAAACCGAAAGCGCGGGTCAGCAGCGGGCCGGCCACCATGGCCACGGCAAAGGACAGGCCGATGGTCATGCCGATCATGGCCATGGCCTTGGTGCGGTGCTGCTCGCGGGTCAGGTCCGACAACAGCGCCATGACCGCCGCGGAAATCGCCCCGGCACCCTGCAGGATGCGCCCGGCGATCACGCCCCAGATCGAGTCGGCGTTGGCCGCCAGCACACTGCCCAGGGCAAAGACGATCAGCCCCAGGTAAATCACCGGACGACGACCGATACGGTCGGAAATGATCCCGAACGGGATCTGGAAAATCGCCTGGGTCAGGCCGTAAGCGCCGATCGCCAACCCGATCAGGGCCGGGGTCGCTCCTGCCAGATCCATCCCATAGGTCGCCAGGACCGGCAACACCATGAACATGCCAAGCATACGGAAGGCGAACACCAGGGCCAGACCGCTTGCCGCGCGGGTCTCGGCGCCACTCATGCGCTCGCTGTGGGGATCATGCATGGAAAAACCTCGTGTGAACCGGCGGCGATTCTACCAGTCCGATCGATTGACGGGGTATATGGCGACGCTTTGCCGCGCAGGTTTCATCTACGGCTGCACAGACCTCATTTGATAGTGTGCATCCATCCAGTATTTGCCCTTATACTCCTACGTTTTCGACGCCCGCCGAGCGAGGCCACTTTGGACAAGATCCTGATTCGTGGGGCCCGAACCCACAACCTGAAGAACATCGACCTGACCCTGCCACGGGACAAACTGATCGTCATCACCGGCCTGTCCGGATCCGGCAAATCGTCTCTGGCGTTCGACACCTTGTATGCCGAAGGCCAGCGCCGTTATGTCGAGTCGCTGTCGGCCTATGCCCGGCAATTCCTGTCGATGATGGAAAAACCCGACGTCGACACCATCGAAGGTTTGTCGCCAGCGATTTCCATCGAACAGAAATCCACCTCGCACAACCCGCGCTCCACCGTCGGCACCATCACCGAGATCTACGACTACCTGCGCCTGCTGTATGCACGCGTGGGTACGCCACGCTGCCCGGATCACGACATCCCGCTGGAAGCCCAGACCGTCAGCCAGATGGTCGACCTGGTGCTGGCCCAGCCGGAAGGCAGCAAGCTGATGCTGCTGGCGCCGGTGATTCGCGAGCGCAAGGGCGAGCACCTGTCGGTCTTCGAGGAACTGCGCGCCCAGGGCTTCGTTCGCGCCCGGGTCAACGGCAAGCTCTACGAGCTGGATGAGTTGCCGAAGCTGGATAAACAGAAAAAGCACTCGATCGATGTGGTGGTCGACCGCTTCAAGGTCCGCACCGACCTGCAGCAGCGTCTGGCCGAGTCGTTCGAGACCGCGCTGAAGCTGGCCGACGGTATCGCCCTGGTGGCGCCAATGGACGACGAACCCGGCGAAGAAATCATCTTCTCCGCGCGCTTCGCCTGCCCGATCTGCGGCCACGCCATCAGCGAACTGGAACCCAAGCTGTTCTCCTTCAACAACCCGGCCGGTGCCTGCCCGACCTGCGACGGCCTGGGGGTCAAGCAGTTCTTCGACATCAAGCGCCTGGTCAATGGCGAGCTGACCCTGGCCGAAGGGGCGATTCGCGGCTGGGACAGGCGCAACGTCTATTACTTCCAGATGCTCGGCTCGCTGGCGTCGCATTACGGCTTCAGCCTGGAAGTACCGTTCAACCAGCTGCCGGCCGACCAGCAGAAGGTCATCCTCAACGGCAGCGGCACGCAGAACGTCGACTTCAAGTACCTCAACGATCGTGGCGATATCGTCAAGCGCTCCCACCCGTTCGAAGGCATCGTGCCGAACCTGGAACGTCGCTACCGCGAGACCGAATCGGCCACCGTGCGCGAGGAGCTGGCCAAGTTCCTCAGCACCCAGCCGTGCCCGGACTGCCGTGGTACCCGCCTGCGTCGTGAAGCACGCCACGTGTGGGTCGGCGAGAAGACTTTGCCGGCCGTCACCAGCCTGCCGATCGGCGATGCCACCGATTACTTCGGCACCTTGTCGCTGACCGGACGCCGTGGCGAGATCGCCGACAAGATCCTCAAGGAGATCCGCGAGCGCCTGCAGTTCCTGGTCAACGTCGGCCTGGACTACCTGACCCTGGATCGCAGCGCCGACACCCTGTCCGGCGGCGAGGCGCAGCGGATCCGCCTGGCCAGCCAGATCGGCGCCGGCCTGGTAGGAGTGATGTACATCCTCGATGAACCCTCCATCGGTCTGCACCAGCGCGACAACGACCGTCTGCTGGGCACCCTGAAACACCTGCGGGATATCGGCAACACGGTGATCGTGGTCGAACACGACGAGGACGCCATTCGCCTGGCCGACTATGTGGTGGACATCGGCCCGGGAGCCGGCGTACATGGCGGGCAGATCGTCGCCGAAGGTACACCCGACGAGGTGATGTCCCATCCCGACTCACTGACTGGCAAGTACCTCTCCGGTCGGGTGAAAATCGCCGTGCCGGCCAAGCGTACGCCACGCAACAAGAAGCTTTCGCTGTCCCTCAAGGGGGCCCGCGGCAACAACTTGCGCAACGTCGACCTGGAGATTCCGATCGGCCTGCTGACCTGCGTGACCGGTGTCTCCGGCTCGGGTAAATCGACCCTGATCAACAACACCCTGTTCCCCCTCAGTGCCACGGCGCTGAACGGCGCGACCACGCTGGAAGCCGCTGCGCACGACAGCATCAACGGCCTGCAGCACCTGGACAAGGTGGTGGATATCGACCAGAGCCCGATCGGTCGCACCCCCCGCTCCAACCCGGCGACCTACACCGGGCTGTTCACGCCGATTCGCGAACTGTTTGCCGGGGTTCCCGAATCGCGCTCACGCGGCTACGGTCCGGGCCGCTTCTCCTTCAACGTCAAGGGCGGCCGCTGCGAAGCCTGCCAGGGCGACGGCCTGATCAAGGTGGAAATGCACTTCCTGCCGGATATCTACGTGCCGTGCGATGTGTGCAAGAGCAAGCGCTACAACCGCGAAACCCTTGAGATCAAATACAAGGGCAAGAGCATCCACGAGGTCCTGGAAATGACCATCGAGGAAGCGCGGGAGTTCTTCGACCCGGTGCCGGCACTGGCGCGCAAGCTGCAGACGCTGATGGACGTGGGGCTGTCCTATATCAAGCTGGGGCAGTCGGCGACGACCTTGTCCGGCGGTGAAGCGCAGCGGGTCAAGCTGTCTCGCGAGCTGTCCAAGCGCGATACAGGGAAGACCCTCTACATCCTCGACGAGCCAACCACCGGCCTGCACTTCGCCGATATCCAGCAGTTGCTGGACGTTCTGCATCGCCTGCGCGACCACGGCAACACTGTGGTGGTGATCGAGCACAACCTGGATGTGATCAAGACTGCCGACTGGCTGGTGGACCTGGGGCCGGAAGGCGGTTCCAAGGGCGGTCAGATCATTGCCGTAGGTACACCGGAGCAATTGGCAGAGATGCCGCAATCCCATACCGGTTACTACCTCAAGCCACTGCTGACCCGCGACCGGGCCTGAGCCCCATGAAAAAGCCCCTGCCATTGGGAAATGGCAGGGGCTTTTTTGTGCCCGTCAGAGCCCTGCAGTTGCCTGCAGGAAAGGGCTAGCGCATCAGAACTGCGACTGCAGGTAGTTTTCCAGACCGATCGACTTGATCAGACCCAACTGCTTTTCCAGCCAGTAGGTATGGTCTTCTTCGGTATCGGCCAACTGCACACGCAGGATGTCGCGGCTGACATAGTCCTTGTGCTTCTCGCACAGCTCGATGCCCTTGCACAGCGCTGCGCGGACCTTGTACTCCAGGCGCAGGTCAGCGGCGAACATATCCGGCACGGTGGTACCGATATCCAGATCGTCAGGGCGCATGCGTGGCGTGCCTTCGAGCATCAGGATGCGGCGCATCAATGCATCGGCGTGTTGAGTCTCTTCTTCCATCTCGTGATTGATGCGCTCGTAGAGCTTGCTGAAGCCCCAGTCTTCATACATACGCGAGTGGATGAAATATTGGTCACGTGCTGCCAGCTCGCCCGTCAGCAACGTGTTGAGGTAATCGATTACGTCCGGGTGACCTTGCATCGCCCTACATCTCCCTGCTTGAAAGTCTGTATTTTGAACCAAGCTGACTTGCAGGTCACTGTAAAAACGCTAACAAAGTGAAGAATTCCAGAGAAAAGTAGCCGAAAAAACGCAAAAACCGCCCAAATGAGGGCGGTTCTGCTTATCGTTTAGACTTAGTTAAGCTGTACACCCAACGCCTTTGCGACACCTTCTCCATAAGCCGGGTCAGCCTTGAAGAAATGTTGCAGCTGACGCTGAACCACATCCGAGCTGACACCCGCCATCGCACCGGCGATGTTGTTGATCAACAGGGCTTGCTGCTGATCGTTCATCAGGCGGAACAGAGCGCCTGCATGGCTGTAGTAGTCGGTGTCTTCGCGGTGATCGTAACGATCCGCCGCACCGCTGAGTGCCAAGGCCGGCTCTGCGTAGCGAGGAGCCTGTTTCGGCGCGTCGGCGTAGCTGTTCGGCTCGTAGTTCGGTGCCGCACCACCATTGCTGCCAAAGGCCATGGCGCCGTCACGCTGGTAGCTGTTCACTGGGCTGCGTGGGGCGTTGACCGGCAGTTGCTGGTGGTTGGTGCCAACACGGTAGCGATGAGCGTCGGCGTAAGCGAATACGCGGCCTTGCAGCATGCGATCCGGTGACAGGCCGACACCCGGAACCATGTTGCTAGGACCAAAGGCAGCCTGCTCGACTTCCGCGAAATAGTTCAGTGGATTGCGGTTCAACTCCAGCTCACCGACTTCGATCAGCGGGAACTCCTTCTGCGACCAGGTCTTGGTCACGTCGAACGGGTTCTCGTAATGAGCGGCAGCCTCAGCCTCGGTCATGATCTGAATGCACACGCTCCATTTCGGGAAGTCGCCGCGCTCGATCGCGTTGAACAGGTCACGCTGGGCGTAATCCGGGTCGGTACCCGCCAGGCGGGCAGCCTCGGCCGGTGCCAGGTTCTTGATGCCTTGCTTGGTCTTGTAGTGCCATTTCACCCAGTGACGCTCGCCTTTGGCGTTGATCAGGCTGTAGGTGTGGCTGCCAAAGCCGTGCATATGACGATAGCCGTCCGGAATCCCGCGATCCGAGAACAGGATGGTGACCTGGTGCAGCGCTTCAGGCGAGTGCGACCAGAAGTCCCACATTGCCTGGCCGCTCTTCAGGTTGCTCTGCGGCAGACGTTTCTGGGTGTGGATAAAGTCGGGAAACTTCAGCGGGTCGCGAATGAAGAACACAGGTGTGTTGTTGCCAACGATGTCCCAGTTACCTTCTTCGGTATAGAACTTCAGGGCAAAGCCGCGTGGGTCACGCTCGGTATCAGCCGAGCCACGTTCGCCACCTACGGTCGAGAAACGCAGGAACGTAGGGGTTTGCTTACCTACGGACTCGAAAAGCTTGGCGCTGGTGTATTCGGTGATGTCGCGGGTCACAGTGAAAGTACCGTAGGCACCCGAACCCTTGGCGTGCACGCGACGCTCAGGAATGTTTTCACGGTTGAAGTGGGCAAGCTTCTCGATCAGATGAAAATCATCGAGCAGCAGCGGGCCACGAGGGCCAGCAGAACGGGAATTCTGGTTATCGGCGACTGGAGCGCCACTTGCGGTGGTAAGCGTTTTGTTTTGGCTCATGCTCAATCTTCCTCTGTCAGTCTTGGAACTGCCGGCTAATCGGCTGACGAGGAGTATCGACCATCAAGATGACAGCATCAAATGCATTAAATGATTACTATCGATAGTATTTTTCTAATACAACAGACACAAAAAACCGGGCACTAGGCCCGGTTCTTTGTATTTGACGTCTTACTCAGCGGATACAGCTTCACCGCCGACAGCACGATCAACCAACTCGACGTACGCCATAGGCGCGTTGTCGCCAGCGCGGAAACCGCACTTGAGGATGCGCAGGTAGCCACCCTCACGGGTAGCGTAACGCTTGCCCAGGTCGTTGAAGAGCTTACCAACGATAGCTTTCGAACGAGTACGGTCGAAAGCCAGACGGCGGTTAGCCAGGCTGTCTGTCTTGGCCAAAGTGATCAGCGGCTCAGCAACGCGGCGCAGTTCTTTGGCTTTCGGCAGTGTAGTTTTGATCAGCTCGTGCTCGAACAGCGACACCGCCATGTTTTGGAACATGGCCTTGCGGTGCGAGCTGGTGCGGCTCAGGTGACGACCACTTTTACGATGACGCATGGTTCATTCCTTACCAAACACAACGTTCGGTGATTACGACGATCAGGCAGTCGCCTTGTCGTCCTTCTTAAGACTTGCAGGCGGCCAGTTGTCGAGGCGCATGCCGAGGGACAGACCGCGGGAGGCCAGAACGTCCTTGATTTCAGTCAAGGATTTCTTGCCAAGGTTCGGAGTCTTCAACAGTTCTACTTCGGTACGCTGAATCAGGTCGCCGATGTAGTAAATGTTTTCCGCCTTAAGGCAGTTAGCCGAACGTACAGTCAGTTCCAGATCGTCAACCGGGCGAAGCAGGATCGGATCGATCTCGTCTTCCTGCTCGATTACCACTGGCTCACTGTCACCCTTGAGGTCGACGAACGCAGCCAACTGCTGTTGCAGGATGGTTGCAGCACGACGGATAGCCTCTTCAGGATCCAGGGTACCGTTGGTTTCCAGATCAATAACCAGCTTGTCCAGGTTGGTACGCTGCTCGACACGGGCGTTTTCCACCACGTATGCGATACGGCGAACCGGGCTGAACGAAGAGTCAAGCTGCAAGCGACCGATGCTGCGGCTTTCGTCTTCATCGCTCTGACGCGAGTCTGCCGGTTCATAACCACGACCACGAGCTACTACGAGCTTCATGTTCAGGGCGCCGTTAGACGCCAGGTTAGCGATTACGTGATCGGGGTTAACGATCTCGACATCATGATCCAGCTGAATATCGGCAGCGGTAACCACCCCCGAACCCTTCTTCGACAAGGTCAGCGTAACTTCGTCACGGCCGTGCAGCTTGATAGCCAGACCTTTAAGGTTCAACAGGATTTCAATTACGTCTTCCTGTACACCTTCGATGGCGCTGTACTCGTGGAGCACACCGTCAATCTCGGCCTCGACTACTGCACAGCCGGGCATTGAGGACAACAGGATGCGGCGCAGCGCGTTGCCCAGGGTGTGGCCAAAACCACGCTCGAGAGGCTCGAGGGTGATCTTGGCGCGGGTTGGACTGACAACCTGCACATCAATATGGCGGGGTGTCAGGAACTCATTTACCGAAATCTGCATGGATGCACCTATTTTCTAGCCCTTACTTGGAGTAGAGCTCGACAATCAGGCTTTCGTTGATGTCGGCGGACAGATCACTGCGAGCTGGAACGTTCTTGAAAACGCCCGACTTCTTCTCAGTGTCTACTTCTACCCATTCTACGCGGCCACGTTGGGCACACAGATCGAGAGCTTGGACAATGCGAAGTTGGTTTTTTGCTTTCTCGCGAACAGCAACCACGTCACCAGCACGAACCTGGTAGGACGGAACGTTAACGGTCTGACCGTTTACGCTGATCGACTTGTGCGATACCAGCTGACGGGATTCGGCACGAGTCGAACCGAAGCCCATACGGTATACAACGTTGTCCAGACGGCATTCGAGCAGTTGCAGCAGGTTCTCACCGGTTGCACCTTTCTTGCCAGCAGCTTCTTTGTAGTAGCCGCTGAATTGACGCTCGAGAACGCCGTAGATACGACGGACCTTCTGCTTTTCACGCAGTTGGGTGCCGTAGTCGGACTGGCGACCGCGGCGCTGGCCGTGGATACCAGGTGCTGCTTCGATGTTGCACTTGGATTCGATAGCGCGCACGCCGCTCTTCAGGAAGAGATCGGTGCCTTCGCGACGAGCCAGTTTGCATTTTGGACCAATGTAACGAGCCATTCTTTACAATCTCCTGGATTACACGCGGCGCTTCTTCGGCGGACGGCACCCGTTGTGCGGGATTGGCGTCACGTCGGTGATGCTGGCGATCTTGTAGCCACAGCCGTTCAAAGCGCGGACTGCGGATTCACGACCTGGACCTGGGCCCTTGACGTTAACGTCGAGGTTTTTCAGGCCATATTCCAGCGCAGCTTGACCAGCACGCTCAGCAGCTACTTGAGCAGCGAACGGGGTGGACTTGCGGGAACCGCGGAAACCCGAACCACCGGAGGTTGCCCAGGAAAGAGCGTTACCTTGACGGTCGGTGATGGTCACGATGGTGTTGTTGAAAGACGCGTGGATGTGGGCGATGCCATCAACCACTGTCTTTTTAATCTTTTTACGAGGACGAGCAGCAGGTTTTGCCATGACTAAATTCCTGTCGATTCGCTGGTGCGATTACTTGCGGATCGGCTTACGCGGACCTTTGCGAGTACGCGCGTTGGTCTTGGTACGCTGACCGCGTACTGGCAGACCACGACGATGGCGCAGACCGCGGTAGCAGCCCAGATCCATCAAGCGTTTGATTTTCATGTTGATTTCGCGACGCAGGTCACCTTCAGTGGTGAACTTCGCCACTTCGCCACGCAGCTGTTCAATTTGCTCGTCGCTCAGATCCTTGATCTTTGCGGCTGGGTTGACCCCAGTCTCTGCACAGATTTTCTGCGCAGTCGTGCGACCAACACCATAGATGTAGGTCAGCGAGATAACAGTATGCTTGTTATCTGGAATGTTAACGCCTGCAATACGGGCCATTCAGTGGGACTCCAATTGACAGCTACCTACGCCCCGGAAGCCAAGAAATAGGGCGCGAGATAATATCGCTGTAATAACAAATAATCAACCCAGCAGCGCACTAGCTGCTGGGCTTGAAGCACAATCACACTCAGCCTTGGCGCTGTTTGTGACGCGGTTCCGCGCTGCAAATTACTCGAACAACACCTTCGCGGCGAATAATCTTGCAGTTACGGCACAGCTTTTTCACCGATGCACGAACTTTCATCACCAACTCCTCGAACCTTATGGGTCAGCGCAGCATGCCGCTGCCGTAACCCTTCAGGTTGGCTTTCTTCATCAGGGATTCGTACTGGTGCGAAACGAGGTGCGATTGTACTTGCGACATAAAGTCCATAACAACCACGACCACGATCAGCAACGAGGTCCCGCCAAGGTAGAACGGAACGTTTGCTGCAACCACCAGGAACTGGGGCAACAGACAGACGGCCGTCATATATAGAGCACCGAACATGGTCAAGCGGGTCAGAACGCCATCAATGTAGCGCGCCGACTGCTCACCTGGACGGATGCCCGGAATAAAGGCACCGGACTTCTTCAGGTTTTCCGCTACGTCTTTCGGATTGAACATCAACGCCGTATAGAAGAAGCAGAAGAAAATAATCCCTGCACTAAACAGCAGAATATTCAACGGCTGACCAGGAGCGATCGACTGCGAGATGTCCTGCAACCAGCCCATACCTTCAGACTGACCGAACCAGGCACCCAACGAAGCCGGGAACAGCAAAATGCTGCTCGCGAAAATAGCAGGAATAACGCCTGCCATATTCACTTTCAGCGGCAAGTGGCTAGTCTGCGCAGCAAACACCTTGCGGCCCTGCTGACGCTTGGCATAGTGAACAGCAATACGACGCTGACCACGCTCAATGAACACCACAAAACCGATAATCGCTACTGCCAGCAAACCGATGGCAACCAGGGCAAAAATGTTGATATCACCCTGACGCGCAGACTCGAAAGACTGCCCGATCGCTCTCGGAAGACCGGCGACGATACCTGCGAAAATCAACATCGAGATACCGTTGCCAACACCACGCTCAGTAATCTGCTCACCCAGCCACATCATGAACATCGCACCAGCCACAAAAGTGGATACCGCGACGAAATGGAAGCCAAAGTCACCAGTGAACGCAACGCCCTGCCCTGCCAGGCCAACGGACATGCCGATGGCCTGAACAAGAGCTAGGACGACAGTGCCGTAGCGGGTGTACTGGCTGATCTTGCGACGGCCAGCCTCACCTTCCTTCTTCAACTGCTCCAGCTGCGGGCTGACGGCGGTCATCAGCTGCATGATGATCGATGCCGAGATGTACGGCATGATCCCCAGTGCAAAGATGCTCATCCGTTCCAGCGCGCCGCCGGAAAACATGTTGAACAAGCTAAGAATGGTCCCCTCATTCTGTCGAAACAGGTCTGCGAGTCGGTCAGGGTTGATACCTGGAACCGGGATGTGTGCGCCTATTCGGTAGACGATAATCGCCAAGAACAGAAAACGCAGACGAGCCCAGAGTTCAGACATACCGCCTTTGCCGAGCGCAGAGAGAGCACCTTGCTTAGCCATTTATTCCTCGAACTTGCCGCCAGCTGCTTCGATAGCCGCACGCGCACCTTTGGTGGCTGCGATGCCCTTGATAGTCACAGCGCGAGTAACTTCGCCGGACAGCATGATTTTCACACGCTGTACGTTTTGGTTAATCACGTTGGCATCTTTCAGGGACTGCACGGTGACGATGTCGCCTTCCACTTTAGCCAACTCGGACAGACGCACTTCTGCGCGATCCATGGCTTTCAGGGATACGAAACCGAACTTCGGCAGGCGACGATGCAGCGGCTGTTGACCGCCTTCAAAGCCTGGAGCAATGGTGCCACCGGAGCGGGAAGTCTGACCTTTGTGACCACGGCCACCAGTCTTACCCAAACCACTACCGATACCACGGCCCGGACGATGCTTTTCGCGACGGGAACCCGGCGCTGGACTCAGATCATTGAGTTTCATCGATTAACCCTCGACACGCAGCATGTAGTAAGCCTTGTTGATCATCCCGCGGTTCTCGGGAGTATCCTGGACTTCTACAGTGTGACCGATGCGACGCAGACCCAGACCCTTAACGCACAGTTTGTGGTTAGGGATACGGCCGGTCATGCTTTTGATCAGCGTTACTTTAACGGTAGCCATGATCAGATGATCTCCTGGACGCTTTTGCCACGCTTGGCGGCAATGGATTCAGGGGACTGCATTGCTTTCAAACCCTTGAAAGTGGCGTGAACCACGTTTACTGGGTTAGTCGAGCCGTAGCACTTGGCCAGAACGTTCTGAACGCCAGCAACTTCGAGGACAGCACGCATAGCGCCGCCAGCGATGATACCGGTACCTTCAGAAGCAGGCTGCATGTACACCTTCGAAGCGCCGTGAGCGGACTTCATTGCGTACTGCAGAGTGGTGCCGTTCAGATCAACCTGGATCATGTTGCGGCGAGCAGCTTCCATTGCCTTCTGGATCGCAGCAGGCACTTCACGCGACTTGCCACGGCCGAAGCCAACGCGACCTTTACCATCACCAACCACGGTCAACGCGGTGAAAGTGAAGATACGGCCGCCTTTTACGGTTTTGGCTACGCGGTTAACTTGAACCAGCTTCTCGATGTAGCCTTCGTCGCGCTTTTGGTCGTTATTTGACATAACTTAGAACTCCAGCCCAGCTTCACGAGCAGCATCAGCCAGCGCCTTGACGCGGCCGTGGTACTTGAAGCCAGAGCGGTCGAAAGCCACCTGCGAGACGCCAGCGGCTTTTGCACGCGTAGCGACCAGCTGGCCAACCTTAGTGGCCGCGTCGATGTTGCCAGTGGCGCCATCACGCAGTTCTTTATCCAAAGTCGAGGCGCTTGCCAGGACTTTGTTGCCGTCGGCCGAAATGACCTGGGCGTAGATGTGCTGCGAAGAGCGGAACACGCAGAGACGCACGACTTCGAGTTCGTGCATTTTCAGGCGTGCTTTGCGAGCGCGACGCAGTCGAGTAACTTTTTTGTCGGTCATTTGCTATGCCCTACTTCTTCTTGGCTTCTTTACGACGGACGACTTCGTCCGCGTAGCGCACACCTTTACCTTTGTAAGGCTCTGGTGGACGGAAGTCGCGGATCTCAGCGGCCACTTGACCTACCAGCTGCTTGTCGATGCCCTTGATCAGGATATCGGTCTGGCTAGGAGTCTCAGCGGTGATGCCTTCCGGCAGCTCGTAGTCCACTGGATGCGAGAAGCCAAGGGCCAGGTTCAGCACTGTGCCTTTTGCTTGCGCTTTGTAACCAACACCGACCAGCTGGAGCTTGCGCTCGAAGCCTTGGCTTACGCCTTGGACCATGTTGTTTACCAACGCACGAGTGGTACCGGCCATTGCGCGAGTTTGTTGGTCGCCATTGCGAGCAGCGAAACGCAGCTCACCAGCTTCCTGAACAATTTCAACGGACGAGTGTACGTTCAGTTCGAGAGTGCCCTTGGCACCCTTCACCGAAAGCTGTTGGCCGGCGAATTTAACTTCAACACCAGCTGGCAGCTTAACGGGGTTCTTAGCGACGCGAGACATGCTTATCCCCCCTTAGAACACAGTGCAAAGAACTTCGCCGCCGACACCGGCAGCGCGCGCAGCACGATCAGTCATCACACCTTTGTTGGTGGAGACGATAGACACGCCGAGACCGCCACGAACTTTCGGCAGATCTTCAACGGACTTGTACTGACGCAGGCCTGGACGGCTAACGCGCTTCACTTCTTCGATGACCGGACGGCCTTCGAAGTATTTCAGCTCGATGGACAGCAGTGGCTTGGTTTCGCTGCTGATCTGATAACCCGCGATGTAACCTTCGTCCTTCAGGACTTTTGCTACAGCCACCTTCAGCGTGGAAGACGGCATGCTTACGACGGACTTTTCAGCCATCTGGGCATTACGGATTCGAGTTAGCATGTCCGCTAACGGGTCCTGCATACTCATGGGCTAGACGCTCCTGATACAAAAAAAATGAGCCTTGCGGCTACAGCTTGTCGCCGAGAAATTCCGGGCAAAAAACACGGGCTCAGGCGAGCCGGTCATTCTAGACACACCCCAGAAATGAATCAAGCCCCAAAAGGGGCTTGATTCATGTTCAAGGCCACCGGTGGTCAGGATCTTGCAACCCCGAACACCGCGACTTTGATAGCTATTACCAGCTGGCTTTAACCAGACCTGGTACGTCACCACGCATTGCAGCTTCACGCAGCTTGTTACGGCCGAGGCCGAACTTGCGGTAAACGCCGTGCGGACGACCAGTCAGGCGGCAGCGGTTACGCATGCGCGAAGCGCTCGCGTCACGTGGCTGCTTCTGCAGAGCTACGGTAGCTTCCCAACGCGCTTCTGGACTTGCGTTCAGATCGACGATGATAGCTTTCAGCGCTGCACGCTTGGTGGCGTACTTGGCAACGGTGAGCTGACGCTTCAGCTCACGGTTTTTCATGCTCTTCTTGGCCATTTTCCTACTCCAATCAGTTGCGGAACGGGAATTTGAAAGCACGCAGCAGAGCGCGGCCTTCATCATCGTTCTTGGCAGTGGTGGTCAGGGTAATGTCCAGACCGCGGAGAGCATCGATCTTGTCGTAGTCGATTTCCGGGAAGATGATCTGCTCTTTCACGCCCATGCTGTAGTTGCCACGACCATCGAAGGACTTGGCATTCAGGCCGCGGAAGTCGCGAACCCGAGGCAGGGAGATCGACAGCAGACGATCCAGGAACTCGTACATACGCTCACGGCGCAGGGTCACTTTGACGCCGATCGGCCAACCTTCACGGACTTTGAAGCCAGCGATGGATTTCCGAGCGTAGGTCACAACGACTTTCTGGCCGGTGATCTTTTCCAGGTCAGCAACAGCGTGCTCGATGACTTTTTTGTCGCCGATCGCTTCGCCCAGACCCATGTTCAGGGTGATTTTGGTAACGCGCGGAACTTCCATCACGTTCGAAAGCTTAAGTTCATCCTTAAGTTTCGGAGCGATTTCCTTCCGGTAAATCTCTTGTAGTCGTGCCATGGTCTTCTACCTAGCAGTGTTCAAGCATCAACCGCTTTTTGGGTCGACTTGAAGACACGAATTTTTTTGCCGTCTTCTACTTTGAAACCAACGCGGTCAGCCTTGTTGGTTTCGCCGTTGAAAATGGCGACGTTGGAAGCGTGCAGTGGCGCTTCTTTCTCGACGATACCGCCCTGTACGCCCGACATCGGGTTAGGCTTGGTATGACGCTTGACCAGGTTCAGACCACCAACAACCAGACGGTTGTCAGCGAGAACCTTAAGCACCTTACCGCGCTTACCCTTGTCTTTGCCGGCGATCACGATGATCTCGTCGTCACGACGAATCTTTTGCATGTCGGATCTCCTTACAGCACTTCTGGGGCGAGCGAGACGATCTTCATGAACTTCTCAGTACGAAGTTCACGGGTCACTGGCCCAAAGATACGGGTGCCGATCGGCTCTTGCTTGTTGTTCAACAGAACAGCAGCGTTGCCATCAAAGCGGATGATGGAGCCGTCAGCACGACGGACACCATGGCGAGTGCGGACTACAACAGCAGTCATCACTTGACCTTTCTTCACCTTACCGCGAGGAATTGCTTCCTTGACGGTAACTTTGATGATGTCACCGATACCAGCGTAACGACGATGGGAGCCACCCAGCACCTTGATGCACATAACGCGGCGAGCGCCGCTGTTATCGGCCACATCGAGCATGGATTGAGTCTGAATCATATAATTTCTCCGACCCTTAGCCCTTAGACTTCCACAGCGCGTTCGAGAACATCAACCAGAGCCCAAGACTTGGTCTTGGCCATCGGACGAGTTTCACGAATAGTGACTTTGTCGCCGATGTGGCACTGGTTGGTTTCGTCGTGCGCGTGCAGCTTAGTCGAACGCTTAACGTATTTACCGTAGATAGGGTGCTTAACGCGACGCTCGATCAGAACGGTGATGGTCTTGTCCATCTTGTCGCTGACAACACGGCCAGTCAGCGTACGGACAGTTTTTTCGGCTTCAGCCATGATTACTTACCTGCCTGCTGGTTGAGCACAGTCTTCACGCGAGCGATGTCACGTTTAACTTGCGAGAGCAGATGAGACTGCCCCAACTGGCCAGTTGCCTTCTGCATACGCAGATTGAACTGGTCGCGCAGCAGGCCGAGCAGTTGCTCGTTCAGCTGCTGTGCGGATTTTTCACGAAGTTCATTCGCTTTCATCACATCACCGTCCGTTTAACAAAGGAGGTGGCGAGCGGCAGCTTTGCAGCAGCCAGGGCGAAAGCCTCACGCGCCAGCTCTTCAGAAACACCCTCGATTTCATACAGGACTTTGCCTGGCTGAATCTGGGCAACCCAGTATTCGACGTTACCCTTACCTTTACCCATCCGAACTTCGAGTGGCTTCTTGGAAATAGGCTTGTCCGGGAATACACGGATCCAGATCTTGCCGCCACGTTTTACGTGACGGGTCAGAGCGCGACGCGCTGACTCGATCTGACGAGCGGTGAGACGACCACGAGCAACAGACTTCAGCGCGAACTCGCCGAAGCTGACTTTGCTACCGCGCAATGCCAGACCACGGTTGTGGCCGGTCATTTGCTTGCGGAACTTCGTACGCTTTGGTTGCAACATTTGGCGTACCCCTTACTTAGCAGCTTTTTTACGAGGCGCTGGTGCTTGTGGCTTCAGCTCTTCTTGGCGACCACCAATTACTTCGCCTTTGAAGATCCAAACCTTCACACCGATCACACCGTAAGTGGTGTGAGCTTCGTAGGTGGCATAGTCGATATCGGCACGCAGGGTGTGCAGTGGCACACGACCTTCGCGATACCATTCAGTACGTGCGATTTCAGCACCGCCGAGACGACCGCTCACTTGGATTTTGATGCCTTTGGCACCAATGCGCATGGCGTTCTGTACTGCGCGCTTCATAGCGCGACGGAACATTACACGACGCTCCAGCTGCTGAGCTACGCTCTGGGCAACCAGCATACCGTCGAGCTCCGGCTTGCGGATCTCTTCGATATTGATGTGCACAGGCACACCCATTTGCTTGGTCAGGTCCTGACGCAGTTTCTCAACATCTTCACCTTTCTTGCCGATCACGATGCCGGGACGAGCGGTGTGGATGGTGATGCGTGCAGTTTGAGCCGGACGATGGATATCGATACGGCTTACGGACGCGCTTTTTAGTTTGTCTTGGAGGTACTCACGCACATTCAGATCTGCGAGCAAATAGTCCGCATAAGTCCGACCGTCTGCGTACCAGACGGAGGTGTGCTCCTTGACGATTCCCAGGCGAATGCCAATGGGATGTACTTTCTGACCCATCTCTTCGACTCCGTTACTTGTCAGCAACCTTGACAGTGATATGGCAAGACCGCTTGACGATGCGATCAGCACGGCCTTTGGCACGTGGCATGATGCGCTTCAGCGAACGCCCTTCGTTGACGAAAACGGTGGAGACCTTCAGGTCATCAACGTCTGCGCCTTCGTTATGCTCGGCGTTGGCTACGGCCGACTCCAGCACTTTCTTCATGATCTCGGCGGCTTTCTTACTGCTGAAAGCCAACAGGTTGAGCGCTTCGCCCACCTTCTTCCCGCGGATCTGGTCGGCGACCAAGCGGGCTTTCTGGGCGGAGATTCGAGCGCCCGACAACTTAGCGGCTACTTCCATCGTTCCTTACCCCTTAACGCTTGGCTTTCTTGTCAGCCACGTGCCCGCGATATGTACGGGTACCGGCGAACTCGCCCAGTTTGTGGCCGACCATGTCTTCGTTCACGAGAACTGGAACATGTTGACGACCGTTATGCACAGCAATGGTCAGACCGACCATTTGTGGCAGGATCATGGAACGGCGCGACCAGGTCTTAACTGGTTTGCGATCGTTCTTTTCCGCCGCCACTTCGATCTTCTTCAGTAGGTGAAGATCAATAAAAGGACCTTTTTTCAGAGAACGTGGCACTGTCGTATCCCTCTATTTACTTGCGACGACGGACGATCATTTTGTCGGTACGCTTATTACCACGAGTCTTCGCGCCCTTAGTCGGGAAGCCCCATGGCGATACCGGATGACGACCACCAGAGGTACGACCTTCACCACCACCATGTGGGTGGTCAACCGGGTTCATGGCAACACCACGAACGGTTGGGCGAACGCCACGCCAGCGTTTGGCACCAGCTTTACCCAGCGAACGCAGGCTGTGCTCGGAGTTCGAGACTTCGCCCAGGGTCGCACGGCATTCAGCCAGGACTTTACGCATCTCACCAGAACGCAGACGCAGGGTCACATAGACACCTTCACGAGCGATCAGCTGAGCCGAAGCACCAGCGGAACGAGCGATTTGCGCGCCTTTACCTGGCTTCAGTTCGATGCCGTGTACGGTGCTACCAACTGGAATGTTACGCAGTTGCAGAGCGTTGCCCGGCTTGATCGGTGCCAGAGCACCTGCGATCAGCTGGTCGCCAGCGCTCACGCCTTTAGGGGCGATGATGTAGCGACGCTCGCCGTCTGCGTACAGCAGCAAAGCGATGTGAGCAGTACGGTTTGGATCGTATTCGATACGCTCGACAGTGGCAGCGATGCCATCTTTGTCGTTGCGACGGAAGTCGACCAGACGGTAGTGCTGCTTATGACCACCACCAACGTGACGAGTGGTAATACGGCCATTGTTGTTACGACCACCAGACTTCGATTTCTTCTCGAGCAGCGGTGCGTGAGGAGCGCCTTTATGCAGCTCCTGGTTGACCACCTTGACCACAAAACGGCGGCCAGGGGAAGTCGGTTTGCATTTAACGATTGCCATGATGCACCCCTTCCTTACTCAGCACTGCTGCTGAAATCGAGATCTTGGCCTGGCTGAAGGGAGATAACTGCCTTCTTCCAGTCATTACGCTTGCCCAGACCGCGAGCGGTACGCTTGCTCTTACCCAGAACGTTCAGGGTAGTAACGCGCTCCACTTTCACGCTGAACAGGCTTTCGACGGCCTTCTTGATTTCCAGCTTGGTTGCGTCAGTAGCAACCTTGAAAACGAACTGGCCTTTCTTGTCTGCCAGAACCGTAGCCTTCTCGGAAACGTGCGGGCCAAGCAGAACTTTAAATACGCGTTCCTGGTTCATCCCAGCAGCTCCTCGAATTTCTTCACGGCCGACACAGTGATCAACACTTTGTCGTATGCGATCAGACTAACTGGATCGGAACCTTGTACGTCACGTACATCAACGTGTGGCAGGTTACGAGCAGCCAGGTACAGGTTCTGATCAACAGCGTCAGACACGATCAGAACGTCGGTCAGACTCATGTTGTTCAGCTTGCCCAGCAGATCTTTGGTTTTCGGAGTTTCAACAGCGAAATCCTGAACCACGACCAGACGATCAGTACGCACCAGCTCAGCAAGGATGGAACGCATTGCTGCGCGATACATCTTCTTGTTCAGCTTCTGGGAATGATCCTGTGGACGAGCCGCGAAAGTGGTACCGCCGCCACGCCAGATTGGGCTACGGATAGTACCGGCACGAGCGCGGCCAGTACCTTTCTGACGCCATGGGCGCTTGCCGCCACCGGAAACGTCGGAACGGGTCTTTTGCTGCTTGCTACCTTGACGGCCGCCGGCCATGTAGGCCACGACTGCTTGGTGAACCAGCGTCTCGTTGAATTCGCCGCCAAATGTCAGTTCGGAAACTTCGATCGCTTGAGCGTCATTTACATTTAATTGCATGTCAGCTTCCCCTTAACCGCGAGCCTTGGCCGCCGGACGTACAACCAGGTTGCCGCCAGTAGCGCCAGGAACAGCACCCTTGACCAACAACAGATTGCGTTCAGCGTCGACGCGCACTACTTCCAGGGACTGCACGGTCACGCGCTCAGCGCCCATATGACCGGACATTTTTTTGCCCTTGAATACACGACCAGGAGTCTGGCACTGGCCAATAGAGCCCGGGACGCGGTGGGAAACGGAGTTACCGTGGGTGTTATCTTGACCGCGGAAATTCCAACGCTTGATGGTACCGGCGAAGCCTTTACCTTTCGACTGACCGGTAACATCTACCAGTTGGCCAGCTGCGAAGATTTCTGCATTGATCAGATCGCCAGCTTGGTACTCGCCTTCTTCAAGACGGAACTCCCAAACGCCACGACCGGCAGCAACGTTCGCTTTAGCGAAGTGACCTGCTTGAGCAGCAGTCACGCGCGAAGCACGACGCTCACCTACAGTGACTTGCACTGCACGATAGCCATCGGTTTCTTCAGTTTTGAACTGGGTGACGCGATTCGGCTCGATCTCAATGACCGTGACCGGAATGGAGACACCTTCTTCGGTGAAAATACGGGTCATACCGCATTTACGACCGACTACACCAATAGTCATGTTGTAAACCTCATGAGTGTACGGGGCTTTCACCCGCTATGGCCGCCCATTTCAGAGCGTTACACGACTAAGACCGAGTCTTAGCCGAGGCTGATCTGCACTTCCACACCTGCCGCAAGATCAAGCTTCATAAGTGCATCAACGGTTTTATCCGTTGGCTGGACGATGTCCAGTACGCGCTTATGAGTACGGATCTCGTACTGGTCACGCGCGTCTTTGTTGACGTGCGGGGAGACCAGAACGGTGAACCGCTCTTTACGGGTAGGCAGTGGAATAGGACCACGCACTTGAGCACCAGTACGTTTCGCGGTTTCCACGATTTCCTGGGTGGATTGGTCGATCAGGCGATGGTCGAAAGCCTTCAACCTGATACGGATTTGCTGATTTTGCATTGGATTTCAGACTCCAGGCTGCTATTCCCACCGGGCGCAATACGCCCGTTAAAAGGAGGCGCAATTCTATAGACGGTCCCACAGAGTGTCAACCCAATAAAAAAGCCCCCGCAAGCGGGGGCTTTTTCATGAGCCGTCGATTACTCGATGACTTTGGCTACGACGCCAGCGCCGACGGTACGACCGCCTTCACGGATAGCGAAACGCAGACCATCTTCCATCG
Source organism: Pseudomonas sp. SBT1-2 (assembly GCF_028640875.1). Lineage (NCBI taxonomy): Bacteria > Pseudomonadati > Pseudomonadota > Gammaproteobacteria > Pseudomonadales > Pseudomonadaceae > Pseudomonas > Pseudomonas sp. SBT1-2. The sequence goes on along the minus strand of NZ_JAQZAA010000113.1, from coordinate 862 downwards.
CGATGGTTTTGATCAGAGTGACAGTCATCTGGATGTTGTCACCTGGCATTACCATTTCAACGCCTTCTGGCAGCTCGCAGTTACCAGTCACGTCAGTAGTACGGAAGTAGAACTGTGGACGGTAGCCTTTGAAGAACGGAGTATGACGGCCGCCTTCTTCTTTGCTCAGAACGTACACTTCAGCAGTGAACTTGGTGTGCGGCTTAACGGTACCTGGCTTAACCAGAACCTGGCCACGCTCAACGTCGTCACGCTTGGTGCCACGCAGCAGAACGCCGCAGTTCTCGCCAGCACGACCTTCGTCGAGCAGCTTGCGGAACATTTCAACGCCGGTGCAGGTGGTTTTCTGAGTTTCGCGCAGACCAACGATCTCAACTTCTTCCTGGATGCGAACGATACCACGCTCAACACGGCCAGTTACCACGGTGCCACGACCGGAGATCGAGAACACGTCTTCGATAGGCATCAGGAACGGCTTGTCGATAGCACGCTCTGGCTCTGGGATGTAGGTATCCAGAGTTTCTACCAGCTTCTTAACAGCGGTAGTGCCCATTTCGTTGTCGTCTTGGCCGTTCAGAGCCATCAGAGCCGAACCGATGATGATTGGAGTGTCATCACCTGGGAAGTCGTAAGTGCTCAGCAGATCGCGCACTTCCATCTCAACCAGTTCCAGCAGCTCAGCGTCGTCAACCATGTCAGCCTTGTTCAGGAAGACAACGATGTACGGAACGCCTACCTGACGGGACAGCAGGATGTGCTCACGAGTTTGCGGCATCGGACCATCGGCAGCCGAGCAAACCAGGATCGCGCCGTCCATCTGGGCAGCACCAGTGATCATGTTTTTGACGTAGTCGGCGTGACC
>NZ_JAQZAA010000112.1:0-129344 GCF_028640875.1 Pseudomonas sp. SBT1-2 | reverse complement strand
CCCGCGATGGCGTACCGTCAGGCGGCGCTGACCTCGCCTTCGCCTGCCAGCTTGCGGTTGAGCTGGAAGCGCCAGCGCACGTAGAGCAGGGCCGAGCAGAACACCGCCAGGCTGGCGAGCATTTCCAGGACGCCGAACAGCTGGCGGTTCGGATCGTAGGCGGCCAGCGCGCCCTTGATGAAATACAGGTTCACCACAAAGCACATCCACGAATGCCCGCGCGCGCTGCCCACCAGCATGCCCGGCGCCATCAGCAGCAGCGGTACCAGTTCGATCAGCAGGATCACCCAGGGCCGGGCGCCGTGCAGGTCGGCGACGAACAGGTAGTAACCGCAGAGCAGGCCGACCAGGCCGAAAAAGCAGATCAGGCTCAGCACTCGGGTGATGCGTACGCGCGGCTCCAGCCATTCGATGGCCGGCAGGATCTTCGGCTTTTTAGCCACGGCTGCTCTCCAGTTGCAGGGCCGTCTTGGCCAGGCGCAGGCCCAGGGCGCGGCAGAGGGCGACCTCGTGCTCGTTCAGCGGGCTTTTGCCGTCGGCGCCGGCATGGTGGCTGGCCCCGTAAGGCGTGCCGCCGCCACGGGTTTCCAGCAGGGCCGATTCGCTGTAGGGCAGGCCGGTGATCAGCATGCCGTGGTGCAGCAGCGGCAGCATCATCGACAGCAGGGTGGTTTCCTGGCCGCCGTGCAGGCTGGCGGTGGAGGTGAACACCCCGGCCGGCTTGCCCACCAGGGCGCCGGTCAGCCACAGGTTGCTGGTGCCGTCGAGGAAATACTTCAGCGGCGCGGCCATGTTGCCGAAGCGCGTCGGGCTGCCCAAAGCCAGGCCGGAGCAGTGCTTCAGGTCATCGAGGCTGGCATACAGCGCGCCGTCTTCCGGGATGCTCGGGGCCACGGCCTCGCAGTCGGCGGATATCGCCGGCACGGTGCGCAGGCGCGCCTCCATGCCACCTTGTTCGATACCCCGGGCGATCTGCCGGGCCATCTCGGTGGTCGAGCCGTTGCGGCTGTAGTAGAGAACCAGGATGTACGGCGTACTCAAGGCAGGATCTCCAGTACGTTCTCTGGCGGCCGGCCGATGATGGCCTTGTCGCCGACTTCGAGAATCGGCCGTTCCATGAGTTTCGGGTGCGCGGCGATGGCGGCGATCAGCTGCGCTTCGCTCAGGCTGGCGTCGGCCAGGTTGAGGCTCTTGTACTCGTCTTCGCCGGTGCGCAGCAGCTGGCGGGCGCCGATCCCGAGCTTGCCCAGCAGGCTTTGCAGCTGGGCGGCATCGAGCGGGGTTTCCAGGTAGCGGACCACGGTCGGGGTCAGGCCACGGGCTTCCAGCAGTTCCAGCGCACCGCGGGATTTCGAGCAGCGCGGGTTGTGATAAAGCGTCAGATCGGTCATGGGCGGGTCGCATCTTGCGTAAGGTGGCGGCTATTCTACCTGTGCGACGGGCAGTCCTGAACCTTGCGAGGCGATGGGTCGCACGAGAAAGCGGGTTTGACTGTTTTTTTTTCAATACAAGGATCAAGGCATGGCAAGGCAACTGGCAGCGGCATTGGCGATCATCGGCACCTTGTTGCTGAGCGGCTGCGGTAACGATTACGGGGTCGATCAATATGGCCGGCAAGTCGCCGCCGAGCGCGTGGACAAGCAGTGGCTGGTGCTCAATTACTGGGCCGAATGGTGTGGGCCGTGCCGCACCGAGATCCCCGAACTCAATGCATTGGCCGAAGGGCTCAAGGGCCAGCCGGTGAGTGTGCTGGGGGTCAATTTCGATAACGTGCAGGGCGAAGAGCTGAAAAGCGCCAGTGAAAAACTGGGCATCAAGTTCACCGTGCTGGCGCAGAACCCGGCGGAGATTTTCGATTTGCCACGCAGCGAAGGGTTGCCGGTGACCTACATCATCGATGACCAGGGCAAGGTGCGTGAGCAACTGATGGGCGAGCAGACCGCGGCGGGCGTGATGGCGAAGCTGGAAGCCCTGCGTGGGCATTGATCCGTAGCCGCTGCCGCAGGCTGCGAACGGCTAGCAAGGCCGTTGCGATCTCGGGATCGCTGAAGGCCTGCGGACCTTATCGCAGCCTGCGGCAGCGGCTACAGGGGGCGGTCAGCCTTCCTCGAGCCACCAGCGCAACGGCTTGCCTTCGGCCGGCCAGAAGCGCACTTGTTCGATCGGGGAAATGTCCCAGCGCTGGACGGTTTCCAACGCCTGCAGGAAGCGTCGTTCCTGCTCCATCAGGGCGGGCGCGCACATCTTGCGGGTGCTGCCGACCTTGCCGAAGCTGAGCTTGTCGCCGTCCAGGGTGTAGGGGGCGAACCAATGGTTGCAGCCGCCGTTGCCGTAGGCGCGACCGTCTTCACCGAGGGTGATGGTCAGGTGGCTGTAGTCGATCAGCGGACGCTCGCCGATCCACTCCAGGATATAGCTGCGATCCTGCTGCAGTTTCACCGGCTCCGCCGCGCAACCCAGCAGGCCGGCGCCGAACGCGGCGGTCAACGCCAGGCGTTTCATTGGGCGGCTCGCTGGCATTTCGGGCAGAGGTGTTTTTCCCCTTCACTGATCCAGCCCAGCTCGGCGATCCGTGCGCTGGCCGCGGGTTTTTGCGCCTTGCTGCCCAGCTTGGCATCCACTGCGAACTCGAAGCTCAGCTCGGCCGCGCAGCTGTCGCAGTTGACCTGCCACTGATGGATCGCCAGCTCGCCGAATACCGGGCCGCGGGCCACGGCGACCCATTGGCCGACCGGGTTGATCAGGTGCCGCACGGTTTCCACCGTCAGGCGCATCGACAGGTCCTTGCTGCCCTTGAGGGTGACGATCAGCACGTCGTCGTTGCGGATGGAACCACCGTTGCCGGTGACCTGATAACGGCCGGGCACCAGGGCGCGGCATTCGATCAGGGTGTGTTGCGGGTTCATCAGGCTGTAGCGGAAATCGTGTTCGACCATGGGTCCTCCAAATCTGGCGCGTATGCTAGCACGCACCCTGATATCTCAGGTTGCAGGCAGATGACCTTCGCTTACCGCCGGTCCGTCGACTCAGCCTTCCACCTGGTTGCAGGGCGCGCCGGCGGCCCAGGCAGCGATGTTGTGCAAGGTGGTGTCGGCGATCGCCGCCAGGGCTTCGCGGGTGAGGAAGGCCTGGTGGGCGGTGACTATCACGTTGGGGAAGGTCAGCAGCCGCGCCAGCACGTCGTCCTGCAGCGGCAGGTCGGAGCGGTCCTCGAAGAACAGCTGCGCTTCTTCTTCATAGACATCCAGCCCCAGGTAGCCCAGTTGGCCGTTCTTCAGGGCTTCGATCAGCGCCGGGGTATCCACCAGGCCGCCGCGGCCGGTGTTGATCAGCATTGCCCCCGGTTGCATCCGGGCCAGGCTCTGGCGGTTGATCAGGTGTTTGCTGTCGGCGGTGAGCGGGCAGTGCAGACTGATGATCTGCGCCTGGGCCAGCAGCTCCGGCAGGCTCAGGTAACGCGCGCCCAGGGCCTCGACTTCTGGGTTGGGGAAGGGGTCGTGGGCCAGCAGCTGGCAGCCGAAACCGGCCATGATCCGGGCAAAGGTGGCGCCGATCTGCCCGGTGCCGACGATGCCGACGGTTTTTCCCACCAGGTCGAAACCGGTCAGGCCGTGCAGGCTGAAGTCGCCTTCGCGGGTGCGGTTATAGGCGCGGTGCAGGCGGCGGTTCAGCGCGAGGATCAGGGCCACGGCATGCTCGGCCACGGCATGGGGCGAGTAGGCCGGGACCCGCACCACGCTCAGGCCCAGGCGTTTGGCCGCGGCCAGGTCGACATGGTTGTAGCCGGCCGAGCGCAGCGCGATCAGGCGCGTGCCGCCGGCGGCCAGCTGTTCCAGCACCGGGGCGCTCAGGTCGTCGTTGATAAAGGCGCAGACCACTTCGTGGTGCTCCGCCAGGGCCGCGGTGTCCAGGCTCAGGCGCGCGGCCTGGAACTGTAGCTCGAGGCCCGGCGGCCGCTCGGCGCCGAGGAAGCTGTCGCGGTCATAGTTCTGGCTGCTGAAGAGAATCGTGCGCATGGCGTCGTCCTTGTGGGTGGTTGCCCCCAGCATGAACCTTCGGGGCAACCGGGTCGTTGCCCTGAGTCAGGCGTTGATGCGGGCCTCCGTGGCCAGGCGGTTGATCGCCCGTTCGAGTTCGTCGAGGGCGGCGAAGGCCTTGATGTCTTCCTGCTTGAGCAGGGTTTCGCTGCGCTGGCAGGCGGCGCGCAATTGCGGCACTCCGCAGTAGCGGGTCGCCCCGTGCAGGCGGTGGACCCGTTCGATCAGGGCATTGTGGTCGTTGGCGGCACGGGCGGCGCGAATCGCTTCGCGATCGGCCTCCAGCGAGGCCAGGAGCATCGCCAGCATGTCGGCGGCCAGATCCGCCTTGCCGGCGGCCAGGCGCAAACCTTCGTCGTGATCCAGCACTTGCAGCTCAAGGCCGTTGCCCGACGGTTCGCCTGTGCGTTCCGGGCCCTGGTTGCGCAGGGCCAGACCGGTCCACTTCAGCACCACCTGAGCCAGCTGCCGTTCGCTGATGGGCTTGGTCAGGTAGTCGTCCATGCCGCTTTGCAGCAGCGCGCGTTTTTCGTTGGCCATGGCGTGGGCGGTGAGGGCGATCACCGGCAGCGGCGTGCAGTTGCGCTCGCTTTCCCACTGGCGAATCGCCTCGGTGCTCTGGCGACCGTCCATGCCGGGCATCTGCACGTCCATCATCACCAGGTCGAAGGATTCGTTCTGCACTGCCTTGACCGCCGCGTAACCGCTGTCGACCGCGAGCACCTTGGCGCCCATGTCCTCGAGCAGGGTCTGCACCAGCAGCAGGTTGGCCGGGTTGTCATCGACACACAGCACCCGCGGCGGGCGACTGGCGATCGGTTCGCTCGGCTCGCTGCGCACCGCCTTGGGGTTGACCAGGTCGGCCAGGGCGCGCCGCAGTTTGCGCGTACAGGCCGGTTTGGCCTGCAACTGGCTGTGAGGGTTGGGCACCGACAGGTGGAACAGCGTCTGTTCGGTGGTCGGGCACAGCACCAGCACTTTGCAGCCCAGGTGTTCGAGGTCCCAGATGTGCTGGTTGAGGCGTTCCGGCGGCATGTCATTGGTGGTGATGCCGAGAACCGCCAGGTCGATCGCCTGTTCGGTCTGGTGCACCCCGGTCACCCCGTTGGTCAGGGCTTCCAGGGTATTGAACGGCGTGACTTCCAGGCCGCAATCCTCGAGTTGATGCTGCAGGGCCTGGCGCGCCAGCTCATGGTTCTCCAGCACCGCGACCCGCCTGCCGAGCAGCGGCGGGGCGGGCAGGTCTTCAGCGTCGTCGCGGGTTTTCGGCAGGCGCAGGCTGATCCAGAACTCCGAACCTTCACCGGGCGTACTGTCGACGCCGATCTCGCCGCCCATCTGTTCGATCAGGCGCTTGGAGATCACCAGCCCCAAACCGGTGCCGCCGGGTTGCCGCGACAGTGAGTTGTCGGCCTGGCTGAAGGCCTGGAACAGGGCGCGCACGTCCTGGTTCGACAGGCCGATGCCGGTGTCCTGAATGCTGATGCGCAGTTGCACGCTGTCTTCGTGTTCTTCTTCGAGCATGGCGCGGGCGACGATGGTGCCTTCGCGGGTGAACTTGATGGCGTTGCTCACCAGGTTGGTGAGGATCTGCTTGAGGCGCAGCGGGTCGCCCACCAGCGACAGCGGCGTATCGCGATACACCAGGCTGACCAGTTCCAGCTGCTTGGCGTGGGCAGCCGGGGCGAGGATGGTCAGGGTGTCCTGCAACAGATCGCGCAGGTTGAACGGAATGCTGTCGAGCACCAGCTTACCGGCTTCGATTTTCGAGAAGTCGAGAATTTCGTTGATGATCCCCAGCAGGCTGTCGGCGGATTTTTCGATGGTGCCCAGGTAATCCAGCTGGCGCGGGGTCAGCTCGCTTTTCTGCAACAGGTGGGTGAAGCCAAGGATGCCGTTGAGTGGTGTACGGATTTCGTGACTCATGTTGGCCAGGAATTCCGACTTGATCCGACTGGCCTCCAGGGCCTCCTTGCGCGCCAGGTCCAGCTCGATGTTCTGGATCTCGATGGTCTCCAGGTTTTGCCGGACATCCTCGGTGGCCTGGTCGATGCTGTGCTGCAGTTCTTCCTGGGCATTCTGCAGGGTGCCGGCCATGCGGTTGATGCCCGAGGCCAGTTCGTCCAGCTCCTGGCTGCCGAGCAAGGGCAGGCGGGTTTCCAGGTTGCCGTCCTTGAGTTGGGTGACGGCCTGTTTGATCTGGCTCAGCGGGTTGTTGATGGTGCGCCCCATGCGCAGCGCCAGCAGGCCGGTGCAGATCAGCCCGGCGGTAATCAGCATCAGGCTGGCGAACAGGCTGCGGTAGCCGCGCAGCAGCATGCTGTTGTGGGACAGTTCCAGCTCGACCCAGCCAAGCAGGCGGTCGGACTCGTCGGGAATCAGGTCGCCGGCCAGGTTGCGGTGGCGGCCGAACACCGGCAGCAGATAGCGGGTGGCGTCGCTGCCGGTGCGTTGCAACATCTGGCTGCCGTTACCGGTGGGCGCCTGGTTGAGCATGCTCGGGCCGGCATGGGCCAGAGGCGTGCGGTCGGGCGCAAGGAAGGTCACCGCGCGTACGTCCTGCTGTTCCAGGGACTGGGTGGCGATGCGTTCCAGCAGGGCGGTGTTCTGGTGGGCCAGGGCCGGTGCCACCAGAGGCGCCAGTTGCTCGGCGATCATTTCGCCGCGTTGCAGAAGCTGGGTTTGCAGGTCCGACTGCTGCATCCAGGTGAAATAACCGCCCAGCACCAACGCCATCAGGCTGGTTGGCAGCAAGGTCAGCAACAGCACGCGGCCTTTGATCCCCAGTTTCTTAAGCACGCAACTCTCCTGCTAACACGCCATTTTGAATGAACCCTGCGCACATCCGGTGCGCACCACCTGCGCAGTGTAGCCATTTGCTTTGCCGCAATCTTCGCAAAATTAACCGTCGAACCGCTCCGATGCCCCGGGCCAGCGAACGCCTTGTCGACCGGTGTCGGTTGCCCGGCCGCGGACAATCTTGAATAATCGCCCAACTGAGAATTACTTGCAGAAGCTAATGAATCCCGTATCTGTCGGCCATCCCCGGATCCTGAGCATCGAAGACGACCTGGTGCTCGGCGCCTATGTGCACGAGCAATTGGGCCGTTGTGGGTTTGATGTCACCTGGTGCCAGAACGGCCAGGAAGGGCTGACGATGGCCTGCCAGCAGCCTTTCGATGTGGTGCTGATGGACATCCTGCTGCCGGGCATGGACGGCCTGACGGTGCTCACGCATTTTCGCCAGAGCCATTCCACGCCGGTGCTGCTGATGTCGGCGCTGGGGGCCGAGGCCGATCGCATCAGCGGTTTCCGCCTGGGCGCCGACGACTACCTGCCCAAGCCCTTCAGCATGGCCGAGCTGCGGGTACGGATCGAAGCCATCCTGCGGCGCGTGGCCCTGGATCGCCGGCCGGCCCCGGCGCCGCTCAGGCAGGAAGCCCAGGGGCTGCGTTTCGACGACGAGCTGTGCGACGTGCATTACGGGCAACAGTGGGCCGGGCTGACCCGCAGCGAGTACCGCTTGCTGGAGACACTCAACCGCAACGGCGATGAGGTCCTGAGCAAACCCTTCCTTTATCAGCATGTGCTGCAGCGCGGCTACGCCCCCCATGATCGCAGCCTGGACATGCACATCAGCCAGATCCGCCGCAAACTCAAGGCGGTCGGTTATGTCGCGCGGGAAGTGCGCACGGTCTGGGGCAAGGGCTATGTGCTGAGTGCCGTCGATGAAATGGCCTGAGCTGCCCGGCAGGCATTCGCTGTTCTGGAAGCTGGCCTGTCTGTTGGTCGCCTTCTGCCTGCTGATGATCTGGCTGAGCTGGTCCTGGGGCCGCTACATGGAACAGAAGAACCTGTTCCTCTCCGATGAGGCCCGCGGCACGCTGACCGGTTACGCCGCCGAGGCCGAACAGGCCTGGAGCCAGGGACAGAGCGCCGGGGTCGATGCCTGGTTGCAGGGCATGGCCGGACGCGAGCGGCATTGGATCGGGGTCATCGGCCGCGACCTGCAGTCGCTGAGCAGTTATCCGCTGAGCGAAGCCGAGAGCCAGCACCTGACATTCCTGCGCGGCCTGGATTGGCCGGTCAGCCGTCATACCCGTGGTTTGCCCTGGCTGAAGATTCCGTTTCCCAACGACCCGTCCGCCGGCAGCCTGGTGATCGAGCTGCCCCAGCGCTTCATGCCCGGGCGCTACCGGGTATTCTGGCGGGTACTGACCAACGGGGTGATTCCCGGCCTGTTCACCCTGTTGCTGTGTGTCGGGCTGTATCGACTGTTGGTGGTGCCGCTGAACCAGTTGCGCGAACAGGCCAACGCCTGGCGCGCCGATCAACTGAATGCGCGGCTGTCGAGCCAGACCACCAGTCGCCAGGACGAGCTGGGCGAACTGGGCCGGGCGTTCGACCAGATGTCCGAGCGCCTGCAGGGCACCGTGGCCTTGCAACAGCAATTGCTGCGCGACCTTTCCCATGAATTGCGCACGCCCCTGAGTCGTCTGCGGGTGGCCTGCGACGGCGAGCAGAGCCTGCCGGCATTGCGCGAGCGGTTGGCGCGGGAAGTCGATGGCATGCAGCGGCTGGTGGACGACACCTTGCAACTGGCCTGGCTCGACACCGAGCGGGCACCGTTGGCCGAGGAAGACATCCAGATCCAGGCCCTGTGGGAAATGCTCACGGAAAACGCCTGCTTCGAAAGCGCCTGGTCCAGCGCGCAACTGCACTGCGCGCTGGATGCCTCGTGCTGGGTACGGGGCAACCTCAATACCCTGGCCCAGGCCCTGGAGAACATCCTACGCAATGCCATTCGTCATTCGCCCGCGGGCGGTCGTGTGCTGCTGGACGGCCAGCGCCAGGGCGAGCATTGGCTGCTGTGGCTGGAGGATGAAGGGCCTGGCGTGGCCGACGCCGATCTGCAGCGAATCTTCGATCCCTTTACCCGCCTCGACGGCTCGCGTCCGGGCAATGGCGGTTTTGGCCTGGGGTTGAGCATCGCGCGCAACGCCGTGCAGCGTCAGGGCGGTCAACTGTGGGCGGAAAATGCCGGGCGTGGCTTGCGCCTGAACATGCGTCTGCGGGCTGCCGTTAGGGTGCAAGCGCCTTCGAGCGAGGCTGATTCGCTGCCTTATATCGTTAAGCCATAAGACCCTCACTTTGCGTGATATGGCCTGCGAACGTTTGCCGGTATGATAGTCGCCCCCGCAGTCCGGATTGCGAATACGCCATGACCTTGCAGTACCCCACCATCGCCGATTGCGTCGGCAACACCCCGCTGGTCCGTTTGCAGCGCCTGCCTGGCGTCACCAGCAACACCCTGCTGCTCAAGCTCGAGGGCAATAACCCGGCGGGTTCGGTCAAGGACCGCCCGGCGCTGTCGATGATCACTCGCGCCGAGCTGCGTGGGCAGATTCACCCCGGCGATACGCTGATCGAGGCAACCTCGGGCAACACCGGGATTGCCCTGGCCATGGCTGCGGCGATCAAGGGCTACAAGATGATCCTGATCATGCCCGACAACTCCAGTGCCGAGCGCAAGGCGGCGATGACCGCCTATGGCGCCGAGCTGATCCTGGTCAGCCAGGAAGAGGGTATGGAAGGCGCGCGCGACCTGGCCGAGAAGATGCAGGCCGAAGGTCGCGGCAAGGTGCTCGACCAGTTCGCCAACCTGGATAACCCGGAAGCGCACTACACCGGCACCGGCCCGGAAATCTGGCGGCAGACCGAGGGCACCATCACCCATTTCGTCAGCTCCATGGGCACCACCGGCACCATCATGGGCACCTCGCGTTATCTGAAGGAACAGAACCCGAACGTGCAGATCATCGGCCTGCAACCGATGGAAGGCTCGGCCATCCCCGGCATTCGTCGCTGGCCGCAGGAATACCTGCCGAAGATCTACCAGGCCACTCGTGTCGATCGCATCGTCGACATGACGCAGAGCGAAGCCGAAGACGTGACCCGGCGCCTGGCCCGCGAAGAAGGCATCTTCTGCGGCGTGTCCTCGGGCGGTGCGGTGGCGGCGATGTTGCGCCTGTCCCGGGAAGTCGAAAACGCGGTGATTGTCGCGATCATCTGTGACCGTGGCGACCGTTACCTGTCGACCGGCATCTTCGATGCGCCCAACTGATGGCTAAGCCAGTCAGAGGCCTGCGCTTCCAGCCTTCGGGCGGGAGCCGGGCGGCGCAGATCCCCGTTGGAAAAAAACAGCGCCTGACCATCGAGCGCCTGGCCAACGACGGTCGTGGCATCGCCTTTCTGGAGGGGCGTACCTGGTTCGTTGTCGGTGCACTGGCGGGCGAAGAGGTCGAGGCGCGAGTGCTGGGCGCCCACGGCAAAGTGGTGGAAGCCCGTACCGAGCGGGTGTTCAGCGCCAGCGATCTGCGCCGGCCAGCGCCTTGCGCCCATGCCGGCCGTTGTGGCGGCTGCAGCGTGCAGCACCTGCCCCATGACGAACAGCTTGCCCTGAAACAGCGCATGCTCGCCGAGCAGCTGTCGCGGGTTGCCGGTGTCGAGCCAGAGGAGTGGGCGCCACCTTTGAGCGGTCCGGAGTTCGGCTACCGACGCCGGGCGCGGGTCGCGGTGCGCTGGGACGCCAAGGCGAAAAAACTCGAAGTGGGCTTTCGCGCCGCCGGCAGCCAGGACATAGTCGCCATCGACGAATGCCCGGTGCTGGTACAGCCCTTGCAACCGATCATGAGCCGCTTGCCGGCCATGCTGCAGCGCCTGAGCAAACCGCAGGCGCTGGGGCATGTGGAGTTGTTCAGCGGTTCGGCGATTGCTGTGCTGCTGCGCCATATGGCGCCGTTGTCCGCGGCCGACCTGGAGATTCTCCAGGCGTTCTGCGCGTTCCATGAGGCCCAGCTGTGGCTGCATGGCGAAGGCGAGCCGCAACCGGTGGACCCGGACCAGGCCCTGGGCTATCGCCTGGAGCCGTGGAATCTGCAGCTGGCTTATCGGCCGGGGGATTTTGTCCAGGTCAATGCCGGGGTCAACGAGGCGATGGTGGCCCAGGCCCTGGAGTGGCTGGCGCCACAGGCTGACGAGCGCGTGCTGGACCTGTTTTGCGGCCTGGGCAACTTTGCCCTGCCACTGGCGCAGAAGGTTCGTGAAGTGGTGGCGGTCGAAGGGGTGGCGACCATGGTCGCGCGTGCCGCGGAGAATGCCGCTAGCAACAATTTGCATAACACCCGGTTTTTTCAGGCCGATTTATCGCAGCCCCTGAGCGACGCCGAGTGGGCCCGCGAAGGCTTTTCTGCGGTACTCTTGGACCCACCTCGGGACGGGGCTTTCGAGGTGGTACGCAAGCTGGCGAGCCTGGGCGCCAAGCGCCTGGTTTATGTGTCATGCAACCCTGCCACTCTGGCGCGTGACACAGTCGAACTGGTCAGGCAGGGCTACCGGTTAAAACGTGCCGGGATCCTCGATATGTTTCCTCAGACGGCACATGTCGAGGCCATGGCGTTATTTGAAGCGAGCTAGGATGGCTCGTCTAATCCGTTGGCCCGTCAGGCAGCACTCGCCGGCCCAGCGAGGAAATACTGGCAGTGAAGGTCAGCGATTTGACGCATTGAATGTGCGTCGTAGGGAAGGTAAAGCAAGATGGTACAGGTGAGAGCGCACCAGCCGATCAACACCGACGGCAGTATCAATCTCGAGGCGTGGCTCGATCATGCGGTCAGCGTCGACATGGCACTGGACCGTGAAGCCTTGAAAGAAGCCTGCGAGTTCGCTCGTGAGGCAGAGCAACAACACATCGCCGCGAAGAATCTCAGTGGCGAAGACATGTCGAGTTTCAGCACCGGCCTCGAGATCGCGGAGATCCTTGCCGACCTCAAGCTGGATCAGGATTCGCTGGTGGCCGCGGTACTCTACCGTGGCGTCCGTGAAGGCCAGATCCCGCTGCCGGCCGTCAGCCAGCGCTTCGGCCCGGTGGTGGCCAAGCTGATCGACGGCGTGCTGCGCATGGCGGCGATCAGCGCCAGCCTCAGCCCCCGCCAATCCCTCGTGCTCGGCACCCAGGCCCAGGTGGAAAACCTGCGCAAGATGCTGGTGGCGATGGTCGATGACGTGCGTGTGGCACTGATCAAGCTGGCCGAGCGGACCTGCGCGATTCGCGCGGTGAAAAACGCCGACGACGAGAAGCGCAACCGGGTCGCCCGGGAAGTCTTCGACATCTACGCACCGCTGGCGCATCGCCTCGGTATCGGCCATATCAAGTGGGAGCTGGAGGACCTGTCCTTCCGTTACCTGGAGCCTGAGCAGTACAAGCAGATCGCCAAGTTGCTGCACGAGCGGCGCCTCGATCGTGAGCGCTTCATCTCCGATGTGATGAACCAGCTGCAGAACGAACTGCAGGCCACCGGCGTCGACGCCGACATCAGCGGCCGGGCCAAACACATCTATTCGATCTGGCGCAAAATGCAGCGCAAGGGCCTGGAGTTCAGCCAGATCTACGACGTGCGCGCGGTGCGCGTGCTGGTCCCGGAAATGCGCGACTGCTACACCGCGCTGGGGATCGTCCACACCCTGTGGCGGCACATTCCGAAAGAGTTCGACGACTACATCGCCAACCCCAAGGAGAACGGTTACCGCTCGCTGCACACGGCGGTCATCGGCCCTGAGGGCAAGGTGCTGGAAGTGCAGATCCGTACCCACGCGATGCACGAAGAGGCTGAGCTGGGGGTCTGCGCCCACTGGCGCTACAAGGGCACCGACGTCAAGTCCGGCTCCAACCACTACGAAGAGAAAATCTCCTGGCTGCGCCAGGTGCTCGAGTGGCACGAGGAACTGGGGGATATCGGTGGCCTGGCCGAGCAACTGCGGGTGGATATCGAGCCGGACCGGGTGTACATCTTCACCCCCGACGGCCATGCGATCGACTTGCCGAAAGGCGCGACGCCGCTGGACTTCGCCTACCGCGTGCACACCGAGATCGGCCACAACTGCCGGGGCGCGAAGATCAACGGGCGCATCGTGCCGCTCAACTACAGCCTGCAGACCGGCGAGCAGGTCGAGATCATCACCAGCAAGCACGGCACGCCGAGCCGCGACTGGCTGAACCCGAACCTGGGGTATGTCACCACCTCGCGGGCACGGGCGAAGATCGTCCACTGGTTCAAGCTGCAGGCGCGCGATCAGAACGTGGCGGCGGGCAAGACCCTGCTCGAGCGCGAACTCAATCGCCTCGACCTGCCGCAGGTGGATTTCGACAAGCTGGCCGACAAGGCCAACATGAAAACCGCCGAGGACATGTTCGCCGCCCTGGGCGCGGGCGACCTGCGCCTGGCGCAACTGGTCAACCTGGCGCAGCAGTTGGTGGAGCCGGAACGCGGCAACGAACAGCTGGAGCTGATCCCGCGCAAGGCCACCGGCTACAAGCCGGGCAAGCGCGGCGACATCCAGATCCAGGGCGTCGGCAACTTGCTGACCCAGATGGCCGGTTGCTGCCAGCCGCTGCCGGGGGATGCGATCGTCGGTTACATCACCCAGGGTCGTGGGGTGAGCATTCACCGCCAGGACTGCGCCTCGGTGCTGCAACTGGCCGGCCGCGAGCCGGAGCGGATCATCCAGGTCAGCTGGGGTCCGGTGCCGGTGCAGACCTACCCGGTGGACATCATCATTCGCGCCTACGACCGTTCCGGCCTGTTGCGTGACGTGTCCCAGGTACTGCTCAACGAGCGGATCAACGTGCTGGCGGTCAACACCCGCTCGAACAAGGAGGACAACACTGCGCTGATGTCCCTGACCATCGAGATTCCGGGGCTGGACGCGTTGGGGCGGTTGCTGGGGCGTATTTCCCAGTTGCCGAACATCATCGAGACCCGCCGTAACCGTACCCCTTGAAGATGGCCCGACACTGCGGGAGCAAGCCAGCTTGCTCCCGCAGGGGGCGCTAACGAGAGTTGCCGATGTACAGCCTTGAAGACCTGTTGCACCTGATGGCGCGGCTGCGGGATCCGCAGTACGGCTGCCCTTGGGATATCAAGCAGAGCTACGCCACCATTGTCCCCCACACCCTGGAAGAAGCCTACGAAGTGGCCGATGCCATCGAACGGGGCGACTTCGAGCACTTGCAGGGCGAGCTGGGCGATCTGCTGTTCCAGGTGGTGTATTACAGCCAGCTGGCACGGGAGGAGGGGCGTTTCGAGTTCGACGGCGTGGTCGACAGCATCACCCGCAAGCTGATCCGTCGCCATCCCCATGTATTCCCTACCGGGGACCTGTACGCGCCGCTGGATACGCCACGGCTGGATGAAGAACAAGTCAAGCAGCGCTGGGAAGAGATCAAGGCCGAGGAGCGCGCTGAGAAATCGGCAGAGCCTTTGCAGTTGTCCTTGCTCGACGATGTGCCCGCGGCGCTGCCGGCCCTGTCCCGTTCGGCCAAGTTGCAAAAGCGCGCGGCCCAGGTCGGTTTTGACTGGCCGGACGCCTTGCCGGTGGTGGACAAGATCCGCGAAGAGCTCGATGAAGTGCTCGAAGCCATGTCCGAGAATGACCCGCAGGCGATCGCCGACGAGGTGGGCGACCTGCTGTTCGCCGTGGTCAACCTGGCCCGGCATCTGAAGGTCGATCCGGAAACCACCTTGCGTGGCGCCAATGCCAAGTTCGAGCGGCGCTTTCGATTTATCGAGCAGGCATTGCGCGATACCCGCCGACCCATGGAAGATTGCACCCTCGAAGAGTTGGACGCCTTGTGGGGCGAAGCCAAACGTCAGGAAAAGAATTTGCCCAGCTGTGGCTGAGGCTGTTGCCTAAGTGAGTGAGCACCAATGAGCCTTTCCCTTCGCGACCAGTTGCTCAAAGCAGGGCTGGTCAACCAAAAGCAGGCCAAGCAGGTCAGCAAAGAGAAACAGAAGCAGCAACGCCTGGTCCATAAGGGCCAGGTCGAGGCGGACGATACCCAGGCGCGCCTGGCCCAGGAGGCGCAAGCCGAGAAGGTCAAGCGTGACCAGGAACTCAACCGCCAGCAGCAGGAGAAGGCCGAGCAGAAGGCCCGTGCCGCGCAGATCAAGCAACTGATCGAAGTGTCGCGCCTGCCAAAGCTGACCACCGAGGACTACTACAACTTCGTCGACGACAAGAAGGTCAAGCGCCTGTCGGTGAACACCCTGATGCGCAACAAGCTGAGCAGCGGCTCGCTGGCCATCGTGCACCATGCCGGCGGTTATGAAGTCATCCCGCGTGAAGCCGCGCTGAAGATCCAGGAGCGCGATCCACGGCGCATCGTTCAGCTCAACACGCCGACCGAGGCGCCGGACGAGGACGATCCGTACGCGGCCTACCAGATCCCTGACGATCTGATGTGGTAAACCCGCAGAAACAACAAACCCCGCCATGAGCGGGGTTTGTTGTTTCTGAAGCGGCTACCGATGCGTGGCGGCAGCCGCGGCAGTCAGTGTGAGGTCAGGAGCTTTGCGGTGCGCGGTTCTGCTCCAGCTTCTCCAGTTCGGCCTTGTAATTATGGGCATCGCTCTCGGAATGAAACATTCCCACCAGCAAGTCTTGTTGATGCACGTCCCAGATCCGTACACCTGCGGCTACGCCTTCATGGGACATGTGTGAATCGTCGCGTTCAGTTACTTTTACAGTCATCTGCTAGCTCCAATCTCTATTGATCTGCAGCAAGGCGTGTGCAGGACTCCGTTATATATTTTGTTAGCTGGCTAAGTAAATTGCTTTCAAATGCAACAATCTTTTGCAGATTTCGAAACAGTCCCGCAGGCCGCGGAAACTGTGGCATTCGGTCGCAGGGGCCGGAGTTTCATGACAAAAGTTTCATGTTGGGCGGCTGTTGTGCCGGGCATTTTTGCTCGGCGAGCGAGCCTGTCGGGTCGCCAGGAGGGCTGTGCTTGAGCGGCCAAATAGAAACACCAGGCGAAAAAAAGCCCCGCATCGGCGGGGCTTTTTCATTGTCGTGCGGCTTAGCTGCCTTTGACGGTCTTGCCGTTGACGGTGCCGTTCAGGAGCATGATGTTGTACTCCTTGCCGTCGGTTTCGACCTGTTGCAGGCGAACCAGCAGGTAATCCCAGTCCTTGGCGAACCACATGACGGTGATGCGTTTGCTTTGTGTCGGGTCGCGCACGCGCTCGACCTTGATCGCGTCGATCTGGCCGGCCTTGGTGTCGACTTTTTCCGAGCCCAGGACACGGAAGTCGTAGGTGTCGACTTCGCCATCATCGACAACCTGATAGCTCATGCTTTTCTTGCCGGCGGCCACATCGTGCTGCAAGGCGAGCTGGTAGGTGGATTTGTCAACCATGCCGCGATTGAGCGGGATCTTGACCGCATCGCCGCGATCGGTGCCGGTGACCATCTTGGCGTTCCAGTCAAAGTCCAGGTCGGCCTTCTTGGCTTTGCCCAGGCCGCCGCGCTCGAAGTGATAGGACTGCGGCAGCAGGGTGTCCTTGTCGAGCGTCAGGGTGCTTTCTTCAGTCAGGCTGGCGATCATCATCGAAGCCTTGAAGCTCAGCTTCCAGGTGCCGTCGCCTTTCTTTTCCAGGCTGCGTTCGGCGGTACCGCTCATCGGCAGCTGTTTCCAGTCGGCGGTATAGCTGGCGGAGAAGGGTTGAAGGTCTGCAGCCTGCGCGAAAGGCAGGGCGAGCAGAGCACAAGCGAAGAGCAGGGCGCGACGCATAAAATCTCCTAATTACGAATCAAGTGGCCACTGGCGGCCAGTAACTGACCATCCAGTAAAGCACCCTGTTCGCCGAGTGTGAGTCGACCTTCGGCAAACCAGCGTACGGCCATCGGGTAAATCCGGTGTTCCTGGACATGGACCCGCTGCGCCAGGCTTTGCGGCGAGTCGTGCAACTCTACCGGGATCACTGCCTGTACGACCAGTGGTCCGCCATCGAGTTCCTCTGTCACAAAGTGCACGCTGCAGCCGTGCTCGGTGTCTCCGGCCTCCAGCGCTCGCTGATGAGTGTGTAACCCTTTGTATTTGGGTAGCAGCGAAGGATGGATATTGAGCAGGCGACCCTGATAGTGCCGAACGAAATCCGCGCTGAGAATGCGCATGAATCCGGCAAGCACCACGAGCTTGGGCTGGAAGGCGTCGATCAGTTCGATCAGTGCGGCATCGAAGGCCTCGCGGCCTTCGAATGCTTTGTGATCGAGGGCGCGGGTATCGATACCCGCGTCCTGGGCGCGTTGCAGGCCATAGGCATCGGCGCGATTGGAAATCACCGCGCGGATGCGTACCGGGCTGTCGTCGGCCCGGGTACTGTCGATCAGGGCCTGCAAGTTGCTGCCGGTACCGGACAACAGCACCACTACATCACAGGTGGCTGGCATCGGCTCTTGCATCAATGTGCCTTGAGGTTTTTCAGCTCGACCTGGGCAGCGCCTTCGGCGGCGCTAGCGATCTGACCAATGACCCAAGGCTGTTCGCCGGCTTCGCGCAGGACGTTCAGGGCGCTTTCAACGTGCTCCTGAGCCACGCAGATCACCATGCCCACGCCGCAGTTCAGCACGCGGTGCATTTCGTGTTCTTCGACATTGCCCTTCTCTTGCAGCCAGTCGAATACCGCCGGACGCTGCCAGCTGGCCACGTCGACCACGGCCTGGGCGCCTTTGGGCAGAACGCGTGGGATGTTGTCCAGCAGGCCGCCGCCAGTGATGTGGGCCATGGCTTTGACTGCGCCAGTGTCCTTGATCAGCTTGAGCAGTGGCTTGACGTAGATGCGGGTCGGGGCCATCAGCAGTTCGGTCAACGGCTTGCCGTCGAGCTGGACGGTTTCGATGTCGGCGCCGGAGACTTCGATGATCTTGCGGATCAGCGAGTAGCCGTTGGAGTGCGGACCGGAAGACGGCAGGGCCAGCAGGGCGTCGCCGGTGGCAACCTTGGAGCCGTCGATGATTTCGGCTTTTTCCACCACGCCGACGCAGAAGCCGGCCAGGTCGTAGTCTTCGCCTTCGTACATGCCTGGCATTTCAGCGGTTTCACCGCCAACCAGGGAGCAGCCAGCCAGTTCGCAGCCGGCACCGATGCCGGTAACCACGGTGGCGGCGACGTCGACGTTCAGTTTGCCGGTGGCGTAGTAGTCGAGGAAGAACAGCGGCTCGGCACCGCAGACCACCAGGTCGTTGACGCACATGGCGACCAGG
Source organism: Pseudomonas sp. SBT1-2 (assembly GCF_028640875.1). Lineage (NCBI taxonomy): Bacteria > Pseudomonadati > Pseudomonadota > Gammaproteobacteria > Pseudomonadales > Pseudomonadaceae > Pseudomonas > Pseudomonas sp. SBT1-2. The sequence goes on along the minus strand of NZ_JAQZAA010000112.1, from coordinate 111,203 downwards.
TCCTGGCCGATGCTGTCATGCTTGTTCAGGTTCAGTGCCAGGCGCAGCTTGGTGCCCACGCCGTCGGTGCCGGAGACCAGTACCGGCTGCTTGTAGCCGGCCGGGATTTCGCAGAGGGCGCCGAAACCGCCCAGGCCGCCCATGACTTCCGGGCGCGCAGTGCGCTTGGCGACGCTCTTGATGCGTTCGACCAATGCTTCACCGGCGTCGATGTCTACACCGGCGTCTTTGTAGCTCAGGGAGGGTTGCTTGCTCATGATCCAGGCCTTTAGGGGGGATTCAGGGGGTATCGACCGAGTCCAGGGAGGCCATTGAAACAGTCGCGGCGGCAATGCCACGCAATCATTTCAGCGACCCCGGCTGTTGCCGGTCTGCGAAGGCGCGCGATTTTATCAGGCTTGAGGTGTAGCGGCCATCCTCGGGCCGACGGGCAGGGCATATCCGCTTAAAAAAACTGCAATTGCGTGTGTCGATCGCGTCGCTCAGGACTGTATAAGGTATAGCCTTGTACTCGCTGTCGTTATGACAGCACGAAAACTTCCATCGATCGGGTGAATGTTTGCCCGGGCTTTGTGGTCACAGCCTGGGTCAATCCTGTTCATGCGGTCCGTTCCAGCCGCCTTTTGTCGTCGGGAATCCTCCATGCGTTTGTGCAAATTTCTTTTTATGGGCTGTTTGTCATTGGTCAGCCTGGCGAGTCATGCCGAAACCCTCAATAACCTGTATCAGGTCCGCGAACCGGTCAGCAGCCAGTCCCCTGGCGAGCGCGATCAGGCCACCCAGCGGGCCCTGGAAACCCTGGTGCTGCGCCTGACCGGCGATAGCAAGGCCTTGCAGAGCCCGGGGCTGGCGGCGATCCGCAAGGACCCGCAGCAGATCATCAGCCAGTACGGCTACGACGCCGGTCCTCCCGAGAGCCTGCAGGTCGACTTCGATCCGGCCAGCACCGATCGGGCGTTGCGCCAGGCTGGCCTGTCGCTGTGGGGCAGTAATCGCCCATCGATTCTCGGCTGGTGGCTGACCGACTCCAGTGAAGGTTCCAGCCTGGTCGGCGATGGCCAGGCCAGTGCCACGCCGTTGCGCCGTGCAGCCCTGCATCGCGGCTTGCCGCTGCGTTTGCCGCTGGCTGACCTGAACGAACAGATCGTCGCCACGGCGCCGAATCTCGAAGGTTCCGATTCGGCGCCATTGCGTGCTGCGTCGGAGCGTTACGGCGCGGACGCCCTGCTGGCGGTGCATGCCAGTGAAGAGGGCGGTCAGTGGCAGGCCAAATGGCGCCTGTGGATGGGGGACCAGAAGGAGCAGGGCAGTGTCCAGGGCGCCGATGTGCCGGCCTTGGCCGATGCCGTGCTATTGGCGGTCAACCAGCGCCTGGCGCCGCGGTTCGTGGTCAAGCCGGGCGCATCCAGCGAGCAGTTGCTGGAAGTGCAGGGCATGAATCTGGAGCGGTATGCGGCGTTGGGGCGTTTGCTCGAACCCTTCGGTGGGCGTTTGCAGAGCGTCGATGGCGATCGCTCGGTGTACCGGGTCAGCGGCAGTGCCGAGCAATTGCGCGCGCAGCTGAGCCTGGCTCGGTTGCAGGAGGTCCCGGCGGGCGCTGCGCCTGTCCAGCCGGTTGTCGAAGGCGCGACACCAGCGCCCGCGCCTGCACCGGCCGCGCAACTGCATTTTCGTTGGTAGGTTTTCTTTCTTTATATAGAAGCAATGGAGTGGTTCATGGCTGATACGCGTCGATGGGTCTGGTTGGGTGGGTTGGTCCTGCTCGGTGGTTTTGTGTACCTGTTGCATCCGATCCTGACGCCGTTCCTGGTGGCCTTGCTGTTGGCCTATCTGTTCGATCCGCTGGTGGACCGCCTGGAAAAGCTCGGCTTGTCGCGCACCTGGGGCGTGGTGGCGGTATTTGCCCTGTTCACCCTGATCGTCATGGCGTTGTTGTTGGTGTTGGTGCCTATGCTCGCCAAGCAGCTGCTGCGCCTGTACGAGCTGGCGCCGCAGATGCTCGACTGGTTGCAGCATACGGCGATGCCCTGGGCGCAGTCCAAGTTGGGCTTGTCCGACGGTTTCTGGAAGTTCGATAAGGTCAAGGCGGCGATCAGCGAACACATGGGGCAGACCACCGATATCGTCGGCGTGGTCCTGAGCCAGGCAACGGCCTCCAGCCTGGCGTTGATCGGCTGGCTGGCCAACCTGGTGCTGATTCCGGTGGTCAGCTTTTACCTGCTGCGCGACTGGGACCTGATGATGGCGAAGATCCGCAGCCTGTTGCCTCGTGATCGCGAGGAGCGGGTGGTGGCGCTGGCCGGGGAATGCCATGAGGTGCTGGGGGCGTTCGTCCGTGGTCAGCTGCTGGTGATGGTCGCTCTGGGAATGATCTATGCCGCCGGCTTGATGCTGGTCGGGCTTGAGCTGGGCCTGTTGATCGGCCTGATTGCCGGTCTGGCGGCGATTGTGCCGTACATGGGCTTTGTCATCGGCATCGGCGCAGCGCTGATTGCCGGATTGTTCCAGTTCGGCGGCGACCTGTACCCGATGATCGGCATCGTGGCGGTGTTTATGGTTGGCCAGGCCCTGGAGGGCATGGTGCTGACCCCCTTGCTGGTGGGGGATCGGATCGGCCTGCACCCGGTGGCGGTGATCTTCGCGATTCTCGCGGGGGGCGAGTTGTTCGGTTTCACCGGCATCCTGCTGGCCTTGCCGGTGGCGGCGGTGATCATGGTGCTGGTGCGCCATGTGCACGACTTGTACAAGGATTCGGACATCTATAGCGGTGTAGAGGAGTCCGAGCAGTAACGCCTACTGTTGATGCTTTAGGGGCGCCCGTGTTTCAGGCGGGCGCCTTTGAGAGCCTTTACAGCTGTCACATCCACCGTCAAAGAACCCCCCGTGATTTCATCAGGCTAACGCAAACCTTTGATTTTGCTTGTGGTCTGTTGCATTGTGCGCCCGGCGTCACGGGTATAAACTTTGCAAACTTTACACAGAGGCCACTAACGGTTCGTTTGGAACTGTTCAGTCAGCATGAAACCGATTCAGCTGCCCCTAGGTGTGCGTCTGCGTGATGACGCCACCTTCATCAACTACTACCCAGGCGCCAATGCCGCTGCACTCGGCTATGTCGAGCGGCTTTGCGAAGCCGACGCCGGCTGGACCGAAAGCCTGATCTACCTCTGGGGCAAGGATGGGGTAGGGCGTACGCACTTGCTGCAGGCGGCTTGCCTGCGGTTCGAGCAACTGGGGGAGCCAGCGGTCTATCTGCCCCTGGCGGAATTGCTGGATCGCGGCATCGAAATCCTCGACAACCTGGAACAGTACGAACTGGTCTGCCTGGACGACTTGCAAGCGGTGGCAGGTAAGGCCGACTGGGAAGAGGCGCTGTTTCATCTGTTCAACCGCCTGCGTGACAGCGGCCGGCGTCTGTTGATCGCGGCCTCGACCTCTCCCCGGGAGTTGCCAGTGAAGCTGGCGGACCTCAAATCCCGCCTGACCCTGGCGCTGATCTTCCAGATGCGCCCGCTCTCTGACGAAGACAAATTGCGTGCATTGCAATTGCGCGCCTCGCGTCGCGGGCTGCACCTGACCGACGAAGTCGGGCACTTTATCCTGACCCGCGGCACCCGCAGCATGAGCGCCTTGTTCGAACTGCTGGAGCGCCTCGATCAGGCGTCCTTGCAGGCTCAGCGCAAGCTCACCATTCCCTTCCTCAAGGAAACCCTGGGCTGGTAAAACCGTGGGCGGTAGTGGCTTTTTGGCATATTTCAGGCGCCAGAAAACCCGCATCCGGAAGCGGTTCCAGAGGCGCGTGCGTTTAAATTGGGCTTAAGGCCTTAGATGTTGAGTAGAAACCGATAAGTCACATTTCAATCGATTGAATTTGCAAATTAGAGCGATAGAAGGCATAGTCGCGGCTTCTTTATAACTTTAAGCCACGGTCGTGCCCATGCTGAAGCGCTTCGCACCCCTCGTGCCTCTTGCACTCGTCACCCTGTTGTTTGGTTGCGCCACCCACTCTCCGGTGAGCCAACAAGAGCAGCAACAGGCTCAAAACTCTTCAAAAGCCCAGTCTTCCGCTATTTTCCAGGAAGAGCTGGCAACCGAAAAAGAACTCGCCGAGTTCGCTGACAGCAAGCCTTACCAGCTGCCAGTCTTGGCCGACAGTATCCTCGAGCGTGGCATGTCCCTGATCGGTACCCGTTACCGTTTCGGCGGTACCTCTGAAGCCGGTTTCGATTGCAGCGGTTTCATCGGCTACCTGTTCCGTGAAGAAGCCGGCATGAATCTGCCGCGCTCCACCCGTGAAATGATCAACGTTGACGCTCCGCTGGTTGCGCGTAACAAGCTGCAGCCGGGCGACCTGTTGTTCTTCGCCACCAATGGCCGCCGCGGTCGCGTAAGCCACGCTGGCATCTACCTGGGCGATGACCAGTTCATCCATTCCAGCAGCCGCCGTAGCGGTGGTGTGCGGGTGGACAGCCTGGGCGACAGCTACTGGAGCAAGACCTTCATCGAAGCCAAACGCGCCCTCGCAATGGCCCCGACTGTGGTCACCGCACGCAAGTAAGCGGACTTTTTGTAAGGTGAAGTTAAAGTCTTACTTGAAGTTTGGCGCGTAGGCGCTAGAATCCTGATCTATTGTTGAAAACTAACCGCGTAAGCCCTGCTTACGCGGTTTTGTTTTCGGCCTCACGGCAGAGAAAGCCGCATCCAGATCAGGATTGTTCTGCATATGTCGACGTCGGCCCGCCTCGCATTGATCGTTCTCGCCGCGCTGCTCAGCGCGTGTGCCAGCCGTACCCCGCCACCCGCGCCTGTGGTACGTGCTCCCGTTTTCAATACTCCCCAGACCTTCTCGCCCGCTGCCGAAGACGTGCTGTTTCGTGCGTTGGGCCTGGTGGGCACGCCTTATCGCTGGGGCGGCAACACGCCGGATTCCGGTTTCGATTGCAGTGGCCTGATCGGCTACGTCTATCGCGACGCGGCCGGTATCTCGTTGCCGCGCTCGACCCGCGAAATGATCGGCATGCGTGCGCCGAATGTCGGCAAGAACGCCTTGCAGACCGGTGACCTGATATTTTTTGCCACCAATGGCGGTTCTCAGGTCAGCCACGCGGGCATCTATGTCGGTGAAGGCCGCTTCGTCCATGCACCGGCCACCGGCGGTACGGTGAAGCTGGACAGCCTGTCCAAGGCCTATTGGCAAAAAGCCTACCTGAGCGCCAAGCGCGTGTTGCAGCCAGAGCATCTGGCGCACAACCCTTAGGTCCTATCTCAATGTTGAGGTTGCCATGACCGCTCGTACCCTCAACCTCGACGACGCCCTCTATCACTACCTGCTCGACGTTTCCCTGCGCGAAACGCCGCTGCTGCGCCGTCTGCGTGACGAAACCCAGGCACTGCCCATGGCGCGCTGGCAGGTGGCGCCCGAACAGGGGCAGTTCCTCGCCTTGCTCGTCAAGCTTATCGGTGCCCGGCGTGTGCTGGAGGTGGGGACCTTCACCGGCTACAGCGCCTTGTCCATGGCCGCGGCCTTGCCGGACGATGGCCAGTTGATCTGCTGTGACATCCCGGGTGATTACAACGCCACCGCGCGCCGCTACTGGCGGGAAGCAGGTGTCGCCGGGCGAGTCGAGTTGCGTCTGGCGCCGGCCCTGGAGACCTTGGCCAAGATCGAGCAGGAGGAGGGCGAGGGTGGTTTCGACCTGGTCTTCATCGACGCCGACAAGGCCAATTACCCGGCTTATCTGGAAAGTGCTCTGCGTCTGCTGCGCGTGGGCGGGCTGGCGGTGTTCGATAACACGCTGTGGAGCGGTCGGGTGCTGGAGGAGAATCCCCAGAGCGAAGACACCCGGGCCATCCAGGCACTCAATCGTGCCTTGAAGGATGACCCGCGTGTCGACCTGTCGCTGCTGCCCCTGGGGGATGGCTTGACCCTGTGCCGCAAGCGCTGAACCTATTGCGCCTTGGCTGCTGACACGCGCCAGACCTTGTTGCCGACATCATCGGCCACCAGCAGATCCCCTTGCTTGTCGATCACTACGCCGACCGGCCGGCCCATGGCTTTCTCATCGGCGCTGAGGAAGCCGGTCAGGACGTCCACCGGTTGGCCCACCGGCTTGCCATTGGCGAAGGGCACGAAGATCACTTTGTAGCCGCTGTGGGGCTTGCGGTTCCACGAGCCATGCTGGCCGATGAACACGCCCTGGGTGAACGGCGCCGGCAGCTTGCTGCCTTCGGCGAATGCCAGGCCGAGGGAGGCGGTATGCGGGCCGACGGCATAATCCGGGGCGATGGCCTTGGCCACCAGGTCCGGTTTCTGCGGAGTGACTCGCACGTCCACATGCTGGCCGTAGTAGCTGAATGGCCAGCCGTAGAAGGCGCCGTCCTTGACCGAGGTGATGTAGTCCGGCACCAGATCGCTGCCGATCTCGTCGCGCTCGTTGACCGCGGTCCACAGCTGGCCACTTTGCGGTTCCCAGGCCATACCGTTGGGGTTGCGCAGGCCTGAGGCGAAAATCCGTTGCTTGCCGGTGGCGCGGTCGACTTCCCAGATGGCGGCGCGACCTTCCTCCTGGTCCATGCCGTTTTCGCCGACGTTGCTGTTGGAGCCGACCGTGACGTACAGCTTGCTGCCGTCCTTGCTGGCAATCACGTTTTTGGTCCAGTGGTGGTTCAGCTTGCCACCAGGCAGGTCGACCACCTTGGTCGGCTGGGCGTTGATCTTGGTGTCGCCGTCCTTATAGGGGAAGCGCAGCAGGCGATCGGTGTCGGCGACGTACAGGTCATTGCCCACCAGGGTCATGCCGAACGGCGAGTTGAGGTTTTCCAGGAACACCGTGCGGGTTTCCGCCACGCCATCGTGATCCTTGTCCCGCAGCAGGGTGATGCGGTTCGGGCTGGGCACGCCAGCGCCGGCACGGCTCATGATCTTGCTGGCGATCCAGCCGCGGAAACCTTTGCTGTCATCGGGGGAGGGCGGGGCGTTGGTCTCTGCCACCAGTACGTCGCCATTGGGCAGCACGTACAGCCAGCGCGGATGGTCCAGGCCTTCGGCGAATGCGGCCACCTGGGTGCCGGTGGCGGCCACCGGTTTGGCGCCTTGCGGCCAGCCGATCGCGGGCGCGATGTTCACGGTCGGGAACAGGGTCTTGTTTGGTTCGGGCAATTTCGGCGAGGGGCCGGTGCCGTCGGAGACCTGGAGGGTGGAAGTTTCGCCACAGGCGGCGAGGCCTGCGGCGACGGCGACAAGGATGGTGTATCGAAGCTTGAGCATGCTGATTTCCCTATGAATGCACGAAGTCGGTGTAGTCATAGAGAAGCACAGATGGACGATGGTTCCACCTGCTCAGCGTGCTTCCTTGAACAGCACGGCAACGCCGGGGTGATAGTTGCCGGCTTCGTTGCGCAATTTGCGGTACGCGTAGGGGAAGTACCAGGCGACGGCGCAGCAGTGTTCCTTTTGCAGGTCGTCGACCATGTCCTGCAGTTCTTCCGGGGTGGCGCTGTGCTGGGTTTTCTGCGGCGTGACGAACAGGCAGCCGAGTTTCAGGTCGCTGGGGTAGCTGGCTTTTTTCGCGTCGCTGGCGGCATCCAGCAACGGTTGGGTCAGGTGCAGGCTATTGACCCGGGGCCAGCGCTGGGTGGTCTGGATATAGACACGCTCCTCCTGCGTGGCGATGTACAGGTCGGTGCGGCCGCTGCGGTCGCCGTCCTCGACCTGTTTTTTGCTCGGTGTGTGTTCCAGGGTGACCATCTCCGCCATCCAGGCCGCCGCCGAGAGCAATCCCAGGTTGGCTTTTTCGTCGAACCAGTAAGGGCTTTCGTTATCGCCGCGCACGGCGTTGTAGCGGTCGATGCAATCGAACCAGCGTTCCAGGGCAGGGCGCAGGAATTCCAGTTTCGGATTGCTGATGATCATGCCTTGCATCGGACTTTTCCTATTATTGTTGAGATATTGGAGTTTTTTAACGCGATTATGGCTATTTGATATCACTGCATTGAGTGTGGCACAAGATTGGCGTCACTTTTCCGATATGGCAGCCATTCGTCGATCTGCCGGGCCCCGGCTTTAATTGACGCTCCACCCCCAACCCTCTAACCTTCGCGACTTGTTTCAGGTGCTCTGTGGCCGCAGGTCGACAGAGTGAAACAGGGAAGCCGGTGAGTACGCGTGCCGAAGGCGCACGCACGACGATTCCGGCGCTGCCCCCGCAACGGTAAATGAGTCAAGACTGCGCCTGATGCCACTGTGTCGACTGTCGACATGGGAAGGCGCGCAGTTGGGCATCCCAGCCACTCACAAGCCCGGAGACCGGCCTGATCCATCCAACGGCATCACGGTGGGCGATGCCAGGCTTGCGCCGTCTATTCCTATTCCTGCCCCCCGTTATCCAGCCCCAACGGAGAGCTGCCCCATGACTGAATCCCCTGATCGTGACGAACGCCATCTGGCGCGCATGTTGCGCAAAAAAGCCGTGATCGATGAACGCATCGCCAACTCGCCGAACGAATGCGGCTTGCTGCTGGTGCTGACCGGCAACGGCAAAGGCAAAAGCAGCTCGGCCTTCGGCATGCTCGCGCGGGCCATGGGCCACGGCATGCAGTGCGGCGTGGTGCAGTTCATCAAGGGCCGCAACAGCACCGGCGAGGAATTGTTCTTCCGACGTTTCCCGGAGCAGGTGCGTTTCCATGTCATGGGCGAAGGTTTCACCTGGGAAACCCAGGACCGCCAGCGCGACATCGCCGCTGCCGAAGCCGCCTGGGCGGTTTCCCGCGAGCTGCTGAGCGACCCGAACATCGGCCTGGTGGTGCTCGACGAATTAAACATCGCCCTCAAGCACGGCTATCTGGACCTGGACCAGGTGCTCAGCGACCTGCAGGCCCGGCCGCCAATGCAGCATGTGGTGGTCACCGGGCGTGGCGCCAAGCCGGAGATGATCGAACTGGCCGACACCGTCACTGAAATGGGCATGGTCAAGCATGCCTTCCAGGCCGGGATCAAAGCGCAAAAAGGCGTCGAACTGTGAGTGATGCCCGTCATTGCCCGGCGGTATTGATTGCCGCGCCGGCTTCCGGTCAGGGCAAGACCACCGTGACCGCCGCGCTCGCCCGACTGCATCGCAATCAGGGGCGCAAGGTGCGCGTGTTCAAATGCGGCCCGGATTTTCTCGACCCGATGATTCTCGAGCGCGCCAGCGGTGCGCCGGTGTATCAGCTGGACATGTGGATGGTCGGCGAACAGGAAAGCCGCCGCCTGTTGTGGGAGGCCGCCGGCGAGGCGGACCTGATCCTGATCGAGGGCGTGATGGGGCTGTTCGACGGCACGCCGTCCAGCGCCGACCTGGCGCGGCATTTCGGGGTGCCGGTGCTCGCGGTGATCGATGGTACCGCCATGGCCCAGACCTTCGGTGCCCTGGCGTTGGGGCTGGCACGCTATCAGCCGGACCTGCCGTTCGCCGGTGTGCTGGCCAACCGGGTCGGCACCCTGCGTCATGCGCAGTTGCTCGAAGGCAGCCTGACCGAGGGCCTGCGCTGGTACGGCGCGCTGTCCCGGGAAACCGGCATCGAACTGCCCAGCCGCCATCTGGGGCTGGTGCAGGCCAGTGAACTCAACGACCTGGATCTGCGTCTCGACGCTGCCGCGGCAGCCCTGGCTGACAGCTGCGAAGTGGCCTTGCCGCCCGCCGTGGCGTTTGCCGCTCCTCAGACAGTTGCCGTCGAGCCGCTGTTGGCCGGCGTGCGCATTGCCGTGGCCCGCGACGAAGCCTTTGCCTTTACCTATGGCGCGAGCCTGGATCTGTTGCGGGCCATGGGCGCCGAGCTGGACTTTTTCTCGCCAATCCATGACGCGGCACTGCCCGAGGCGGACAGCCTGTACCTGCCGGGCGGTTACCCGGAGTTGCATCACCGGGCGCTGGCGGCGAACGGCTCGATGCTCAGTGCGATCCGCGCGCATCACGCCGCCGGCAAACCCTTGCTCGCCGAGTGCGGCGGCATGTTGTATCTGCTGGACTCCCTGACCGATGTCGACGGCGAGCGCGCCGAACTGCTGGGCCTGTTGCCTGGCGATGCGGTGATGCAAAAGCGCCTGGCGGCCCTGGCCTTGCAGGCGGTGGAGTTGCCGGAAGGTTCGCTGCGCGGGCATACCTACCATCATTCGTTGACCAGCACCGAGCTTGCGCCGATCGCCCGCGGCCTGAGCCCGAATGGCGGGCGCGGCGCGGAAGCGGTTTACCGCGAAGGGCGGATGACCGCCTCCTATGTGCATTTCTATTTTCCGTCCAACCCCGAAGCGGTGGCGGCCCTGCTGGCGCCGGCAGGAGCGAGCGTGCTCGCGCAGCGCCCATGACCGACAACGCCTTTTCCGCGGCCGAACGCGACGCGGTCTATCGCGCGATCGCCGAACGTCGTGACATGCGCCACTTCGTCGGGGGCGCGGTCGAACCACAGGTCCTGCGTCGCCTGCTGGAGGCGGCGCACCAGGCGCCCAGCGTCGGCCTGATGCAGCCTTGGCGTTTCATCCGTATCAGCGACCGACCGTTGCGTGGGCAGATCCAGCAACTGGTGGAAGAGGAACGGGTGCGCACCGCCGAGGCCCTGGGCGAACGCTCCGATGAGTTCATGAAGCTCAAGGTCGAAGGCATCAATGACTGCGCTGAGGTTCTGGTGGCGGCGCTGATGGACGACCGTGAGCGGCATATCTTTGGCCGGCGCACCTTGCCGGAGATGGACCTGGCCTCGCTTTCCTGCGCGATTCAGAACCTCTGGCTGGCGGCCCGGGCCGAAGGGCTGGGCATGGGCTGGGTGTCGCTGTTCGAGCCCATTGCCCTGGCCGAGCTGCTTGGCCTGCCGGCCGGAGCCAAGCCGCTGGCGGTGTTGTGCCTGGGCCCGGTCGGTGAGTTTTACCCAGCGCCGATGCTGGTGCTCGAAGGCTGGGCGCGGGAGCGTTCGCTGAGTGAATTGCTGTATGAAAATTACTGGGGAGTGAGTCAATGAGTGTGGCGTTGCTGAGTGTCGCCGGGGTAGCGCTGGACGCGTTGCTGGGCGAACCCAAACGCTGGCATCCGCTGGTGGCGTTCGGTCGTTTTGCCGACCGCATCGAGCAACGTTTCAACTCCGGCGGTCGCGGCTGGCGCAGTCATGGCGTCACTGCCTGGGTCATCGCGGTGCTGCCGCTGACCCTGCTGGCGACGTTGTTTTCCTGGCTGCCCTATATCGGCTGGTTGTTCGAGATCCTGGCGCTGTACTGCGCCCTCGGCCTGCGCAGCCTTGGCGAGCATGTCGAGCCGGTGGCCCAGGCCTTGCGCAGCGACGACCTGGATCAGGCGCGGCAGCGGGTCGGTTATCTGGTCAGTCGCCAGACCAGCGAGCTGGATGCCACCGAAGTCGCCCGCGCCGCCACCGAGTCGGTGCTGGAGAACGGCAGCGACGCGGTGTTCGCCGCCCTGTTCTGGTTTGCCGTGGCCGGCGCGCCAGGCGTGGTGCTCTACCGCCTGAGCAACACCCTGGATGCGATGTGGGGCTATCGTAATGAGCGTTTCGAGCGTTTCGGCTGGGCGGCGGCGAAGATCGACGACCTGCTCAACTATATTCCGGCCCGCCTGGTGGCCCTGACTTACGCGTTGCTGGGCAAGACCCGCCTGGCACTGAAATGCTGGCGCCGCCAGGGGCCGACCTGGGACAGTCCGAACGCCGGGCCGGTGATGGCAGCCGGGGCCGGAGCCCTGGGTGTCGAGCTGGGCGGCGCGGCGATCTATCACGGCGAGCTGCACCAGCGGCCGCAGCTGGGCGAGGGGACGGCGGCCGACGCTTCGTCCATCGATCGCGGCTGGCAACTGGTACAGCGCGGGGTCTGGTTATGGCTGCTGATTCTCTGCGTGGGAGCTGAGTTCTATGCTTGAGCACGGTGGTCGCCTGCGCAAGGCGGCCGAGCAATACGGCATCGCCGAGGCCGACTGGCTGGACCTGTCCAGCGGCCTGGCGCCCTGGCCGTGGACGATTCCCGAGATCGGCATACGGGCCTGGGCGCGCCTGCCGGAAACCGACGATGGCCTGGAGCAGGCTGCCCGCGACTACTACGGCGCCGCCCATGTGTTGCCGGTACCTGGCTCCCAGGCGGCGATTCAGCTGCTTCCGCGTTTGCGCCGCGCCGGCAAGGTCGGCGTGCTGTCGCCCTGTTATGCCGAACACGCCGAAGCCTGGCGCCGCAGCGGCTACATCGTGCGTGAAGTGCTGGAACAGGAAGTGGACTTTTTCCTCGACAGCCTGGACGTGCTGGTGGTGGTCAACCCGAACAATCCCACGGGCTTGAGCCTGACCCCGGAGCGCCTCCTGGACTGGCATGCGCGCCTGGCGCAGCGCGGTGGCTGGCTGGTGGTCGACGAAGCCTTCATGGACAACACTCCCCAGTTGAGCCTGGCGGCCCAGGCCGATCAGGTGGGGTTGATCGTCCTGCGCTCCTTCGGCAAGTTCTTCGGCCTGGCCGGTGTGCGCCTGGGCTTCGTCCTGGCCGAGCGCAAGTTGCTCAAGCTGCTGGCCGAACAGGTCGGCCCCTGGGCCGTCAGCGGACCGACCCGGGTACTGGGCCAGGTGTGCTTGCGTGACAGCCAAGGCCATGCACGGCAACGGCTGCGCAGCGAAGTGGCGAGCCTGCGTTTGGCGCACCTGCTCGAGCGCCACGGCCTGAAACCCCAGGGTGGCTGTGCGCTGTTCCAGTGGCTGATCACCGATCGCGCCGAGCTGTTGCACGAGTTCATGGCGCGCCGGGGCATCCTGCTGCGGTTGTTCTCCCATAACAGCAGCCTGCGCTTTGGCCTGCCGGCCGATGAAGCCGATTGGTCGCGTCTCGAACAGGCCTTCGTCGCCTACGCCAAGGAACATCCATGACCACCCTGATGGTGCAGGGCACCACCTCCGATGCCGGTAAAAGCACCCTGGTGACGGCGCTCTGCCGCTGGCTGACGCGCCAGGGTGTCAGCGTCGTGCCCTTCAAGCCGCAGAACATGGCCCTCAACAGCGCGGTGACCGCCGACGGCGGCGAGATCGGCCGGGCCCAGGCGGTGCAGGCCCAGGCCGCGCACCTGGCGCCACACACCGACATGAACCCAGTGCTGCTCAAACCCAACAGCGACACCGGGGCCCAGGTGATCATTCACGGTCGCGCGGTGACCACCATGAACGCGGTGGCCTATCACGACTACAAGGCCATCGCCATGCGGGCGGTGCTGGCCTCTCACCAACGCCTGAGCGCGGCCTATCCGGTGGTGATGGTGGAGGGCGCGGGCTCGCCGGCGGAGATCAATCTGCGGGCCGGCGATATCGCCAATATGGGCTTTGCCGAAGCGGTGGACTGCCCGGTGCTGCTGATCGCCGATATCAACCGTGGCGGGGTTTTCGCTCATCTGGTGGGCACCCTGGAGCTGTTGTCGCCGAGCGAGCAGGCGCGGGTCAAAGGCTTCATCATCAACCGTTTTCGCGGCGATATCGCCCTGTTGCAACCGGGCCTGGACTGGCTCGAAGCGCGTACCGGCAAACCGGTGATCGGCGTGCTGCCCTACGTGCTGGACCTGCATCTGGAAGCCGAGGACGGCATCGACCAGCGTCAGGCCGACAAGGCCGAGCAGGTGCTGAAAGTGCTGGTGCCGGTGTTGCCGCGCATCAGCAATCACACCGACTTCGACCCGCTGCGCCTGCACCCCCAGGTGGACCTGCAATTTATCGGTCCGGGCCAGGCGATTCCGCCGGCCGACCTGATCATCCTGCCCGGCTCGAAAAGCGTGCGCAGCGACCTGGCGTATCTGCGTGCCCAGGGCTGGGACAGGGCCATCGCCCGGCACCTGCGCTATGGCGGCAAGGTGCTGGGCATCTGCGGTGGTTTGCAGATGCTCGGCGAGCAGTTGCACGATCCCCTGGGGCTGGAAGGCGCGCCAGGTTCCAGCGCCGGGCTGGGGCTGCTGGCGTTCGAGACGGTGCTGGAAGAAGAGAAGCAACTGCGCAACGTGCGTGGACGCCTGGCGCTAGAGGAGGCCGAGGTCAGCGGTTACGAGATCCATGCCGGGGTCACCACGGGGCCTGCGCTGGAACTGCCGGCCGTGACTCTGGATGACGGTCGTTGCGACGGCGCGCGCAGCGACGATGGGCAGATTCTCGGTACCTACCTGCACGGCCTGTTCGAAGCGCCGGCGGCCTGCAGTGCGTTGCTGCGCTGGGCAGGGTTGCGCGAGGTGCAGGCGGTCGACTACCACGCCCTGCGCGAGCGCGACATCGAGCGCCTGGCCGATCTGGTGGAGCAGCATCTGGACACCGAGCACCTGCGCCAGCTTTGCGGGCTTTAGAGCGTCGGCGCCGGTATTGCGGCGCCGCTGTGGCTGTACCTCAATTCAAGGGTTTCCAAGCATGTTGCAACTGATCCTCGGCGGCGCCCGCTCCGGCAAGAGTCGCCTGGCTGAAAAGCTCGCCGGCGAGAGCGGCCTGGCCGTGACCTATATCGCTACCAGCCAGGCGCTGGACGGCGAAATGAACCAGCGCATTGAGCATCACCGCGAACGGCGTCCGGTCGAATGGGCATTGATCGAGGAACCCCTGGAGCTGGCGCGGGTGCTGCGTGAAGCGGCGAGCGCCGAACGCTGCCTGCTGGTGGATTGCCTGACCTTGTGGCTGACCAACCTGTTGCTGCTGGAGGATGCCGAGCGGCTCGCCAGTGAGCGCGAAGCGCTGTTGCAGTGCCTGGCGTCGCTGCCGGGCGAAATCATTTTTGTCAGCAACGAGACCGGAATGGGTGTCGTGCCGCTGGGCGAATTGACTCGCCGTTATGTCGATGAAGCCGGTTGGCTGCATCAAGCCCTGGCCGAGCGTTGTCAGCGGGTAGTGCTGACGGTGGCCGGCCTGCCCCTGACTCTGAAAGGAACTGCGTTATGAATGACTTCTGGTGGCTGCGGCCGTGCAAGGCGCTCGACACTCAAGCCCTGGAGGCGGCGCAGTCGCGTCAGCAGCAATTGACCAAGCCCACGGGTTCGCTGGGGCAGCTGGAGCGGGTAGCGGTACAGCTGGCCGGCTTGCAGGGGCGGGTAAAGCCTGGCCTGGAGCAGCTGTGGATCGCGATTTTCGCCGGCGACCACGGGGTGGTGGCCGAGGGCGTTTCGGCTTATCCGCAGGAAGTCACCGGGCAGATGCTGCACAACTTCGTCACCGGCGGCGCGGCCATCAGCGTGTTGGCGCGACAGCTGCGGGCACACCTGGAAGTGGTCGACCTCGGCACGGTGACGCCCGGGCTGAACCTGCCTGGCGTGCGTCATTTGAATCTCGGGGCGGGTACCCGCAACTTCGTCGAGGGGCCGGCCATGACCCAGACCCAGGGCGAGCAGGCCCTACAGGCCGGACGTGACAGTGTGCTGCGGGCTGTCGAGCAGGGCAGCGAGCTGTTTATCGGTGGCGAGATGGGCATTGGCAACACCACCGCGGCCAGTGCCGTGGCCTGTGCCTTGCTGGACATTCCGGTAGCGCTCCTGGCGGGTCCGGGCACCGGCCTGGATGCAGCGGGTGTCAGCCACAAGGCGCGAGTGATCGAGCGTGCCTTGAGCCTGCATGCGGCCCAGCGTGGCGATGCCGTGCAGACCTTGTTCAACCTTGGCGGTTTCGAAATTGCTGCGCTGGTGGGGGCGTACCTGGCCTGTGCCCAGGAAGGCGTGGCGGTGCTGGTCGACGGCTTCATTTGCAGCGTGGCGGCGCTGGTGGCGGTGCGGCTCAACCCCGGGTGCCGGCAGTGGTTGCTGTTCGGCCACCGTGGGGCCGAGCCGGGGCATCGGCATATCCTGCAAACCCTCGAGGCCGAGCCTTTGCTGGACCTCGGCCTGCGCCTGGGCGAGGGTAGCGGCGCGGCGCTGGCGGTGCCATTGCTGCGCCTGGCCTGCGACCTGCACGGGCAGATGGCGACTTTCGCCGAAGCGGCCGTGGCGGATCGCCCTGCATGACCTTGCGCCTGGACCTGCTGCGCCATGGTGAAACCGAGCTCGGTGGCGGCCTGCGCGGCAGCCTCGACGATGCCCTGACCGACGCCGGATGGCAGCAGATGCGTGCCGCCGTTGCCGGCCAGGGACCCTGGGATCGGCTGGTGAGTTCGCCCTTGCAACGCTGCGCGCGTTTCGCCGAGGAACTGGGTGCGCGCCTGGCGCTGCCGGTGAGCCTGGACCCGGATCTGCAGGAACTGCATTTCGGCGCCTGGGAAGGGCAGAGCGCGGCGGCGCTGATGGCGACCGATGCTGAGGCGCTGGGGCAGTTCTGGGCCGATCCCTATGCCTTTACTCCGCCGCAGGGCGAGCCGGTGCTGGCGTTTTCCGAGCGGGTGCTGGGGGCGGTCGAACGTCTGCACCAGCGTCATGCCGGCGAGCGGGTGCTGCTGGTCAGCCATGGCGGAGTGATGCGCTTGTTGCTGGCCCGGGCCCGGGGTTTGCCGCGCGAGCAGCTGCTGAATGTCGAGGTCGCTCACGGTGCCTTGTTCGCCCTGACTGTCGAGGCTGGCCTGGCGTTGAGCGAAGGAGTCTGAGCATGCTGCCATTCTGGATCGCCCTGCAGTTTCTCAGCAGTTTTCCGGTGCGTTTGCCGGGCATGCCGTCGCCCGAGGAAATGGGCCGGTCATTGCTGTTCTATCCGCTGATCGGCCTGCTGTTCGGGCTGCTGCTCTGGGGCATGAACCAGTTGTTGATGGGCGCACCGTTGTTACTGCATGGGGCGCTGTTGCTGACGGTCTGGGTGCTGCTCAGTGGAGCCTTGCATCTGGATGGACTGGCCGACAGCGCGGACGCTTGGCTGGGCGGCTTCGGCGATCGCGAGCGTACGTTGACGATCATGAAGGACCCGCGCAGCGGGCCGATCGCCGTGGTCACCCTGGGGCTGGTGTTGCTGCTCAAGTTCGCCGCGTTGGTAGCGCTGATCGAGCAGCAGGCCGGCGTTGCCTTGCTGCTGGCGCCGCTGATCGGTCGTGGTGCCTTGCTGGGGCTGTTCCTCTGCACGCCTTATGTACGCCCTGGTGGCCTTGGGCAGGCGCTGGCGAATCATCTGCCGCGTCCGGCCGGCAAGTGGGTGCTGGCGCTTACTGTGCTGGCGTGTGTAGTGCTCGGTGGTTATGACGCGGTGTGGGCGTTGCTGCTGGCGGGCGTGGTGTTTGTCGGCTTGCGCCAGCTGATGCTGCGTCGTCTGGGCGGCACCACCGGGGATACGGCGGGGGCTCTGCTGGAACTGCTGGAGGTGGCGGTCCTGGTGGGGTTGGCGTTGTTCTAGATAGGCGGGGCGTGGGTTTTATCCGCGCTCTGGGGCTTTGCAAATTTCTTGCATTCCATTAATCGCGGGTATATACACGCACCATGCTTCCTTCTCAATGTTTGTGCACCAACCTGCGTCGCGCCGCCCGTGGCGTCAGCAGGTTCTACGACGGCGCTCTCGACGGCTTCGGGATCAACGTTGCCCAGTATTCCTTGCTGAGCAACCTGCGGCGCCTGGACCAACCGAGCATTTCCAGCCTGGCCGAAGCGATGGGGCTGGATCGCAGCACCCTGGGCCGTAACCTGCGGGTGCTGGAAGGCGAGGGGCTGGTCCGGTTGTCCGAAGGCGAGGATCAACGCAATCGCATCGTCCAGCTGACCGAGGAAGGCCAGCAGCGATTGCTGGCGGCCTTGCCGGCCTGGGAGGCGGCGCAACAGCGTTTGATCGACCGTCTGGGTGCAGAGAAACGCGAAACCTTGCTGGCCTTGCTGAACGAACTGGCGTGAACGCCTTTTGTTCGATGATAAGCGGGTATATACCCGTAAATGGAGAATAACGATGACTTCGATGTGGCGTACCAGCGGTTGGGTTCTTCTCGGGAGTGCGCTGATCCTGGCCTTGTCCCTGGGGGTAAGACACGGTTTCGGTCTATTTCTGCCGCCCATGAGCGCCGAGTTCGGCTGGGGGCGCGAGGTGTTTGCCTTTGCCATTGCCTTGCAGAACCTGATCTGGGGCCTGGCCCAGCCCTTCACCGGCGCCCTGGCCGACCGCTTCGGCGCGGCCAAGGTGGTGATGATCGGCGGCGTACTGTACGCCGTGGGCCTGTTGTTCATGGGGTTGGCCGACTCGCCACTGTCGCTGTCGGTGAGCGCCGGATTGCTGATCGGTATCGGCCTTTCGGGGACCTCGTTCTCGGTGATTCTCGGCGTGGTGGGGCGTGCACTGCCGGCGGAAAAACGCAGCATGGGCATGGGCATCGCCAGTGCGGCCGGTTCGTTCGGTCAGTTCGCCATGCTGCCGGGCACCCTGGGTTTGATCGGCTGGCTCGGCTGGTCGTCAGCGCTGCTGGTGCTGGGGTTGCTGGTGGCGTTGATCGTGCCGCTGGTGAGCATGCTCAAGGACAAGCCGCTGCCAAGCCTGGGCCATGAACAGAGCCTTTCCGAGGCCTTGCGTGAAGCCTGCTCACATTCCGGGTTCTGGCTGCTGGCGTTCGGCTTTTTCGTCTGTGGTTTCCAGGTGGTATTCATCGGCGTGCATTTGCCGGCTTACCTGGTGGACCAGCATTTGCCGGCCACAGTGGGCACCACGGTGCTGGCGCTGATCGGCCTGTTCAATATCTTCGGGACCTACACCGCTGGCTGGCTGGGCGGACGCATGTCCAAGCCACGCTTGCTGACCGGCCTGTACCTGTTGCGCGCGGTGGTCATCGGCCTGTTCCTCTGGCTGCCGGTGACGCAACTCAGCGCATATCTGTTCGGCATGGCCATGGGCTTCCTGTGGCTGTCGACGGTGCCCCTGACCAATGGCACGGTGGCCACCTTGTTCGGGGTGCGCAACCTGTCCATGCTGGGCGGCATCGTGTTTCTGTTTCACCAGTTGGGCTCGTTCCTCGGCGGCTGGCTCGGCGGGGTGGTCTACGATCGAACCGGGAGTTATGACTTGATCTGGCAGGTGGCGATTCTCCTCAGTCTGCTGGCCGCGGCCTTGAACTGGCCGGTGCGCGAGCGTCCGGTCGCGCGTTTGCAGGCAAGCGTGGCATGAGCCGGGCAGGTCTGCGCTGGGTCGGCCTGGCGGTTGCTGCCTCGCTGTTGGCGTTGGCCTGGTGGGGCTGGCACCAGGGTGGGCTGGCGCTGATGCAGTTGGGCATGGGCGTCTGCTAGGAAGCGCTTGCTAGGGCGTCCGCCGGGCGAGTAGCTTCACCCTCTGACGGTACTTTCAAGGAGTTGAATATGTTGGCGCGCTGGCTTGCTGTTCCAGCTGTACTCATGGTGTTCGCAGGTTCGACCTGGGCGGACGAATGTCCGTCGCTGTTGCAGGGCTCGCTGCCCAAGCTACGCGCCAAGGAATCCATCGACCTGTGCCAGCGCTTTGCCGGCAAGCCGCTGGTGGTGGTCAATACCGCGAGCTTTTGCGGCTTTGCCCCGCAGTTCAAGGGGCTCGAAGCGCTGTACCAGCGTTACAAGGATCAGGGGCTGGAGCTGGTAGGCGTGCCGTCCAATGACTTCAAGCAGGAGTCCAAGGATGGCGCGGAAACGGCCAAGGTCTGTTATGTGAACTACGGCGTCACCTTCACCATGACCGAACCGCAGCAGGTCCGAGGCCCGGACGCGGTGCATCTGTTCAAGGTCCTGGCCGAGCAGAGCAGTGCGCCGAAGTGGAATTTCTACAAGTATGTGGTCGATCGCCAGGGCAAGGTGATCGCCAATTTCTCCAGCCTGACCAAGCCGGACAGTCCGGAACTGATCGAGGCGGTGGAACAGGCGCTGGCGTCCAAGCCTTGAGTGTTATCCGCGGCCAATAAAAAAGCCCCGGCATCCTTGGATGCAGGGGCTTTTTCGTTCAGGCCGTCAGGCTTCAGAAGCGGTAGGTTGCACCCACGCCAAAGCCGTTCGCACTGTTCTCGTACTCGGAGCTGTAAGACTGGCCGAGCTGCGGGTTCCTGTTGTTGACCTTGACTTTCTCTTCCTTGAGGTAGGAGTAAGCCACGTCGATGGTCAGGTCTTCGGTTGGGCTCCAGCCGGCGCCGAGGCTGAAGATGGTCCGGTCGCCGGTAGGAATGCGTGGCGAACGGTTGGTGTTGTTGGCTGGCGACTGGTCGAAGCTCAGGCCGGTACGCAGTACCCACTGCTTGTTCAACTGGTAGGAAGTACCGATGGCGTAGGCCCAGGTGTCGTGCCAGTTCTGCTCTTCCTTGATGCTGCTGAGCGCACCCGGGGCCAGAAGACCGCCGGCGCTGGCAGTTACACCTTCGTTTTGCACGGTGATGTCTTTCAGGCGGCTCCAGCGGGTCCAGGTCGCACCGGCATAGAGTTTCCAGGCATCGTTGAGGTCCTGGGTCACCGACAGGTCGGCCGATTCAGGGGTGGTGATGTCCAGCGAGGCATCGTAGCGAGCGCCACGCAGCAGAGCGCCTGGAGTACCGGCGCCTGGGCTGACTTCGGTGTGGCCTTCCAGCTTGTACTTGACCTTCGAGTGGTAGGTCAGGCCCACGCGGGTGGTGTCGGTTGCCTGGACCAGCAGCCCAATGTTGTAGCCGTAGCCAATGTCGTCACCCTTGATTTGCACACGGCCGTCGTTAGGCGAAAGAGGGGTGGTCAGTGCCGATTCCAGGGTGCCGGAGATACGGTTGATGGTCGGACCGAAACCGATCGACACCTTGTCGTTGAAGGCGTAGCTGACGGTTGGCTGAAAGGTGATGACTTTAACTTCGCTCTTGCTGCCGAAGTTACGGCCCTGGAAGCCGTTTTCGTAGTCGGTGATCAGGCCGAATGGGGCATAGACACCCAGACCGAAGGCCCACTGATCGTCGATAGGCTTGACGTAGTAGCCCATCGGCACGGCAGTGAAAGGCACCATGTCGCCTTTGTTGGTGCCGCTACGGCTGCCGCTGGCATCGTTGATGTCGGTGGATGCATCAATGGCCGCGACGCCGCCAGTGATTTGCTGGCGTTTCAGGCGCGACATACCGGCAGGGTTGCCAAAAACTGTGCTTGCATCGTCCGCAGCAGAGGATCGACCGGCGAAACCAGTACCCATGCCGCTGATGCTTTGTTCGTTCAGGGCAAAACCACTTGCGAAAAGTTGGGTGGATGCCATGGCAACGGCAAGGCTAAGACTGGTTTTGAGTATTACTTTTTTCATTATTAGAACTCCTGGTGATCACCGGAGCGAAAATTACCAACATTTCCTCCTCAGCGCTATAGCCTGTATGGCTTGAGATAGAGCGGTTTTGTAGGACAATCAGACCAAAATTGCCGTTGTTTGCACGAACTTGTAAAAAGTCCGATCAGCAGGCGACCTGATTCAGTGGTGCAACACAGGTTTGCCAGGCATCGGCAAAGTCCCGCAAGCGTCCTTGTGGCTGGAAGATCTGCTTCCAGATGCGAGCCATGCCGAGCAGGTCGCCGGCTTCGGGGAGCGGGGTGTTCTGCTCTTCTACCAGCAGCCAGGCGATGGCGGTGGCGTAACGCAGGTTGACGGTCAATTCCAAGTGCGGGCCGCTGAGGAATGCGTGCTGGCTGGCCAGGCCGCGAACCAGGCTGGCGCGTTCCGGATCCAGCGCCAGATAGTGGTCCCAGAGTGCCTGGTGGCGGGGTTCTGCGATGCGGTAGAGGCCGTGGCCCCTGCGGTCGTGCAGGGCGGAGCCGAGGGCGGATTGGCTGGCGGCGATGCCTAGCAGCAGTGATTCTGCGGTGCGACTGTGGTTGCCCAGATAGATCAGGGTCGGGCGGATCACGTAGCGGCACAGTTCGCTGGCGGCAATACCCATAAAGCCCTCGAAGCGTGAAAGTGGCCGGCGAGGCCTGATGGGGGAGCTTGGCAGCGGTGGATCGGTCAGACTCGCCGGAAGCGGATCATGCCGCTTGAGTTGAAGTGTAGTGTCATATCGTTGCTGTAAAGGACTGTTTTTAAAATATTTCCAGCTTCGAGTTATAACCGTTATATCGGATGGTGCTTTAGCCGACGGCGGAAAAACCGAAATAACAGGCAATAAAAAAGCCCCGCTGTTCAGTCGGGGCTTCGGGTTTTCAGCGCTCTGGCGTCTCAGGCAGTCAGGGCCTGACGGGTGCGCTCGATCACCGCTTGCAGCGGCTCGGCGCTGGAATACTGGTCGGGGTACAGGCGTTCGCTGTGACGAGCAATACCGTGTTCGTTGACCAGGGTGAAGCTGAAGCAGCCTTTGCGAGCGGCCATGATCAGGCAGTTCATTGGAGCAAAAGCGTTGGTGAGGGTGCGAATGGCATCCTGAGTCTGGATTTGAGTAGACATAGTTATTGGGTGTTCCTACAAATGACACGGTTAAGAACCGTGCAACGTTAAAACGTTCCAGTAACGCCGACCACCATTGGTCGAACGAAGAACCCGACTGGAACAAAGCAGCCAGTTGGAAGCGCTTTATCAAGTGCGCGCTAGGGCTGGCAGGTAGGTACTTAGGAGGGCAGGCAATCACAGCGGGGGTTAAGGTTCTGGGCCCCAGGTGAAGATCCTGATCAATTTGCAGGTTGGTTCGGTCAGAGTAAAAGGGCTTCGCGACATCCTTTGCAATGTGTTCAACGGCGGTGTCGGCGAAAGCTTTACCTGGAAACCAGCGAGGTGGTCGATCCCGTGTAGTCGGTAGAAACTTCTCTTCAGGGAAGCTGAACCGGGGGACTTGTTCGACCAGAATTGACTTTCAGCTTGGTACTAACGCTGTGGATGATAACGGATTGATGTAGCTGGTGCAAGTGTGTTAGGCAAAATGGTTATGAGTATCGCAGGGCAGGCCGCGAATGAGCCGGGCCGGACTTTCACCGCAGTGGGGCAGAAAAGTTGTTACTGGAATCTTTGGTCTTCGATGTTGTTCTCCCGGGAACGGACGAAAAAGGTGCAGCGATATAACTGGATCGAGGGTACTTGTGCACAATAGTTGCGCGGGCTGTCACCGGCCTGTCACCTCACCTGCCGGGCCCTCCAATGCCTGCGATGAAAATTTAAGTCAATGAAAAACATCGGTTTTTTTTACTGGTGAAAAAATCGTCAGTTTGACTGCGGGCCCCGTCCCATGCGGCTTTCGGCGACTTGTAGGGCGGTTGTCCACTGAGTTATCCACAGCTTCTGTGGATTGTCCCAAGCGCTTGCTCTAGCACGGGCGTGCCGAGTTCTTTTCGACTTTACGCGTGCGAAAAAAGGAGTAGAGTGGCGCGCCTTCCGATCTGCCCTACAGTGCTTTATGAAGTTTCGCTCAGTGTCACCTTCTGTTACCTCTGCCTCTTCCAGTGTTACCGAGCCCAAGCGTTTTTCGTTACGCGTGGCCATGTGGCTGCTCGACAGCCCACGCCTGGGTGATAACCGGAACATCAAGCACTTTGCCGGGCGTTTGCTCAAGCAGCCTGCCCGGGAAGGGGTGGTGGCAGCACAGAGTCGTCTTGGCCAACTGATGTGCCGCGAATGCGGCAACGCCCGCGATCGGCGGATCGGCCACGATCTGCTGCGTCAGGCGGCACGGGCTGGCGATCGTCGCGCCCAGCAGGAGCTTGGCCAGATCGAAGACTGAGCTGTCCAAGCCTCGGTCCCTTGGTTAACCTTCAAGCTTTATTTCCCTGTCTGGAGTGGCTATGGCTATGGACTTGACCAGCGTACTGCTCGGTCTGGCAGGCGCGGCATTGCCCTTGGTGGCGCTCGCCTGGCAACTGCAACGCCGTCTGAGCTCCCGCCAAACCGAACTGTCCCTGCTGGAGGAGCGCCTGGCCACCGCACTGCTGGCGCAGGATGGCTTGAACGCCCAGCTGGATGCCTGCCGCGACGAGATCAGCGACCTGGGCCAGGCGAATGCCGTGAAGCAGGCCGATCTGGCGGCGGTGCGCCGGGAAGTCGAGTTGTTGCAGATCGAACGCGACAACGCCCGTGACGCGGCCCACGCCTGGAATCTTGAGCGGGCCAACAAGGAAGCCGAGTTGCGGCGCCTGGACGCCCAGGCCGCGTCATTGAATGCCGAGCTGCGCGAGCAGCAGGAAAGCCACCAGCAACGCCTGAGCGACCTGCAAGGCTCGCGGGACGAGCTGCGGGCACAGTTCGCCGAGCTGGCAGGCAAGATCTTCGATGAGCGCGAGCAGCGTTTTGCCGAGAACAGCCAGCAGCGTCTCGGACAATTGCTCGACCCGCTCAAGGAGCGCATCCAGTCCTTCGAGAAGCGGGTCGAAGAGAGTTATCAGGCCGAAGCGCGCGAGCGTTTTTCCCTCGGCAAGGAACTCGAACGCCTGCAACAGTTGAACCTTCGCTTGAGCGACGAGGCGACCAACCTGACGCGCGCGCTCAAGGGCCAGAAAACCCAGGGCAACTGGGGCGAGCTGATTCTGGAGCGGGTGCTGGAACATGCCGGCCTGGAGAAAGGCCGCGAGTACCAGACCCAGGTCAGCCTCAAAGGGCCCGACGGCGAGCGTTTCCAGCCCGACGTGCTGATCATGCTGCCCGGCGACAAGCAGGTAGTAGTGGACTCCAAGGTCAGCCTGACTGCCTACCAACAGTTTGTCGCGGCGGACGATGAGGTGATCGGCCAGGCGGCGCTGAAACAGCACGTGCTGTCCTTGCGCAATCACGTCAAAGGCCTGGCCGGCAAGGACTACAAGCGCCTGGAAGGCTTGCACAGCCTGGATTTCGTCTTGCTCTTCGTGCCTATCGAGGCGGCCTTTTCCGCCGCCTTGCAGGCCGAGCCCAACCTGTTCCAGGAAGCCTTCGACCGCAACATCGTGATCGTCAGCCCGACCACGCTGCTGGCCACGCTGCGAGTGATCGACAGCCTGTGGAAGCAGGAGCGGCAGAGCCAGAACGCCCGGGAAATCGCCGAACGCGCCGGTTGGCTGTACGACAAGTTCGTGTTGTTCATTCAGGATCTGGATGAGGTCGGCAATCGTCTGCAGCAGCTGGACAAGGCCTACAGCGCCGCGCGCAACAAGCTGACCGAGGGGCGCGGCAACCTGGTCAGCCGTAGCGAGCAACTGCGCTTGCTCGGCGCGCGCGCGAGCAAGAGCCTGCCGGCGGACCTGCTGGAACGGGCGATGACCGATGCCGACGGTGCCCTGCTCGAACTGCCGGATTGAGCTGTAGCCGCTGCCGTAGGCTGCGATCGGCCCCGGAGGGGAAGCGGCGTTTTCAATATCGCTGAAGGTCTTATCGCAGCCTGCGGCAGCGACTACAGGACTCTCAGAGCGGCAGATGCCGGCTCAACAGCGCCCGCAACGCCGCCGGCTTCACCGGCTTGGCCAGGTAGTCCAGCCCCGCGGCGTGTACCTCGGCGACCATCTCGGGGCGTCCGTCGGCGCTGATCACCACGCCAGGTACCGGATCACCCAACTGGGTGCGCAGCCAGGCCATGACCTCGGTGCCGGTTTCACCATCGTCCAGGTGATAGTCCACCAGCGCCAGTTGCGGGCGCACGCCATCACTGAGCAGCGCGGCGCATTCTTCCCGGTTGCGCGCGGTCCAGACCTGGCAGCCCCAGCGGCTGAGCAGGCTGTTCATGCCGATCAGGATGCTGTCTTCATTGTCGACGCACAGCACCTGGGCGCCGGACAGCAGATGACCGTTGAGTTCGGCCACCTGTCTCGGTGCGCTGACAGCTGCCTTGGCCAGCGGCACGCTGACGCTGAAGACGCTGCCCTTGCCCGGCCAGGAGCGGACTTGCAAGCCGTGGCCGAGGACGCGGCACAAGCCATCGGCGATCGCCAGTCCGAGGCCCAGGCCTTTTTCGGCGCGGGTCTGGTGGCTGTCGAGGCGCTTGAACTCTTCGAAGATCACCTGCTGCTTGTCCAGCGGAATCCCCGGCCCGCGGTCCCAGACCTCCAGGCACAGTTGGTTGCCGCGGCGGCGCACGCCCAAGAGCACAGGCCCCTTGGCGTAACGGAAGGCATTGGTCAGGAAGTTCTGCAGGACCCGGCGCAGAAGCTTGATGTCGCTGTCGACCCTGAGACGGCTGCCGCGCAGGCGGAACTTCAAGCCTTGCTCCTGGGCCAGGACCTTGAATTCGGCCCCCAGGGTATCGAACAGCTCGTTGAGCACGAATGGCTTGCGCTCCGGATTGATCTTGCCGTTTTCCAGGCGGGAGATATCCAGCAGGTCGCTGATCAGGTCTTCGGCGGAGCGCAGGGAGCTGTCCAGGTGCTGGACCAATTGCTGGGCTTCGGCGGACAAACCGTCGTTCTGGTGGGAGAGGGCGGCGGAGAACAGCCGGGCGGCGTTCAGCGGTTGCATCAGGTCGTGACTGACCGCCGCCAGGAAACGCGTCTTGGACTGGTTGGCGGCCTCGGCGGTGCCCTTGGCTTCGGTCAGCGCAGCGTTCAACTGCGAAAGCTCCTGGGTCCGTTCGGCAACCCGTTGTTCCAGGCCTTCGTTGGCTTCGGTGAGGGCCTGTTCGGCTTCGCGGAACGGGGTGATGTCGGTGAAGCTCATGACAAAGCCGCCGCCGGGCATCGGGTTGCCGATCAACTCGATCACCCGGCCATTGGGGAACAGCCGCTCGGAAGTGTGGGCGCGGCCCTGGCGCATCCA
Source organism: Pseudomonas sp. SBT1-2 (assembly GCF_028640875.1). Lineage (NCBI taxonomy): Bacteria > Pseudomonadati > Pseudomonadota > Gammaproteobacteria > Pseudomonadales > Pseudomonadaceae > Pseudomonas > Pseudomonas sp. SBT1-2. The sequence goes on along the minus strand of NZ_JAQZAA010000112.1, from coordinate 84,710 downwards.
GTGCAGGCGGCGGGCGACATGCACTTCCGCCTCGCCCGGTCCGCACAGGCCGCGCTCGGCGTTGTGGCGGATGATGTCGGCGATCGGCCGGCCGACGCTGATCAGCCCGTCCGGGTAGTTGAACAGCTCCAGGTAACGACGGTTCCAGGCCACCAGCCTGAGGGACTGGTCGACCACGCTGATGCCCTGGCTGATGTTCTCGATCGCGCCTTGCAGCAGGGCGCGGTTGAATTGCAGCACTTCCGAGGCTTCGTCGGCGATGCGCACCACGTCTTCGAGCTGCATCTCCCGCCCTTCGATGGCGGCCTTGACCACTGCGCGGGTGGACGAGGCGCCGAGGACACCGGCCAGCAGGCGTTCGGTGTGGGCGATCCATTCGCCGTCGGCGTTCTGGTTGGGGTTGAAACCTTTGCCCTGGCGGTAGGCAAAGCGGATGAAACTCTGGCGGGCCCGTTCTTCCCCGACAAAACGTGCGGCGAGCTTGAGCAGGTCGTCGATCTGCACCGACAGCATCGAGCGGGAGCTGGGGCGGCCGCTGATTTCCTGGCCGATGAAGCGCCCGGCCTGCCAGTGTTCCGAAACCCGGGTGCGTGACAGTACCGAGACCCAGGCGAACAGGGTGAAGTTACCGGCCAGCGACAGCACCACACCCTGGGTCAAGGGCGTGATCGGCAGGTTCAGCGGGTTGCCGTGCAGCCAGGCCAGGCCCGGGAAGCTGCTCAGCGACCAGCCCAGGCTGTGGGCGGCGATCGGCAGGATCAGGGTGTAGAACCACAGGAAGGTGCCGGCCGCTAATCCGGCGAACACGCCGCGGCGGTTGGCCTGCTTCCAGTACAGCGCGCCGAGCATGGCCGGGGCCAGTTGGGTCACGGCGGCGAAGGCGATCTGGCCGATGGTCGCCAGGCTCGCGGTGGAGCCCAGCAGACGGTAGCTGACATAGGCCAGCAGCAGGATGACCACGATGCTGACCCGGCGCACCGAGAGCATCCAGTGGCGGAACACTTCGAAGGGTCGCTCGGCGCTCTGCCGGCGCAGCAACCAGGGCAGCAGCATATCGTTGGAGACCATGGTCGACAGCGCCACGCTGGCGACGATCACCATGCCGGTGGCGGCCGACGCGCCGCCAATGAAGGCCAGCACCGCCAGGGCCGGATGGGCCTGGGCCAGGGGCAGGCTGATGACGAAGGAATCCGGCAGGACCGAGCTGGGCAGCAGCATCTGCCCGGCCAGGGCGATCGGCACCACGAACAGCGCGGCCAGGGCCAGGTAGGCGGGAAACACCCACTTGGCCAGGCGCAGGTCCTGGGGCTCGATGTTCTCCACCACGGTGACGTGGAACTGCCGCGGCAGGCAGATGATCGCCATCATGGCGACGCCGGTCTGCACCACCATCGACGGCCAGTTGATGGTTTCCTGCCAGTACTGTTCCAGGCGCGGGGCGAGCATGGCCTGGCTGAACAGATCGTCGAAACCGTCGTACAGGCCATAGGTGACAAAGGCGCCGACCGCGAGAAAGGCCAGCAGCTTGACCAGGGATTCGAAGGCAATCGCCAGCACCATGCCGCGGTGGTGCTCGGTGGCGTCGAGGTTGCGGGTACCGAAGACAATGGTGAACAGCGCCAGGATCAACGACACGATCAGCGCCGTGTCCTGGGCGCGGGTGCCCATGGTGTCGGCGCCGGCGCCGATCAGCAGGTCCACGCCAAGCACGATGCCCTTGAGCTGCAGGGCGATGTAGGGCAGCACGCCAACCAGGCAGATCAGCGCCACCACCACCGCCAGCGACTGGGATTTGCCGTAGCGCGCGGCAATGAAGTCGGCGATGGAGGTGATGTTTTCCTGCTTGCTGATCATCACCATCTTTTGCAGGACCCAGGGCGCGAGCACCAGCAGCAGGATCGGCCCCAGGTAGATCGGCAAGAACGACCAGAGTTGCTCGGCGGCCTGGCCGACGGCGCCGAAGAAGGTCCAGCTGGTGCAATACACCGCCAGCGACAGGCTGTACACCCAGGCACGCACCCGCGGCGGCAAGGGCGCGCTGCGACGGTCACCGTAAAAGGCGATGGCGAACATGATGGCCATATAGGCCAGGGCGACAATGGCGATCAGCCCGCTGGACAACGACATGGAAACTCCGAACATAAAGGCGCGCCGGGCGCTTCAGCCCGGTCAGACAGTCTCGCACGATGTTCGGGGTTCGTCAGTGTCGACCAAGGTATTGGCGCGGCCAGGTGTCGCAGGGGGGAAGTGCGAGCAATCTCGCTTCTGCAAAGGGTGACGAACCCGGCAGGAGCGAGCTTGCCCGCGCTGGCGGTCTCAAGGCCGCAGCGCGATGTCGATCAGTTCATGCAACTCCTGCACGTCAAGCGGTTCCGCGGCGAACAGGATGCGGAACACCGTCGGCGCCACCGTCATGTTCAGTAGTCGATCGAGGCTGGGCAGAGCTGCTTCGCTGTGCCGGTGGCGATCGAGGATGATCTGCAATTGCCCGCTGAGAATGCTCACGCAATAGCCGGGCGTGGCGCTGCATTGCACATCGCGCATCATGTTGCGCCCGGGCTCGGAACTCATTTCGTCGAGGTACTGTTCGGCCCAGGCCAACAGGTCGCCGCGCAGGCTGCCGGTGGCGGCCGGTTCGCTGTCCGGGCGCATGCGCGCCAGGGCGACATCCGCCAGCAGCGTCGACAGGTCGCCCCAGCGGCGGTAGATGGTCGAGGGCGTCACGCCGGCGCGGGCGGCGATTTGCGGCACGGTCAGGGTCGAGCGCTCCTGTTCTTCGAGGAGTTCCCTGACTGCCGAGTGGATGGATTCCTGTACCCGGGCACTGCGCCCGCCCGGGCGTAAACCTTCTTTAATAGCCATGGATCGAACCTTAACACAAAGAATTTGCTTTAAGAGCGAGGCGGTAGCACACTCCGCAAAAGCAAAAAATTAGCTTTAATGGAGCGTGCCCATGTCCAGTCCTGTCGACTCTTCACTGTCAAATCGTTCCAGACTGCTGTTTCTGGCGATCACCTTACTCAGTTTTCTCGCCGCTTCCAGCGTGCCGACACCGATGTACCACCTGTATCAGGAGGTGCTGCAATTCTCCTCGGCGACCCTGACCCTGATCTTCGGCGTCTACGCCTTGAGCCTGTTGGCGGCGCTGCTGACCGTGGGTTCGCTTTCGGATTATCTGGGACGCAAGCCGGTGATCTTCGTGGCGCTGCTGCTGGACATACTGGCGATGCTGCTATTTATCCAGGCCGACAGCGTAGCCTGGCTGATTGCTGCCCGGGTGATGCAGGGATTCGCCACCGGCATGGCCACCAGCGTGCTGGGGGCGGCGCTGCTGGATACCGACCGGCAGCAAGGGCCGCTGGTCAACAGCGTGGCGCCCTTGCTGGGCATGGCCTGCGGGGCGATGGGCAGCGGTTTGCTGGTGGAATACGCACCGTTGCCGCTGCAACTGGCCTACTGGTTGCTGCTGGTGCTGTTTGTCGCCCAGGCGCTGTACGTCTGGCGCCTGCCGGAGACAGTCAGTGCCCAGCCCGGTGTCTGGGCCTCCCTGCGGCCGACCCTGCATGTACCGCCTCAGGCGCGGCGGGCGCTGTGGCTGGCGTTACCGGTGGACGTGGCGGTGTGGGCCGTGGGCGGGTTCTTTCTGTCGTTGGCGCCATCGCTGGTGCGCACCGCGACGGGCTCGACCTCGAACCTGATCGGTGGCGGCCTGGTGGCGGTGCTGACCCTGAGCGGTGCCCTGATGATTGTTTCCCTGCGTCATCGTCCGGCGGACAAGGTACTGCGGCTGGGCGCGAGCCTGCTGGCCGTCGGCATCGGCCTGATCCTGATTGCCGTGCACACCGCCAGCCTGCCGCTGTTCTTTCTCGGCACCCTGGTCACGGGCGGTGGTTTTGGTTCCGGGTTCCTCGGCGCCCTGCGCAGTGTGATGCCCCTGGCCTTGCCCCATGAGCGGGCGGGGTTGATGTCGGCGTTTTATGTGTTGAGTTATCTGGCGTTCTGCCTGCCGTCCCTGCTGGCGGGAAACCTGACGCGCAGTTTTGGCCTGATCGCGACCACCGATGGTTATGGTGCGGTATTGATCCTGCTGTCCCTGGCCGCTTTGCTGGGGCTGCTGCGCCAGCGCACCGCCAAGACCTGCGTCGTGCCAGAAAGTTGAGCGCGTTGGTGGCTGATCCGGGCGCCGGCTTGGGTTAGCCTGCGCATCTGGCGCGCGAGGTGCACGCATCAGCCTTGGGGGCGACGGGCATTCATGAAGATCATTCGCAGTAAAACCTTCACTGGGGAGCGGGCCTGGGCGGCGTTGGATATCGCCAACATGAACGGCATCACCACGCGCCTGCATTGGACCGACCAGCCTTATAAGTGGCACACCAACGACGGGCAGGAAGTGTTTGTCGTGCTCGATGGCCAGGTGCGCATGCACTATCGGGAAAACGGCCTGGAGCACTCGGTGCTGCTGGAGGTGGGCGATATCTTCTACGCCGATGTCGGTACCGAGCATGTGGCTCATCCACAAGGTGCAGCGCGGGTATTGGTGGTGGAAACCGCGGGCAGTGTCTGACTCGTATATTTGTAAAATAGATAACAGATAGAGAAATTACCCGTTATATAGATATTCGATCCGGTTCTATCATGAGCTCCACCTCATCGGAGGACAGGAGATCGCACCATGACATGCCCCAACACCCTCAGAACCGGACGGCCCTTGAGCCAGCTGCAGCATCCTCGCGAAGCCATCCGCCAATTCACCCCCAACTGGTTCGCCGCGACCATGGGCACCGGCGTACTGGCCCTGGCGCTGGCCCAGTTGCCGCTGCGGATCCCGGGCCTGCACCTGCTGGCCGAGGGGCTGTGGCTGTTCACCATCGTACTGTTCGTGCTGTTCAGCGCGGCCTATGCGGCACGCTGGATAATGTTCTTCGACGAAGCCCGGCGGATTTTCGGGCACTCCACGGTCTCGATGTTCTTCGGCACCATTCCCATGGGCCTGGCCACCATCATCAACGGTTTCCTGCTGTTCGGCGTGCCACGCTGGGGCGACGGTGTGGTGCAATTGGCCGAGCTGCTGTGGTGGCTGGACGTAGCGCTGTCGCTGGCTTGCGGGGTGCTGATTCCCTACATGATGTTCACCCGCCAGGAGCACCGTATCGACCAGATGACCGCGGTCTGGCTGTTGCCGGTGGTCGCGGCCGAAGTCGCCGCCGCCAGCGGCGGGCTGCTGGCGCCGCACCTGGTGGACGCGCATTCGCAACTGGTGATGCTGGTGACCAGCTACGTGCTCTGGGCCTTCTCGCTGCCGGTGGCTTTCAGCATCCTGACCATTCTCCTGCTGCGCATGGCCCTGCATAAGCTGCCGCACGAAAGCATGGCCGCCTCGAGCTGGCTGGCCCTGGGGCCGATCGGCACGGGGGCCCTGGGCATGTTGCTGCTGGGCGCGGACGCTCCGGCGATCTTTGCTGCCAACGGCATGGCCGGAATGGGCGAAATCGCCGAGGGCCTGGGGCTGGTGGCCGGTATCACCCTGTGGGGTTTCGGCCTGTGGTGGATGCTGACGGCGCTGCTGATCACCTTGCGTTACCTGCGCGACGGCATTCCGTTCAACCTCGGCTGGTGGGGGTTCACCTTCCCGCTGGGGGTCTATGCCCTGACCACCCTGAAACTGGCCGCTACCCTGAACCTGACGTTTTTTGCGGTGTTCGGCAGCCTGTTGGTCCTGGCGCTGGCACTGATGTGGCTGCTGGTGGGCAAGCGCACGCTGCAGGGCGCTTATCGGGGTGAGCTGTTCGTTTCGCCTTGCATCGCAGGATTAGCGAAATAATCCGCGAACTTTAGGTAAGGTTGTGGCCTGGATCGAAGATCGATAATCCAATAACAGCATCCAAGCCACTCAGGGACATGGAAGATGAGTCACCCCTCACAGTTCACCTTGCTTCGTACGCGGCGTTTCCTGCCGTTCTTCATTACCCAATCCCTCGGTGCGTTCAACGACAACATCTTCAAGCAGTCGCTGATCCTCGCCATTCTCTACAAGCTGGCCATCGAGGGCGACCGCTCGATCTGGGTCAACCTCTGCGCCTTGCTGTTTATCCTGCCGTTCTTCCTGTTCTCGGCGCTGGCCGGGCAATTCGGCGAGAAGTTCGCCAAGGACGCGTTGATCCGCCTGATCAAGCTCGGAGAGATCGTGATCATGGCAGTGGGGGCGGTGGGTTTTGTCTTCGATCACCTGTCGCTGATGCTGCTGGCATTGTTCGCCATGGGCACCCACTCGGCGCTGTTCGGTCCGGTGAAATATTCGATCCTGCCCCAGGCGCTGCGGGAGGAAGAATTGGTCGGCGGCAACGGCCTGGTGGAAATGGGCACCTTCCTGGCGATTCTCGCCGGGACCATTGGCGCGGGGATCATGATGTCCTCCGCCCATTACGCCCCCATCGTCTCGACGGCGATCATTGCAGTCGCCGTACTCGGTTATCTCGCCAGCCGGGGCATTCCCCGGGCCGCGGCGGCCACTCCGGACCTGCGCCTGGACTGGAACATCTTCAGCCAGTCCTGGGCCACCCTGCGCCTGGGCCTGGGGCAGACTGCGGCGGTGTCGCGCTCGATCGTCGGCAACTCGTGGTTCTGGTTTGTCGGGGCGATCTACCTGACGCAGATTCCGGCCTACGCCAAGGAGTGGATGCACGGGGACGAAACGGTGGTCACGCTGATCCTCACCGTGTTCTCGGTGGGGATCGCTGTCGGTTCCATGCTGTGCGAGAAGCTCTCGGGTCGTAAGGTCGAGATCGGCCTGGTGCCCTTTGGCTCGTTCGGCCTGACGGTGTTCGGCCTGCTGCTGTGGTGGCATTCCGGCGGGATTCCGGTCAGCGAGGCGGGTTACGGCTGGATCGAAGTGCTCGGTTATAGCCACGCCTGGTGGGTGCTGATCGATATTCTCGGCCTGGGCATCTTCGGCGGTTTCTACATCGTGCCGCTGTACGCCCTGATTCAGTCGCGGACCCCGGAGCACGAGCGGGCGCGGGTGATTGCCGCGAACAACATTCTCAACGCGCTGTTCATGGTGGTGTCGGCGATCGTCTCGATCGTCTTGCTGAGCCTGGCCAAGCTGTCGATCCCGCAGTTGTTCCTGGTGGTGTCGCTGCTGAACATCGCGGTCAACGCCTATATCTTCAAGATCGTCCCCGAGTTCAGCATGCGTTTCATGATCTGGCTGCTCAGCCATTCCATGTACCGGGTCGAGCATCGCAACCTGGAGGCGATCCCGGACGAAGGCGCGGCGTTGCTGGTGTGCAATCACGTGTCCTTCGTCGATGCCTTGCTGATCGGCGGCGCGGTGCGGCGGCCGATTCGTTTCGTGATGTATTACAAGATCTACAACCTGCCGGTGCTCAACTTCATCTTCCGTACCGCCGGGACCATTCCGATTGCCGGGCGCAACGAGGACATCCAGATCTACGAAAGGGCGTTCACCCAAATTGCCCGTTACCTCAAGGATGGCGAGCTGGTGTGCATCTTCCCGGAAGGCAAGCTGACCGCCGATGGCGAGATCAATGAGTTCAAGGGTGGGCTGACGCGGATTCTCGAAGAGACACCGGTGCCGGTGATTCCGCTGGCGTTGCGGGGGCTGTGGGGCAGCTTTTTCAGCCGTGATCCTAGCAAGGGGCTGTTCCGCCGCCTGTGGTCGCGAGTGACCCTGGTGGCGGGTTCGGCCGTGACAGCCGACAGTGCCGAACCGGCCCGTTTGCAAACCCTGGTGGGCGAGCTGCGCGGTAACGTGCGCTAGGTTTCCAGCGCCTATAAAAACGCCCACAGAGTGGTGGGCGTTTTTGTTGGGGCGCTTGCTGGTATCAGGCCGTGCTGACCTTCAAGCCGATCAGCCCGGTAATGATCAGCGCCACGCTGGCCAGGCGGAACAGCGCCATGGACTCACCGAACAGAATGATCCCGGCGATCACCGTGCCGACTGCGCCGACCCCGGTCCAGATGGCATAGGCGGTGCCCAGCGGCAGCTCCTTCATGGCCAGCCCCAGCAGGCCGAGGCTGACCGCCATGGCGGCGATGGTCAGGGCAGTGGGGAGAGGGCGACTGAAACCGTCGGTGTACTTGAGGCCGACGGCCCAGCCCACTTCGAACAGGCCGGCGAAAAACAGAATGATCCAGGACATGATGACCTCCATCGATTGACGGGGTCGTCCCCAGATTAATGACTCGATCGAGCCGCGGGGTCGTCCCCGCGTTGCGCAGTATAGTGCCCATCATTAATCCGGGGATCAAGTTTCTCCTCAGTCGCTCGCCTGCTGGGCGGCCAGTGTGCGGTCGTCCTTTTCGCTCATGCGGCGGAACCAGGTGGAAAGCAGCGCTCCGGAAATGTTGTGCCAGACGCTGAACAGGGCGCTCGGCACCGCCGCCAGCGGCGAAAAATGCGCGCTGGCCAGGGCGGCGCCAAGGCCGGAGTTCTGCATGCCGACTTCCAGGGCCAGGGATTTGCGTTGCGCCAACGGCAGCTTGAACAGGCGGCCGGTGAAGTAGCCCAGCAGGTAACCGAAGCTGTTATGCAGCATCACTACGGCCATGATCAGCAGGCCGGACTCGGCGATTTTCGCCTGGCTGGCGGCCACCACCGCGGTGACGATGATCACGATGCTGACCACCGACACCAGCGGCAATACTTCCACCGCATGCCGCACCCGGTCGCCGAGCACGCGCTGGGCAATCACCCCGAGCACGATCGGCAGCAGCACCACCTGCAGGATCGACCAGAACAGCTCCATGAACGAAACCGGCAGCCAGGCCGAGGCCAGCAGCCAGATCAGGGCCGGCGTCAGCAGCGGCGCCAGCAGGGTGGTGACAGCGGCGATCGCCACTGACAGCGCCAGGTCGCCGCGGGCCAGCCAAGTCATGACGTTGGACGAAGTACCGCTCGGGCAGCAGCCGACCAGGATCACGCCGACGGCGATCTCCGGCGGCAGGTGGAAGACCTGGCACAGCAACCAGGCCATGCCCGGCATGATCACGAAATGCGCGACCACGCCCAGGGCCACGCGCCATGGATGGCGGGCGACTTCGGCGAAGTCTTCGAGCTTCAGGGTCAGGCCCATGCCGAACATCACCAGGCCCAGCAGCGGCACGATGGCGCCCTTGAGGCCGATGAACCAGCCCGGCTGCAAGAACGCCACCACCGCGAAAATCAGTACCCAGTAGGCAAAGGTATTGCCGACAAAACGACTTAATGCTGCCAGTGCACGCATGGCCTGTTCCTTCTTATATGAAAACGCCACCGAAAGCGGTGGCGTCTGTGAGGCTCCTGCAGGAGTCAGCGGCGGATCGGGCAATGCCGGTCGCCAGCCCGCTGGCTGCTGAAAGGGGTTGTCAGATGCCTTGTGGAATCTCTTCGCCACCCAGGGCTTCGAACAGCGCCGGGAGGAAATCGCCGAAGGTCAGCATCATCAGGGTGAAGCTGGCGTCCAGTTGGCCGAGGGCTTCGTCGCCGCCGTCCTGTTCCGCCTGGTCCTGCAGCAGGTCTTCGAACTTCAGGCGCTTGACCGTCATCTTGTCGTCGAGCATGAAGGACAGCTTGTCCTGCCAGGCCAGGGACAATTGGGTGACCACCTTGCCAGTGCTCAGGTGCAGCTGGATTTCTTCGCTGGTCAGGTCCTGGCGCTTGCAACGGACGATGCCGCCGTCTTCGTGGGTGTCGCGCAGTTCGCACTCATCGAGGACGAAGAAGTCGTCGGCGGCTTGTTGGGTTTTCACCCAGTCGGTCATGATCGCAGTCGGCGCGGTCTTCACGGTCAGCGGGCGCACTGGCAGGGTGCCGAGCACTTCGCGCAGGGTGGAGAGCAGGTCTTCGGCGCGTTTCGGGCTGGCCGAGTTGACCAGGATCAGGCCCTGCTTCGGCGCGATGGCGGCGAAAGTCGAGGAGCGACGGATAAAGGCGCGTGGCAGGAAGGCCTGGATGATTTCATCCTTGATCTGGTCGCGTTCCTTTTTATAGACCTTGCGCATTTGCTCGGCCTCGATCTCTTCGACCTTTTCCTTGACCGCGTCGCGCACCACGCTGCCAGGCAGAATACGTTCTTCCTTGCGCGCGGCGACCAGCAGGAAGTCCTGGCTGACGTGCACCAGCGGCGCATCTTCGCCTTTGCCGAATGGCGCGACGAAACCGTAAGTGGTCAACTCCTGGCTTGCACATGGACGCGCCAGTTTGGTGGCCAGTGCGGTTTCCAGCGCCTCAGCATCAAAGGGCAGATCTTGGGTCAGGCGATAGATAAGCAGGTTCTTGAACCACATGGGGTGAATCTCTCCTTTATACAAAGGGGGGCATTATTCTCCGCGCAGCTCCATAGGCCAACCCTCCGCTAAGCCTTTGGAAGGCCTGAAAAAATTATTTTAAAAAGTGCTTGCCAGAGTAGGGGACGCTCCGTAGAATGCGCGCCACACCGAACGTGAAGGGTGATTAGCTCAGCCGGGAGAGCATCTGCCTTACAAGCAGAGGGTCGGCGGTTCGATCCCGTCATCACCCACCATTCGCTTTCAGTGTTACGCGCAGCGGTAGTTCAGTCGGTTAGAATACCGGCCTGTCACGCCGGGGGTCGCGGGTTCGAGTCCCGTCCGCTGCGCCATATTCGATGATCTGGAACACTGAACGCCAGGTCATCACAGAAAGCCCGCTAACGCGGGCTTTTTTGTGCCTGTGTTTCATGCGCGGCGCCCGATACATCGAAATTCAGCTTTTTTTGATAATTTTGTTATTTAAATCAGCACGTTATGAATTTCTGTGTAATAATGCGCCCCGCAACGAAGGTAAAGGGTGATTAGCTCAGCTGGGAGAGCATCTGCCTTACAAGCAGAGGGTCGGCGGTTCGATCCCGTCATCACCCACCACTTGCTTTCAACGCTACGCGCAGCGGTAGTTCAGTCGGTTAGAATACCGGCCTGTCACGCCGGGGGTCGCGGGTTCGAGTCCCGTCCGCTGCGCCATATTCGATGAGTTGGAACACTGAACGCCAGCTCATTACAGAAAGCCCGCTAACGCGGGCTTTTTGCTGTCTGGGGTATGCAAATACTCCCCAAAAAAGCGGCCTGCGGGCCGCTTTTTTCGTTTGTGGCTCACTGCTCGGCGTTGCGGCTGTGCCGGTAGTCGCTGACCGCTTCGTACACCGCCTTGCGCAGGCGGTTGATGCCGCCGATAGGGCGGTGCGCCTCCAGGCCGAACCAGGGGTTGAAGGACAGGTTGTCGCATTGCAGGTTCTGCTGCGGGGTATCGAAGTCCTGGGCGGGAATCCTGATCCGTGCCACGGTTTCGAAGGGCGCATCGCTTTCTCGCCATTCGATGCTGGTGTCTTCGATGGGCATGTAGTGGCTCGGGTCCTGGCGTTGCACCTGCAATACGAAGCAGGCCGGCACCCGGTCGGTCGACAGCTGCTGGTTCAGGGCGTTGCGCAGAAAGTTGGGCAGGGCCTGGTTCTGTGGGGGCAGGTTGTACGCCGGGCAGCTGTCCGGATCCGGTGCGGCGCGGAACTTGGCGTTGGCACTGCCGAACTTGTAGGGCGAAACCGAAAAATAGCGGGTTTGCGTCGGGCTGGCCGGGGGCGGCGACAGGGTGGCCAAGGCGATGAACAGATGACGAACCTGCCAGGTGCGTGGGTCCCAGCCGGGGAAAAAGGCCCCGACCTTTTTTCCGTCCGCCTGCGCGGCGACATTCTGCCGATACTCGGCGACATCGCTGACGAAGAAGTTCGGATGGTTGAACATCACGAAATCCTGCTCGCCACGGCCCTGTTGCTCCTTCAATAGCTGGGTGCCGGGCACATTCAACAATTTGATCGCCATCCCGCGCGCATCACGAATGCTGTCGAACTGTGGATAAGCATTGCCGTTGGACAGCCGTACCATGGCTTGCCAGGTCTTGCCGGGTTCGGCGAACACGCCCTGGCGCAACGGCGGCGTCAGTTGCTCGAGCACCTGGACCTCGGCCTTTACGCAGCCGTGGGCCTTGGCGTGGGCGTCGCGCAGGTAACGGGTGTTATCCCGGTGCTGATCGACGATGCGCACGGCGGTCTGGATGATGTCCTGGGTCATGGCGGCTTCGCCGGGCGGGACCTGTTCTTCGGTCGAGACCGGCCCCTGGTAGCGCCAGATCGACCAGGCGCTGCTCAGCGCCCAGCCGAGCAGCGCGATCAGCCCCAGCAGCACAAGTGTCTTGAGCAGCAGCGCACCGATGCGCAGCCATAAGGTGATCAGCATGAAAGCGTCCTTTCGATGAGGGCCAGGGTCATGGCAGCTGCGCCTCCAGCGGCCCGCCCAGCACTTTCAGGTATTCCAGCAGCGCCCAGCGTTCCTCGGGTTGCAGCAGGCGGCCGATCACCCCGTCGCCACGCTTGCCCGAGCGGAACTCATGTCCACCGTTGTGGTTGCCACTGATCCGCGTATCGAACAGGAAGCCGTTCTTGAACGGTTCGGTACGGTAGCCCAGGTGCTTTGGATCGTATTCGAAGGTGCCCTTATAGAAGGTGCTGGCACGTTCGGCCTGAGGCGAGAGCAACTGGTACAGGCTGGGCACCGAACCGTTGTGCAGGAAGGGCGGGGTGGCCCATACCCCAGCCAGCGGCCGGGCCTTGTAGGCACGCAGTTCGCGGACACCGATCGGCAGGCCGTAGCCGTCGAGTCGCGGGCGTTCGGCCGGGGTCACCTGGGCGTCCCGATAGGCGCGTTCCTCGACGAAGGCCGTGACATAGGCCAGGCCCTTGGCCACGGACAGCTGACGCATGTCCAGCGGTTCGCCGGGCGTTGGGTGCAGCTCGACATTCGACTGGGCCAGCTCGGCGGCATCCCATTGCAGCGCGCTCAGGTCATAGCGCTGGTCGGCAATATTGTTGGCGGTATTGGGGTCGGTACCGATCACCGCAACCGGCAACATCTTCAGCTGCTGCACCGGGCGCCCGTTGACCTCGGTGACCGGCGGGACATGGCAGCCCGCGCAGTTTTCCGCGAACAGTGCTCGCCCCTTGGCCGCCAGCGGCTTGTCGATGCTGCCGAACAGGCCTTCCGGCCAGGTCGGCGGTTTCAGCCGTTGCAGGGTTTCTTCGATGCGATTGAGGTCGCGCACCCGAACGCTCGACGGGTAGCGGGCATCGCCCTTGAGTGGCTGACCCTGGGCATCGAAGAAATTCAGGGTGGCGCCGACGCCCAGCGCCTCGCCGATATTGCGGGCCATGGGTTGCTGGGCCGAGCCGTTCCACTGCACCCAGTCGAAGCTCCAGATGTCCCACAACTGGGGGTAATCCACCGGCGCGTTGGCCACCCGATAGTTGTCGGGGGAGATGGCGTCGCCGAAGCTGGCGTTGGCGATCCGGCCAAAGGCATCGGTACGCCCGGGGCCTTCTTCGGTGGGGTAGAGACCACGGTGGGTGTCGTTCCAGGCGACGCGCAGGAAGGTGTCCAGCGATGCCTTGAAGTCCTTGCGCAGCTGTTCATGCTCGGCGTCGTAATTCTGGCCCAGCACGTTGCGGGCGAACCGCTCGAATTTCCACGGGTTGTAATAGGTCGACGCCAGGCTGGCGACCAGCGCCTGGCCGAAGCTGCCGCCGCGCAAGGTCGGCACGCTGGAGGGCAGTACATGCTGCGCCGAGCCGCCGTCGATCCGCAGGGCCTGCTGGTTGTAGCGCAGCTCGCCGGTGTGGCAGGCGGCGCAGGTGATGTCCAGGTACTGTTGCGGGCTGCCAGGGTTCTGATGACGGGTGAAGCCGACCGGCAGGTTCGCCGGGTTATCGGCGCTGGCCTGCTGCGCCGGATCCACCAGGAAGCCGAAGCGGGCCAGGTACTGCGGGGCGGCGAGGCGTTGCGTGGAGAAGGGCAGTTCCAGGGCGGCGAACCACTCATAGCGCAGGCCTTTCACCTGAGTGCCCTGGGGCGTGAAGTAATAGGTCTGGCGGTCGGCGGCGCTCCATTGATCCTGATAATGCACCTGCCGGGCGGGCACATAGTCGGGCAATTTCGGATTGGCCACGTAATACAGGACCACGGCCAGGGCGACGCCGATCAGGGCGAGGATCAGCAGCAAAACACGGGATAAGAGGCGCAAGATAAACATCCTTGTCGAGTTGTGGCTCTCTTATGCCTCAGGGCAAACTGCCGGGCAAGTGGCCATTACGTCCGGTGTCATGACTTTGTGTTCGAGGCGTTCTTTCCCGCACTCGTAGTATTGGCTGGCGAAATGCTTTTAAACACGTGAACTTATCGGACTAATCCGGCTCTCATGCCGGTAGCCATTGGTCGTGGCCGCCTGATAAGCTCGCGGCTTTACTCGAATGCCCTTTAGGCGCATGAACAAGGAAATAGCATGAAACAGCATCGGTTAGCGGCGGCGGTAGCCCTGGTTAGCCTGGTACTCGCGGGTTGTGACTCGCAGACCAGCGTGGAGCTGAAAACCCCGGCGCAGAAAGCTTCCTATGGTATCGGCCTGAACATGGGTAAAAGCCTTGCCCAGGAAGGTATGGATGACCTGGATTCCAAAGCGGTAGCCCAGGGCATCGAAGATGCCATCGGCAAGAAAGAACAGAAGCTGAAAGACGACGAACTGGTCGAAGCCTTCGCCGCGCTGCAAAAGCGTGCTGAAGAGCGCATGGCCAAGATCAGCGAAGAGTCGGCAGCAGCCGGCAAGAAATTCCTCGAAGAAAACGGCAAGAAGGCTGGCGTGACCACTACCGCCTCGGGCCTGCAGTACGAAGTGCTGAAGAAGGCCGATGGCGCCCAGCCTAAGCCGACCGACGTGGTGACCGTTCACTACACCGGCACCCTGACCAACGGCACTGTGTTCGACAGCTCGGTCGAGCGCGGCAGCCCGATCGATCTGCCGGTCAGCGGCGTGATTCCGGGCTGGGTCGAAGGCCTGCAACTGATGCACGTCGGCGAGAAGTACAAACTGTACATCCCGAGCGATCTGGCCTACGGCGCACAGAGCCCGAGCCCGGCCATTCCGGCCAACTCGGTGCTGGTGTTCGAGCTGGAACTGCTGGGTATCAAGGATCCAGCGAAACAAGACGACGCCAAGTAATCTTCGTCTGGTTCAATGACAACGCCCCGTCCTTACGGGGCGTTGTCGTATCTGGTCGTTGGTCCGGGAAAAAATGCGAACCCACGGCATAAGGCATAGTCTTAACAAGACGCGCTGCGGCTAGCCGCATGAAGCTGCCAAGTCAATGAAATTATGGGTTTTTTTATGTGAGTAAAAAACGCCCGATCTGAGCCGAGCCCTTGTAAAACGGGGCTTTCAGCTGTGAAAAGCGGCTCTGTTCACAAGGTTATCCACAATTTGTGTGGATAACATTTCAGTGGGAGTGACGATGAAAGCACCCTGGAATTTCGCCCGCTTCCTGCCCCTGGCCGGCCGCTTGCTCAGCCGTGGCCGGCTGCCGACCCTGTTGTTCGCCGTGGCCAGCAAAGGCGCCTTGCAAGGCGGCCGTCTCGGCAAGCTCAAGGACGATCTGCGCCTGCTGCAGGCCCTGTGCCTGGCTTACTGGCGTGGCGAGTACCGCGCCATCAGCCCCAAGGCGCTGCTGTCGGTGGTCGCGGGCCTGATGTACTTCCTCAGTCCGCTGGATGCCATCCCGGACTTCCTGCCCATGTTCGGCATGCTCGATGATATCGCTGTGCTGGCCTGGATCATGAAAACCCTGGACGGCGAACTCAGCGCCTTCCGCGCCTGGCGCAATCGCCAGCAACCGGAGAAGCTGGCGGTGGTCGAGCGTTTGCCCGACACCCCGGAACAACTGCAATTGGAAGGTCCGAAGAAAAACTGAGGTGAATTCGGATCCATACAACGATGCCCCCGCGACCTTAGTGACTGTTAGGATTACACTTCATAAGGAAAAGTCCGACTCGTTATGTGTCGTCCTACGGGGTAGTAATGGATATTCAGATAATTGCACGCGATGGCGAGCCCGAGTATGCGGTGCTGCCATGGGCTCAGTATCAGGCTTTGCTAAAGGCCGCAGGTATCACCGATCAATCTCCGCGAGAGGCCAGGGGACCTGTCGCGACCGCAGCCGACCAGCCACTTCCGGGTCTGGATCAACTCCGCAGTTTGCGTGAAACCAAGGGCATCGCCATCGAGGCGCTTGCCCGTACGGTAGGTATCAGTCCGTCATATCTGGCCATGATTGAAAGCGGTGAGCGTCAACCGGACGCCGCTATACGCCGTAGCCTGGCCTGGGAATTGACGGTTCCGGGTTGGAGGGATGAATCGTGAGCGTAAGGATCAGTCGTCAACATTGGGATGGCCTGTTGGGGGAACTCGACCAGGCCCGTCGGCAACGCCATCTTTTGACCTATCGCGCTCTGCTTGAGCGCTTGCAGCTACCCAGTCCCGCCATGCAGACCCTGACAGCGGCCCTCGAGCATCTGGCCGCGCTGGATGCGCGTGCGGAGCAGCCGTTGCGCAGTTCGCTGGTGATCAGCCAGGGGGCGAGCCGTTTGCCGCGCACCGGTTTTTTCGAGTGTGTGGAGCGCCTCGGGCGTTTTTCCGGGCCTTCCGACGGGGTGGCGGCCGCCTCATGGCATGCCTCGGAAGTGGTTCGTGTATTCGAGTACGAATACCCTGAGTCGGCGGAGGCCTGAGTGTACTGGCGCCTCAAGGCGCGGGCCGGCTACTGGCTGGCCCGCCGGTTGTTTCATTGGCCCTGGTTTGTGCGTCAACCCCGGGGCTGGCACTGGCTGGAGGGGCAACTGGCGCGCATGGCGAACCTGGGGGACGTCGGTGCGCAGAGCTTTTATGGCCATATCCTGACCTTTCGTGGCCAGGGCCTGGGGGCCCGTGAAGAAGGCATACGCCTGTTGCGTCTTGCCGGCTTGGCCGGGGACGCCAAGGCGGCCTATCAGATGGGCGTCATCAGCCTGGCCGGTTCACCCAGCAAGGCGGCGGATGCGGCAGAAGCGGCCCGTTGGTGGACCCTGGCGGCGAAGGCCGGGCACCCCTTGGCCGAGGTCAAGCTGGCGCAGCTGAATCCGTCGAGTACGCCGGATCCGCTAGCCGGTCCGCGCCAGCCGTAAAGCCGCCGGCCACCTGGCGGCTGTCGATCACATGAATGCTGTAGCCCGGCACGTTCTTGGCGTGGTGCTTGGCTTGCGAGGCCAGTTCGGCCAGCTGGCTGGCATCGAGTTGTCCACAGGCCTGTGGATACAGATGCACCACGCCAATGGACAGTGACAGCAAGGCGAACTCCTGGCGAATGCCCTGGCGGTTCGGGGCGATGAAGCAGCCGGCTTCCAGGTGTTCGCTGCGATAGAAGCGCCGGCACTGGCTGTGGAAATCGTCCAGCAGCTGGTTCAGGCGCTTTTGCCAGTCCTCGGGGCCCAATACCAGGAGAAAGTCGTCGCCGCCGATATGGCCGACGAAATCGCGGCTGGGGTCCACCCGGTCATTCAGGCACTGCGCCAGACACAGCAGCACTTCATCGCCACGGCCGTAGCCATAGATATCGTTGAAGGGCTTGAAGCTGTCGATATCCACGTAACAGATCAGTGATTCCCGCCCTTGTTGCAGCAGGTGGGTCAGGCACTGCTGGATCGGCACGTTGCCAGGCAGCAGGGTCAACGGGTTGGCATAACGCGCCTGCTGGATCTTCAGTTCGGTTATCAGCTTGAGCACATCGATCACCCGTCCCAGGCCCAGGTAGCCGCCGTTGAGGGTGATGATGAAATCCTCCTCGATCCGTTGCCGCGCGCGGCTGGTGATCAGGCGGCTGACCTGTTGCAGCGACTGGCTGAGCTCCACCGCGAGGAAGTCGTCGTTCATCAGGCGGCTGATGGGCTTGCGGGCAAACAGGTCGGTGGCGAAGGGCTTGAGCAGGGCGTCGGACAACGAATGGCGGTGCACGATGCCGCAGGGCTGGCCCTGTTCATCGAGCACCGCCAGCGAATTGAGGTTGGCCTGGCGGCGGAAGGCTTCCAGCACCGTGGCCGTCGGTATGTCGCGTGCTACCGCTGGTTGTTCGTTGAGCAGGGCACTGAGGTCGCTGCCTTCGTCGTTGAGCGTCGCGGGAGTGCTTTCGCGCTTGGGCAGCAGGTTGCGGCCATCGCGGGGCGGGTGCTCCTGGGGACGGCAGAGCAGGTAACCCTGCAGCAGGTCCACGCCCATTTCCGTGAGCACCGCCAGCTCTTCCGCCACTTCGATGCCCTCGGCGATCACCTGGGCGCGGGAGGCCTTGGCAATTTGCAGGATCGAACCGACGAACTCGCGCTTGAGGGCATCCTGGTGAATGCCGTCGATAAAGTGCCGGTCGATCTTCACGTAGTCCGGGCGCAGCTCGGACCACAGGCGCAGGCTCGAATAACCGGCGCCGAGGTCGTCCAGCGCGATCGAGAACCCCATGTCCCGATAGTGATGCAGCGCATCGTGCAGCAGCTGGAAGTCATCGATCGGCGTCTGTTCGGTGAGTTCGATCACCACCTGGCTCGGCGGGATACCGAAGTCCTGCAGCAATTGCAGGGTGCGCCCTGGCTGGTGGGCGGCTTCCAGCAGCGATTCCGGAGAGACGTTGAGAAACAGCTTGCCGGGCAACCGCTGCTCGCTGAAGCCCTTGCAGGCGCTCTGGCGGCAGGCGATTTCCAACTCGCTGAGGCGTCCGACCTGGCGGGCCACGGCAAACAGGGCGACAGGGGAGTGCAGCGGGCTGTTGGACGGGCCGCGGGTCAAGGCTTCGTAGCCGAGAATGCGCCGCTCGGAGAGACAGATGATCGGCTGGAACAGACTGTGCAAACCGCTTTGAGCCAGGATTGAGCTCAAGGCACTCAGCTGTTCGGTCGTGGTCATGGCGATCTCTGTCGATAAAAAAAGGACCGGGCGTGCCCTTGATTCAAGAGCAGCGCCCGGTCCTTTATTTCACGACAGAATGATGACTGTTTGATGACGCTCCGAGGAGCGTCAGCATTAAATTGCCATCATCTCAGTGCTTGGCTACCGCGGTGTTGAGCTTCAGGTAATCGAGGAGGATTCGCCCGGTTTCGCTCAGGTAAGCATCGTCTTCCGGCTTGGTCTTGTCCGGATCGGCGGCCGCGATGGCGTCTTCGTCTTCTTTCTTCAACTCCTTGAGCGGCTCTTCACCCTTGGCCTTGCGGCGGATGTTTTCCAGCGTCAGCTGCTTGGCCTCGATGTCGGCATGCTGCGCCCGACGCTCGGCTTCGTTGAGGCTGACGGTTTTTTCCGCCATCAGCTTCTTGGCCAGGGCCAGCTTGTCGCGGATGAAGACGAACTCGGCGTCCTTGGCCGAGCGCACGTCATGCTCGGATTTCAGCTGCGCGAGGAATGGCTTGAACGGATCCACCGCCGGCTTGATGGCCGGGCGAATGGTGTCCCACGGCATGGCTTCGGGCAGGGCGCTTTCGCCGATTTCCTTGGTGTCGATGATCGACGGGTAATCGATGTCCGGCAGCACGCCCTGATGCTGGGTGCTCTGCCCGGAAACCCGGTAGAACTTGGCCAGGGTCAGTTTCAGCTCGCCATGGTTGAGCGGCTGGATGGTCTGCACGGTGCCTTTGCCGAAGGTCTGGCCACCGATGATCAGCGCACGGTGATAGTCCTGCATCGCACCGGCGAAAATCTCCGAGGCCGAAGCCGAGAGACGGTTGACCAGCAGCGCCATCGGCCCTTTGTAGAAGGCACCAGGGTTTTCGTCTTCGAGCACGTCGACCCGGCCGTCGGCGTTACGCACCAGCACGGTAGGGCCCTTGTCGATGAACAGGCTGGTCAGCTCGGTGGCTTCCTGCAGGGAGCCGCCGCCGTTGTTGCGCAGGTCGATGACCACGCCGTCGACCTTGTCTTTCTGCAACTCGGTCAGCAGCTTCTTCACGTCACGGGTGGTGCTCTTGTAGTCCGGATCGCCGGCACGGAAGGCCTTGAAGTCCAGGTAGAAGGCCGGGATCTCGATGACCCCGAGCTTGTAGTCCTTGCCATCCTGCTTGAGGTTGAGGATCGACTTCTTCGCCGCCTGCTCCTCCAGCTTCACCGCTTCGCGGGTGATGGAGACGATCTTGCTGGTCTGGTCGTTCGGCGCGTTGCTCGCCGGGATGATTTCCAGGCGCACCACCGAGCCTTTCGGACCGCGGATCAGCTTGACCACTTCGTCCAGGCGCCAGCCGACCACGTCGACCATTTCCTTGTCGCCCTGGGCCACGCCGATGATCTTGTCCGCCGGAGCCACCTGCTTGGTCTTGTCCGCCGGGCCGGCCGGCACCAGGCGCACGACCTTGACCTGGTCGTTGTCGCTCTGCAACACGGCGCCGATGCCTTCCAGCGACAGGCTCATGTTGATGTCGAAGTTCTCCGCGTTATCCGGCGACAGATAGTTGGTGTGCGGGTCGTAGGACATGGCGAAGGTGTTGATGTACGCCTGGAAGATATCTTCGGCGCGGGTCTGGTCCAGGCGGGCGAGCTGATTCTTGTAGCGCTTGGTCAGCGTTTCCTGAATCTGCTTGGGTTCCTTGCCAGCGATCTTCATGCGCAGGACTTCGTCCTTGACGCGCTTGCGCCACAGGTCGTCGAGTTCCGCGGTGGTCTTGAGCCAAGGCGCGTCCTTGCGATCGATCAGCAAGGATTCCTTGGTAGTGAAGTCGAATTTGTCGACGCCTTTGCCCAGCTCGGCCAGGGCGAAGTCCAGACGCGCCTTGACGCGGTCCAGGTAGCGCTTGTAGATGATGAAGCCGGCGTTCAGGTCACCGCTTTTCAGGAAGTCGTCGAACTGGGTTTTCCACTTGTCGAATTCCGCGATGTCACTGGCCATGAAGTAGCTGCGCGACGGGTCCAGCAGCTTCAGGTAGCTGTCATAGATGATCGCCGAGCGCGCGTCGTCCAGCGGTGGCTTGCTGTAGTGATGACGCTTGAGCAGCTCGACGACATTGAGGCTGGCAATTACCTCGTCGCGATCCGGCTGAAGTTTGTCCCAGCTATTGGCTGCGAACGTATTGGTCGACATCGGCAGCAGACCGAGACCAATGAAAAGAGCGAGGGCGGTGCTGGGGAACAAATGCTTCATGCTGATTCGACGCGGGGGCAATTGATAACGCATATTAGGCCGTCTTTGAAGTCGCCGGTTCCACAAGGGCCGGTCGCATAATGCAAAAAGCCCGGTGCTACAGCTCCGGGCTCAGTCCAGACTCACTATGGAGGCACTGTGAAAGCATTGCAAGGCGTTGAAGGTCATGTGGAGTGGGTTGAAGAGCCAAGTCCGACGTGCGACGTAGGACAAGTGCGAATCCGCGTGGCGGCCGCAGGGTTGAACCGGGCCGACCTGTTGCAACGGGCCGGGCTCTATCCGCCGCCACCGGGCGCCAGCAAGGTGCTGGGCCTGGAGTGCTCGGGCGTGATCAGCGAGGTCGGGCCGGGTTCGGCGTGGCAGGTCGGCGATCGGGTCTGCGCGCTGCTGGCCGGGGGCGGCATGGCCGAGGAAGTGGTGGTCGACGCCCGTCATGTCCTGCCGGTGCCGGAAGGACTGTCCCTGGCGGAGGCGGCGGCGCTGCCGGAGGTGTACAGCACCGCCTGGCTGAACCTGTTCCAGCTGGCGGCCCTCAAACCGGGGGAAAAGGTGTTGCTGCACGCTGGCGCCAGCGGCGTCGGTTCGGCCGCGATCCAGTTGTGCAAGGCATTCGGCAACCCGTGCTGGGTCAGCGTCGGTTCCGCCGATCGCCTGGCCTACTGTGAGGCACTGGGCGCCCAGGGCGGCGTGGTGCGCACCGATGGCCTGGAAGGGCTGCGGGATTTCGGGCCGTTCGATGTGATCCTGGATCCGGTCGGCGCCAACTATGCGGCGCACAACGTCAAGCTGCTGGCCCTGGACGGGCGCTGGGTGCTGATCGGGCTGATGGGCGGGCGCGAGGCCCAACTGGACCTGGCGCAGATCCTCGGCAAGCGCATCCAGTTGCTGGGCTCGACCCTGCGCAGCCGCAACGAACAGTTCAAGGCCGATCTGTTCAGCGACCTCAGCCAGCATGTGTGGCCGCTGTTCGCCGAAGGACGTTTGAGCCCGCAACTGGCCATGACCTTCCCGATCAAGGACGCCGAGGCGGCCTTTGCCGAGCTGGCGACCAACCAGGTGTCGGGCAAGCTGGTGCTGCTGATCGACGAAACGTTGGTCTGATCCTGTAGCCGCTGCCGCAGGCTGCGATCGCCCACAACGTGGGCGCAAGATCTGAAGATCGCTGAAGCCCTTCGGGCTTATCGCAGCCTGCGGCAGCGGCTTACAGTGGCGCTTATTTCCACTGGTGAATCGGCCAGCCGGCCTTTTCCGCGTGTTCGCGCAGCACCGGGTCCGGGTTGACCACGTGCGGGTAATCGACCTTCAGCAGCAACGGCAAATCGTTGCGCGAATCGGAATAGAAGCTCGCGCCCTCGAGGTTTTCTTCTTCGGCATCCAGCCATTCCAGCAGGCGGGTGACCTTGCCTTCGCGGTAGGTCAGGGTGCCCAGGGTATTACCGCTGTAGACCCCGTGCAGCACCTCCAGCTCGATCCCCAGGACTTCATCGATGCCCAGGCGTTCGGCGATGGGCTGGACCAGATGAGTGCCCGAGGCCGAGATCACCAGGATCCGGTCGCCGGCCTTGCGGTGTGCGGCGATGGCCTTGCAGGCGTCGCTGAAAATGATCGGCTCGATCACGTCCTCGACCCAGGGGCCGACCAGGTGCCCGACCTCTTCCGGGGTGCGGCCGGCCATCGGCTCCAGGCTGAAGGCCATGAACTCCTCCATGGCCAGCTTGCCATGGCTGTAGGCGTCCATCAGTTCATTGTTGCGGCGCATGAAAGACTCGCTGTCGACCCAGCCCAGGCGCCCCATCTGTTCGCTCCAGAGGGTGGCGCAGTCGCCGTGGATCAGGGTCTCGTCCAGATCAAAAATTGCCAGGGCCATTAGTGCAGTTCTCTCCGAGAACAGCTTCAAGCTATAAGCTTCAAGCTGCAAGAATTGGTTTTAGGTGCTTAGCGGTCTATCTATAACTTGAAGCTCGCTGCTTGAAGCTTATCGCTGCCGTCAAGCTACCTCACAGAGGGCCGCGGGATCGATGGAAAGGGCCAGGCGTTGGCCGTCGGGGTGCAGATCGTCCGGCGAGCGGTTCAATACATCCACCACCAGCTCTACGCCACGGGCCTCGACCCGGTAGCGGATCACGTTGCCCAGCAGGCTGTGGCTGCGGATCTGCGCGTCGGGTTCGCCGTCCTTGCGCAGTTCGATGGCTTCGGGGCGTATCGCGATACGCCCATTGATCGGCCGCTGCAACAGCTTGCTGGCGCTTTCTGCATCCAGCAGGTTGTAGTTGCCGATGAAGCCCGCAGCGAACACATCCACCGGGGCGGTGTAGAGCGTCTCGGCGTCACCGCTCTGGACGATCTTGCCCTGGTTCATCAGGAAGATGCGGTCGGACATGGTCAGGGCTTCTTCCTGGTCGTGGGTGACGAAAATCGTGGTCAGCCCCAGTTCGCGCTGGATCTGCCGGATCTGCTCGCGCAGGTGCTTGCGGATCCGTGCGTCCAGCGCCGACAGCGGCTCGTCCAGCAGCAACAGGCGCGGACGGGTCACCAGCGAGCGGGCCAGCGCCACGCGCTGGCACTGGCCCCCGGACAGTTGATGGGGATAACGGCTGGCGAAGTCGTGCAGTTCCACCAGGCGCAGGACTTCGAGCACGCGCTTGTGGCTCTCGTCGGCGTTGACCTTCTGCATGCGCAGGCCGAAAGCCACGTTCTGTTCCACGGTCATGTTGGGGAACAGCGCATAGCTCTGGAACACCATGCCGATCCCGCGTTTCTGTGGGCTCAGGGGCACGATGTCGTGGCCGTCGAGGAGGATCTTGCCGGCGTCCACCGGAGTCAGGCCGGCGATGCAGCGCAACAGGGTGGACTTGCCGCAGCCGGAGGGGCCGAGCAGGGTGACGAATTCGCCCTTGTGGATTTCGCAGTTGATGTCGCTGAACACCGGGGTGCCACTGTAGTTTTTCTGCAGGTGTTGGACGCTGACGAAGCTCATTGGCTTTTGTCCTTGTTCAAGATGTTGGCGGCCCAGGTCAGAACCAGCACAAAGAAGAAGTAGGAAATCACCAGCGCGCTGGTGAAGTGGCCGCTGCTGTTGCGCATGTTGTTCAGGTAGACCTGCAGGGTTTCGTAGCGGGTGCCCACCAGGATGTTGGCGAACACGAATTCGCCGAACAGGAACGAGAACGACAGCAACAGGGCCACCATCAGGCCCTTGCGCAGGTTCGGCAGCACCACCAGGAAAGCCGCCTGCCAGGTGCTGGCGCCCAGCAGCTGGGCGGCGTCCATCAGGTCGCGCAGGTTGATCGCCTGCAGGTTGTTGGTGATCGCCCGGTACATGAAGGGCAGGGCCACGGTGAAGTAGCAACCGACGAGGATCCACGGTGTGCCGACCATGGCGAACGGCCCTGAACCGTAGAGTTGCAGCAGGCCCACCGAGGACACCACCGGCGGCACCGCGAACGGCAGCAGGATCAGGATGTTCATCAGCGCATCGAGCCGTGGGAAGTGGTAGTGCACCACGAACAGCAGCGGCAGGATCAGCACCACCGACAGGATCAGCGCACCGACGCAGACCAGCAGCGACTGGCCGAAGGCGTGCAGGAAGCGCGGGTCGCTCCACAGCTGGATATACCACTTGAAGGTAAAGCCGCTGGGCAGGATGGTCGCCGACCAGCTGCTGGCGATGGAGTAGACCAGGGTCCCGGCCAGCGGCAGCAGGAGGATTGCGAACAGCAGGTACACCACGAGCCGGTGATAGAGGGCGGCGGAGCCGGGTTCAGCGCGAGACATGGTAGCTCCTCTTCAACAGCAACTGATGGACGATGGTCACCAGGGTCATCAGCGCCACCAGGACCACGGCCAGGGCGCTGGCCATGTTCGGGTCCAGGGAGATGTCGCCGGAAACCATGGCGGCGATGCGGATCGGCAGCACGTTGAAGTTGCCGGTGGTCAGCGCATAGACCGTGGCATAGGCGCCCAGGGCGTTGGCCAGCAGGATGACGAAGGTCCCCAGCAGCGCCGGGGTCAGCACCGGCAGGCCAATGTGGCGCCAGAACTGCCAGCCGCTGGCGCCAAGCAAGGCCGCGGACTCGCGCCAGTCTTCGCGCAGGGCGTCGAAGGCCGGGTAGAGCAGCAGCACGCCGAGGGGGATCTGGAAGTAGGTGTAGAGGATGATCAGGCCGGTCTTGGAGTACAGGTTGAAGTCCTGAATGATCCCCGCCTGTTTGAGCATGATGGTGATGCTGCCGTTGAAACCCAGCAGGATGATGAAGGCGAACGCCAGGGGCACGCCGGCGAAGTTGCTGGTCATGTTGGCGAAGGCGTTGACGAAGTTGCGCAGCTTCGAGTCGACCCGGCGCAGCGAATAGCTGCCGAGGATCGCGATGACGATACCGAACAGGCTCGACCAGAAGCTGATTTCCAGGCTGTATTGGATGGCTTGCAGATAGAACCTGGAACTGAAGATCTTGTTGAAGTTGGCCAGGCCCCAGCCGAACTCTTCCGATTGCAGGCTGTTGACCAGCACCCAGAGCAGCGGGGCGATCTGGAACACGATGAAGAACAGGGCAAAGGGCAAGAGGCACAGGATCGCCAGCCATTTGCCGCGGGTGAATGCATTCACTTCAGCAACTCCCGGCATACAGGTTTGTCGTGGGGCGCGCCGAGCAATTCGCAGATGGTGCCGCACAGCTCGGTCTGATCCGGGGTGGCGACGGGGCTGAAGCTGAACGCATCGCCGAGGACGAACAGCGGCACTTCCCGCTCCTCGGGTAACAGGCCGTTGTGGGAACGGTCGTTGTTCATGCCGTGGTCGGCCGTCACCAGCACCTGGTAGCCGGCGTCGAGCCAGCCTTGCAGGTAGTCGGCGAGGATGATGTCGGCCGAGCGTGCGCTGTTGCGGTATTGCGGGCTGTCGAGGCCATGCTTGTGCCCGGCATCGTCGATGTTCATCGGGTGCACCAGCAGAAAGTTCGGCGCATGGCGCAGCCGCAGGTGCTCGGCATCGGCGAACAGATGGGAATCGGGATAGTGGTCGTTCCAGTAGAAATGCCCGTGCTGGATCGGCAGCTTCTTGTTGTCGGTATGCCGGTCCCGGGCTGGCTCGAACGGTGAGCGGTTGTACAGCTCGCTGACCCAGTGATAGGCCGCGGCGGCGGTGCTGAGCCCGGCGGCGCTGGCATAGTGGAAAATGCTGCGCTGGTTGGACAGGCGCGAGACGTTGTTGTGCACGATGCCGCTGTCCAGCGGTGGCACCCCGGTCAGGATGCATTCGTAGAGCGGTCGGGACAGGGCCGGCAGTTCACATTCCAGCTTGTACAGCGCGGCGCGTCCTGCGCCGACGTAGGCCTGAAGGTGTCCCATGGCATGGCGGGCGACCTCGTGGTTGAGGCCGTCGAGCACGACAAGGATGACGTTGTGTGGCATGGGGGAGGACTCCGCAAGACAACCAGGTGCCTGTAGGAGCGAGCTTGCTCGCGATGGCGTCTCTGCGGTTCCAGGGCAGACCGCAGTGCCTGGATCGCGAGCAAGCTCGCTCCTACAGATGCAGCATTACTGCATGTTGATGATCACTTCTTCCTGCCATTTCTGTGGCAGGGCCTTGGAGGTCTTCTCCCAGGCATCGGCGTCCTTGATCGGCGTGACTTTCTTGTACTGCTCGTTGGGCAGCAGGTTGGCCTGGACTTCGGCGGGCAGGGTCAGGTGCTCGGCGCGGATTGGACGCGCATTGCCGCGTGCCAGGTTGATCTGCCCGGCATCGCTGAAGATGTATTCACGGGTCAGCTTGGCTGCGTTCGGGTGCTTGGCGTATTTGTTGATGATAGTGGTGTAGCCGGAGATCACCGAGCCGTCCGACGGGATCAGCACGATGTAGTCGTCCTTGTTGACCATCTTGTTGCGGTAGCTCAGGCCGTTGAAGTCCCAGACCACGCCGACTTCCACTTCACCCTTTTCCATGGTGGCGATGGTCGGGTTGGCCAGCGACAGGCGCCCTTGCTTGGCGATCTCGGCGAACATCAGCAGGGCGGGCTGGATGTTCTTTTCATCGCCGCCCTTGGCGATGGCCGCGGCCAGCACGCCGTTGGCGGCCTGGGCGGCGGTGCTCACGTCGCCGATGGAGACCTTGTATTTGCCTTTCTCCAGGTCGGCCCAGCTTTTCGGCGCTTCGGAACCGTGCAGCAGCTTCTTGTTGATGATGAAGGCGATGGTTCCGGTGTAGGCCAGCGCCCAGTTGCCGTCCTTGTCCTTGGCCCAGTCCGGGACCTGGTCCCAGGTGCTTGGCTTGTAAGGCTGGACCACGCCCTGCTTGACCGCGATCGGGCCGAAGGCCGCGCCCACGTCGCCGATATCGGCGCTGGCGTTGTCTTTCTCGGCGGCGAACTTGGCGATCTCCTGGGCCGAACTCATGTCGGTGTCGATGTGCTTGAGGCCGTAGTTCCTGGCCAGGTCTTCCCAGGTCCCTTTCCAGTTGGCCCAGTCGTCGGGCATGCCGACGCTGTTGACGGCGCCTTCGGCTTTCGCCGCGGCTTCCAGGGTCTTCAAGTCGGTATCAGCGGCCATGGCGGCGGTGCACAGGGCGATGGTCGAGCCTAACAGTGATGCCAGGAAAAGCTGTTTCATCCGAAGCTCCTTTGGGCGTGTTCAACGCTGTGTTTGTCTAACGTTGTTGGTCTAGGTCAGCAATACCTGAGCCAATTTAAGCCGGCTGGATGACACTTTAATGTCGGCATCAGTCCTGCAAGGCATTCGCGGGCGGCAGGTGCGGGGCTGCGAGATAAGCGTAGACCAAGGCTAAACGGCTGATATGAAAGGACTTGGCCAGCCAATTGCAGGCGTCTGGCACAGCCGTTGGGCGGCTTTGTCATCTGTCAGTCATATGCATTGCCTAGGCTCTCGGTGAAGGCTGAGTGCCTTTTTTCCAGGCACGTTTTGCCCTGAAACAGTGCTGGTCTAGTCCAGATAGGTAACGTTGATGCGCGAAGAGGCAGTCAAGGCGGTGACAGCCATTGGGCAGGTCCTGCAGGAACAGATCGATCACGGGTTGTTGGCGCCCGGTAGCAAGCTGCCGGCCGAGCGCAAGCTCAGCGAGTTGTTCGGTACGACCCGGATTACCGTGCGCGAAGCCTTGTTGCAGCTGGAGGCCCAGGGCCAGATCTATCGCGAGGAGCGACGCGGCTGGTTCGTCTCGCCACCGCGGCTGGCCTACAACTTGATGCAGCGCAGCCACTTTCACGCGATGGTCAGTGCCCAGGGACGGGTGCCGTCGACCGAGATGATCTCGGCGCGCCTGCAACCGGCTTCAGCGGCGGTCTGTGCCTGGCTGCAGCTGCCGGCGCTGTCCAGCGTGATCCAGATCCGTCGGGTACGGCGCATCGACGAGCGCCTGGTGCTGTATGTGGAGCACTACCTCAATCCACAGTACTTTCCGGGCATCCTCGAATTCGACCTGAACCAGTCGATCACCGAGCTGTACGCGCGGCACTACGACCTGCATTACGGTCGGGTGCGTTTCGAGATCGTGCCGACTTCCTTGCCGGTGGAAGCCGCGGCGGCGCTGAAGGTGTCGGCGGGCAGTCCGGGGCTGCGGATCGCCCGGGTCAATTACGACCAGCACCAACGGCTGATCGACTGCGACCTGGAGTTCTGGCGCCACGATGCGATCCATGTCGGCGTCGATGTGGTCTGAGCCCGCTCCCGTTGCAGGAGCGGGCTTGCTCGCGATGACGCCAGGAGCGTTTCAATCCTTAGGGTTTGGCCCCGGCGAACAGATAATCGGTGGTCAATGACGCCAGGGTACGCACGCCCACCAGCAGCGCCGATTCATCGACAAAGAACCCCGGGTTGTGGTTCGGCGCGGCCTTGGCCATGTCCTGGTCCCGTGGCGTCACGCCGAGGAACACGAACAGCCCCGGCGCCTCCTTGGCATAGAAGGAAAAGTCTTCCGCGCCTCCCACCAACGGGCCCTGCACCACATCGTCCTTGGCCGCCCAGCGCAGGCTCGGCAGCATTTTCTCGGTCAGGGCCGGGTCGTTGATGGTCGGGTCGTACTTCTCGATGATGCTCACCTCGGCCTTGGCGCCACCGCTTTCGGCGATCTTTTCCACGGTCTGGCGCACATCGCTGTGCAGCTTCTGGCGGATGCCGTAGTCGTAGGAGCGGATGGTGCCGGTCATGTCCAGCGACTCGGGGATGATGTTGTAGCGCGTGCCGCCGTTGATGGTGCCGATGCTGACCACCGAGGGAAACGATGAGATATCGGTGCGCCGGCTGACCACGGTTTGCAACCCGACGACGGTCTGGGCGCCGACCGTGATCGGGTCGATGCCGTCCCAGGGGCGGCCGGCGTGGGTCTGCTTGCCGAGGATCCTGATACGCAGGTCGTCGGAGCTGGCCAGGGTCGGGCCCGGGCGATAGGCGATGCGCCCGGCCGGAATCCCGGCCCAGACATGCAGGCCGAACACCGCGTCCGGCTTGGGCGATTTCATGACGCCTTCCTGCACCATCATCTTCGCGCCCCAGGTGTTCTTGCCGTCGGGGACGAAATCGCTCGGGCCTTCTTCGGCGGGCTGGAAATAGAACACCACGGTGCCGGGCAGGCGCTCGCGCATGTCGCTGAGGATTTTCGCCGTGCTCAGCAGGATGGCGGTGTGGGCGTCATGGCCGCAGGCGTGCATGACGTCCACTTCCTTGTCCAGGTAGCGACCCTTGGCCTTGGAGGCGAACGGCAGGTCCGCGACTTCCTTGACCGGCAGCGCGTCCATGTCGGCGCGCAGGGCCACGGTCGGGCCGGGCAGGGCGCCCTTGAGCACCGCCACCACGCCGGTACGGGCGACGCCGGTCTTGACCTCCAGGCCCAGGGCGCGCAATTGCGTGGCCACCAGTTCGGCGGTGCGTTGTTCGGTGTTGCCGAGTTCCGGGTGGGCGTGGATATCGCGACGGGTTTCCAGCAGCGCCGGCTCCAGGGCCTTGGCCTGTTCGGCGATGTGCTGGCGTGCCTGTTCCATGGCGCTGTCGTCGACGGCGTTGGCGGCCTGGCTGGACAAGGCCAGGACGCCGATCAGGCAGGCTTGGGCGATAGCGGATAACTGCATAGGGACTCTCTCCATGATTATTGTTGTGCTGCTCAGGTGGCAAAACCTGTGACCGCCCCAACCGTGGAGAGTGCGGCCGCGCCCTTGCCAGTGCGCGGCCGGACGCCTTACTCCTCTTGCTGGGGCCCGCCGCCGGCGGTGATCACTTGCACGCTCATGCGTGGCGTGGCCAGGTCCATTCCGGCTTCGTCGAGGTGGCGCTTGAGGGACAGGTTGAAGGCCCGTGACACCTCCCATTGCTTGATCGGCGCGGTCTTGAAGCGGGCGCGCAGAATCGCGTTGCCGGACTCGAAGCTTTCCACCCCCTGGAACTCCAGCGGCGACCAGATGTTGCGCCGTTGCAGCGGGTCGGTGCGCATCTTCTGGCCGACATCGCGCATCAGCTTGATGGCCTCGTCTATGTCCATGTTGTACGGAATGGCCACCCGGAAGATCGCGTAGCCGAACTCCCGGGAGTAGTTCTTGATGCTCTTGATTTCGCTGAACGGGATGGTGTGCACGATGCCGTCGATGTCCCGCAGGCGCACGGTGCGGATGGTCAGGCCTTCGACGGTACCCAGGTGGCCGCCGACGTCCACGTAGTCGTCGATGGCCAGGGAGTCCTCGATGATGATGAACAGGCCGGTGATCAGGTCGGCCACCAGCGACTGGGCGCCAAAACCGATGGCCAGGCCGATCACACCGGCACCGGCCAGCAGCGGCGTGACGTTCATGCCCATGTTCGCCAGGGCGACGATCAGGGCGATGATGAAGATCGCCACGAACAGCACGTTGCGGATCAGCGGCATCATGGTCTGCGCCCGGGCATTGGCCAGGCCTTTGCGCGAACGGGTCAGGGCGTGATGCACCGCGGTGTCGCTGAGGATCCAGATCAGCCAGGCGAACAGCAGGGTGCCACCGAGGCTGAACAGCTTGACGCTGATTTCGTGGCCGTCGCCTTCGGTGAAGCGGATCAGCGACATGCCCCAGACCCGCAGGCCGAGCTCGATGAACACCAGCCACACCATCAGGTGGGCGAGGGTGTAGAAGAAGCCTTTCAGGCGCTCGGAGTACAGGGCGTGGCGCTTGTGCCCGCGCTGGGGCTTGAGGGAATGGCGGCGCACCAGGCCGTTGATCACCATGCACAGCACCAGCAGCACGGTGCAGATCAGCGACTGGCGCAGGGCAGTGCTGGTGTCGCCGGCGGAAATGAAGGTGGCGAACAGAGAGATGGCCACCAGCACCAGCGCTGGCAGGTACCAGAAGGTGCCGATGATCTCGATGGTGTCGCTCAGGGCGCGGCGGGTCAGGCGGCGGGACAGCGGCTGGTTGCGGATCAGGTGCGCGATCGGCCGCCGGAAACGCAGGATGAACACCCCGGTGGACAAGGCCGCCATGACATTGGCGAAGGTGGCCGCGGTGTGCGCCAGGTGGCTGCCCAGGCTGGCGATCAATCGTGGGTCGCTCAAGGCCTCGCCGAAGGCGGCGAAACTGCCGATCAGCCACAATGGGCGGAACGCCTGGCGGCGCAGAATGTACAGTGCGCGGTGACGGTTCGGACCGTCCAGCACGGAAAAGGCGATCACGCAGATCGCCGAGAAACAGGTGCCGACCACCAGTGCGTAAGCCAGGACCATGGCCAGGTCCTTGCCCAGGGACGACGGCAGTTTGTAGGTCATGTACACGGTCATGATCAGCGCGATCAGCCAGGGCCCCAGTTTGCGCAGGGCGAAGCGCAGCAGGTCCCAGGTCTTGGGGTGCTGCGGCAGTTCTTCGGTGAGGCCGAAACGCTCCCGCAGGCGGTGGCTGAGCCAGATCAGCGCCGCCGCCAGCAGGCTCCAGACCATCAGGATCAGGGCGAAGGCGAAGATGATCGGCAGCCATTCGCTGGCCGGCAGCATCAGGGCCGCCAGTTCATCCTGGGCCTGATCGAATTCGTTCGACCAGCGGGTGATCGGGCTGTCGGCGCCGGAGAACTGTTTTTCGAAGCTGGACAGGGTGCCGCCGATCAGGCCGAGCACGCCTTCTTCGGCGGGCGTCTGGGCTTTTTTCGTGGCGTCGCGGAGCTTTTTCAGGTCGGTCAGCAACTGGCTGCGTTGCTGGTCGTTTTCCAGGGATTTGATGACCTCGTCCAGCGACTGTCCCAGGGGCTGCTCGGCTTGTGGCTGGGTTTTACCGCTGTTGAGCAGGCCCGGCAGACCCACCGCCTGGGCTGATGACAGCGGCAATAGTGTCAGGAGACAGAGAAACAGGCAGTAGGGCAGAACGGAAAGACGAGCGAACACTGGGCGGTCAACCTCAGAAAAAGCGGATCGACCGAGTGTACGAGGCAGCTAATACCAATGCGAGCCTGGACGGCGCATTTTATTCGGCGAGTTTGGCGAGGATCTTGTAGATCACGGTGCCAAGGATCAGCAGCATACCGGCCCACATGCTGAAGATGCCGGCATTCTTGTCGCGGAAGTTGTAGCCGATGGCCAGCAGGATCATCCCCGAGAGAATGGGAATGAGCATGGCGTGGAACGAAGACATCGAGATCATGGCGACAGCCTTGTCGGAGGGGATACTCACCAGTCTAGGTGGCTTTGGCGGAGTTCGGGTTGATGTGCATCAGAAATGCCTCGATGCCTGGATTTTCGCGTCTTGTAGGAGCGAAGCTTGCTCGCGATGGCGGCGACGCGGAGGTACTGGACGACCGCATCATCGTTCATCGCGAGCAAGCTTCGCTCCTACAGAAGAGGGCTTACGGCAGGTCGCGGCTGGCGTAGAACGCGCTCAGTACCTTCACCAGATGCGCCAGGTCGTGGCTGCCGCACAGTTCGCGGATCGAGTGCATGGCGAAGGTCGGCAGGCCGATATCCACGGTGCGCACGCCCAGGTGGCTGGCGGTGATCGGGCCGATGGTCGAGCCGCAGCCCATGTCGCTGCGCACCACGAAGCTTTGCACCGGCACTTCCTCGGCCATGCACAGATGGCGGAAGAAACCGGCGGTTTCGCTGTTGGTGGCGTATCGCTGGTTGCTGTTGACCTTGATCACCGGGCCGGCATTGAGTTTCGGGCCGTGATTGGCATCGTGCTTGTCGGCGTAGTTGGGGTGCACACCGTGGGCATTGTCGGCCGAGACCAGCAGCGACTTCTGGATGGTACGCACGAATTCGTCGCCTTCGGGCAGCAGGCGGCGCAGGGTCTGCTCGAGCATCGGGCCGTCGGCGCCGCAGGCCGAGCAGGAGCCGACTTCTTCGTGGTCGTTGCAGACCAGCACGCAGGTTTCCTCGGTGTCGGCGTTGAGCAAGGCTTGCAGGCCGGCGTAGCAGGACAGCAGGTTGTCCAGGCGCGCGCCAGCGATGAAGTCGCCGTGCAGGCCGATCACCGCGGCGCTTTGGGTGTCGTAGAAGCTCAGCTCGTAATCGAGCACCACATCGGCGTTCAGGCCGTGTTCGCGAGCCAACTGGTCGGTCAGCACCGCGCGGAAGTCGACCCGCTCGTCGCCGGCGAATTGCGCGAGGATCGGCGGCAACTCGGTCTGGGCATTGATGGCCCAGCCCTGGTTGGCTTCGCGATTGAGGTGAATGGCCAGGTTGGGGATGATCGCGATGGGCGCCTTGAAGTCGATCAGCTGGCTTTCGACCTTGCCGTCGCGACGGAAGGTGACGCGGCCGGCCAGCGACAGGTCGCGGTCGAACCAAGGCGCCAGCAAGGCGCCGCCGTAGACTTCCACGCCCAGTTGCCAGAAGCCCTGGCGTTGCAGTTCCGGTTGCGGCTTGACCCGCAGGCACGGGCTGTCGGTGTGCGCGCCGACCATGCGGATCCCGCCTTGCAGGGGCGAATGCCGACCCAGCTTGACGGCCACGATGGAGGAGTCATTGCGGGTGACGTAGTAGCGACCGTTGGCTTCGGTGGTCCACGGCTCGCGCTCGTCGAGACGCTGGTAGCCCGCGGCCTCCAGGCGTTGAACGAGGCTGGCGGTTGCATGGAAAGGGGTAGGGGAGGCCTTGAGGAAGTCGATCAGGCCCTGGTTCAACTCTTCGCGCATAAGTAACTCCAGACAGCAGTGGCGCGAGTTTACCGTATCGGCTCGCGGCATTGCAGGCGCAATGCCGTTGAGGGAGACAACATTCATCGCGGCAGGGAGAACGGCTCAGCCGGTGATCAGGTTGCCTTTGAGGAACACTTCGCGGCGTTGCTTGCGGCCCACATATTCATGCTTGCTGGCCTGGTAAACCTGGTTGAATTTCTCTGCGCAAATGCCCGGCAGTTGATCGAGGTATTCCTCCACCAGCGCGTCGTACTGCGCTTCGGTGATCAGTTTGTAGACTTCGCGACGGTAGAAGAACCCCAACTGAAAACCCAGGGTTTCGCTGGGATGGGGCGTGATGGTCGCGAAGCAGTTCTCGAAGTCGATGGCCTTGAGTGGAGCCTGGGGGCTGATCATGATGTTGCCGGCCCAGAAGTCCATGTGGGTGATGTTCTTTTGCGCGAGGGAGTGCAGCAGGCCGAATGCATCGCGGATAAAGGGCTCGATCTTGTCCGGGTTGTTGCGCAACCACTGTACGCCGTCGACGTAATCGTCCAGCAGGCGGGTAAGGATGAAGTATTCCTGTACCAGTCCCAGGCGATCCCGGGTATAGCCGAATCCTTCAAGGTCGGACATCTGTACGCCGCGTCGCTGGGCTTCGACGGTGTTGATCAGCTCTTCCAGCGGCCAGTCGAAGCGGCCGTTGCGCTGGGGCTTGCCCAGGGTGACGCGAACTTTCGCCTTGAGTGTATCCAGAGGCTGCACCTTGGCGAACAGCGGTGTCTCGCCGTTCGCCAAAGGCGCGCTGGCGCGGGTCTGTTTGTGTGCGTGACGTTGGCGGATAAGTTGTTCGAGGGCTGTGCAGGCGTTTGCCGAAGGTTTTTCGCGAAGGTGCAGGGTGGTATTCAGAAAGCAGAAGGTGAAAGGGTAATCGCGTTGAAATGGCTGACTGCTGAGCACGAGGGCTTCCTGCCTTAATATCGAATAGCCACTATTTTAATATTTTTTTCACAAATTCATAACAAATTATTCGGATTAATCTTAATTTTTGGTCGGATTTTTCTGAGGTTGTGTGCCCCTCAATCGAGGGGCGTCCCGCTACGGTGGCCGCTCTCGATCAGAACGGTGCCGGGCATTCGAAGCGCAGGCGTTCGCCACTCTGCGGATGGGTGAAGCTGAGCATGCTGGCGTGCAGGCACAGGCGTGGCCAGGCGGCCAGCGCTTGTGGATGCGCATACAGACCGTCGCCCAGCAGCGGGTGACCGATGGACAGCATATGCACCCGCAACTGGTGCGAGCGCCCGGTGATCGGGGTCAACTCGACACGGCACCAGTCGCCGCAACGTTCCAGCACGCGCCAGAAAGTCAGGGCGTTCTTGCCGAATTCGTGGTCCACCACGTGCCGCGGTTTGGTCGGCGGGTCGTAGCGCAGTGGCAGGTCGATGCTGCCGCTGTCCAGTTCCGGTTGGCCCCAGCACAATGCGGTGTAGGCTTTTTCGGTCTCGCGGTCGTGAAATTGCCGGGACAGTTCGCGGTGGGTATCGGGGTCGCGGGCCAGCAGGATGATGCCGGAGGTTTCCCAGTCCAGCCGGTGGACGATGCGGGCTTCCGGGTAGCCATTTTCCTGCAGGCGGGTGATCAGGCAATCCTTGTTGTCATCGGCCCGGCCAGGCACTGAGAGCAGCAGGGTAGGTTTGTCCACCACCAGGACAGCGGCGTCCTGGTGAATGATGCGGATATTCGACAGCGGCATTAAAACAGCCTCGTAACAAACGCCAACGGCGGCTCGATCAGCCCGGCTTCTACAGGAGCAGGCTTGCTCCTGTAGAAAAACCGAGGGATCGAGCCGCCGTGGCTCCAGCCTGGTCGATCAGCGATCAGGCAGGGTGATATTGAGTTCCAGGATCGAGCAGCTGCCCTGGTTTTCCAGAGCGACGTGCACGTCATCGGACCCGATATTGACGTACTTGCGGATTACTTCCACCAGTTCCTTCTGCAAGGCAGGCAAGTAATCGGGGGTAGTGCGTTGGCCGCGTTCATGCGCCACGATGATCTGTAGACGCTCTTTCGCTACCGACGCGGTGCTTACTTTTTTGCTGGCACGAAAGAAGTCAAAAAGGTTCATTTACCTACCTCCAAACAGGCGCTCGAAGAATCCCTTCTTCTCGACATTGAGGAACCGGTGTTCCTTTTCCTTGCCCAGCAAGCGATCAACGGTATCGCTGTAGGCCTGGCCGGCGTCGCTCTGGTCGTCGAGAATCACCGGCACGCCCTGGTTGGAGGCCTTGAGCACCGCCTGGGATTCCGGGATCACGCCCAGAAGGCGCACTGCAAGGATTTCCTTGACGTCTTCGACACCGAGCATTTCCCCTTTTTCGACGCGCTCCGGGTGGTAGCGGGTGATCAGCAGGTGTTCCTGGATCGGCTCTTCGCCTCTTTCGGCGCGGCGGGACTTGCTGGCCAAAAGGCCGAGCATACGGTCGGAGTCGCGCACCGAGGAAACTTCAGGGTTGGTCACGACAATCGCTTCGTCGGCGAAGTACATGGCCAGGTGGGCGCCTTTCTCGATACCGGCCGGGGAGTCGCAGACCACGAAATCGAAGGTCTCCTTGAGCTCCATCAGCACTTTTTCCACGCCTTCCTGGGTCAGCGCGTCTTTGTCGCGGGTCTGGCTGGCGGCCAGTACGTAGAGGTTTTCCAGGCGCTTGTCTTTGATCAGGGCTTGCTGCAGGTTGGCTTCGCCGTTGACCACGTTGACGAAGTCATACACCACGCGACGTTCGCAACCCATGATCAGGTCGAGGTTACGCAAGCCGACGTCGAAGTCGACGATGACAGTTTTGTGGCCGCGCAGAGCGAGGCCGGTACCGATAGCGGCGCTGGTGGTGGTCTTACCCACACCACCCTTGCCGGATGTAACCACGAGAATCTTGGCCAAGGTGTTTCACCCCTAAGGAAGAAGGACTTTTTAGCCCCTGAAAAACATCTCTATGAAAACTACTGCAGTCGGACAGCCTTGGCTGGAGGTCGGTTAACACCTGCTCCTACTTCGTTTGAGCCGTATTCGCTAGGTTTTAGAGATGCCTGGAAAATGCGGCAGTATCCGTTAAAGACGTGTGATGTTCAACACGTCACCCGACAGGCTGACCTGGACCCCGGCGCCCCACAACGGGTCGCGCCGCAGGTCCTCGGAAACCTTGTACTGGCCGGCGATGGACACCAGTTCAGCGCTCAACTGCTGACAGAAAATCCGTGCCTTGGTGTCGCCCTTGACCCCGGCCAGCGCTCGACCGCGCATCGGGCCGTATACATGGATGTTGCCATCGGCCAGAAGTTCCGCACCCGGACTGACCGACGAGGTCACTACCAGATCACCACCCTGGGCATAGATCTGCTGTCCGCCGCGTACTGGCGAAGTGATGATGCGGGTGGGCTTGATGGTCGGCTCAGGCGGTTTTTCAGGCTTTTTCCGGGCTTCGTTTTCCTGCGGTTCCAGCGGCCGCTCGCGGGCGCCGGAGGGAGGCAGGACCGGCAGATCAACGGCGATCGCCGCGGCGATGTCTTCGATGCGGCTGGCGCGGATCGCCAGGGTGCGCAGACCATGGTGACGGCAGACGCGCATCAGGCCGGGCAGATCGACGGCGCCTTCGCTGGCCGGCAGTTTGTCCAGCGCCAGCACCAGCGGGGCGTTACTGAAGAAATTCGGGGCTTGCGCGACCTTCGCCGCCAGTTGGCGATCGAGGCCTTCGAGGTCGTTGCGGGCCAGTTCCAGCACGGTGATGGCCAGCATGCTGCCCTTCAACTGGAACACAGGATCCAGGTCTTGCGATTCGGTTTGGCTCATGGTCGGCATAAAGCGGCTTGTCACTAAAAGTGCCGAGACTTATAACGAGAACGCCCGCGGGCCGCAAGCCGGGTCGAACCGATGTAGAATGCGCGACCTTGTTGTCTGTCCGGAATCTGTAATGGATCGCCCGCGTTTTCGAGCTGCATTTCTTTATCCCCGTTTTTGGCCGCTGTGGCTGGGCCTGGGCCTGCTATGGCTGGTGGTCCAGTTGCCCTATCCGCTGCTGCTGTGGATCGGCCGTGCCCTGGGCGCGTTGATGTACCGGGTGGCCGGCGAGCGTCGGCGGATCGCCAAGCGCAACCTGGAACTGTGTTTCCCCGAGAAGTCCGCGGCCGAGCGCAAGCGCCTGCTCAAGGAAAACTTCGCCTCCACTGGCATCGCCTTTTTCGAGATGGCCATGAGCTGGTGGTGGTCCAAGCCGCGCCTGGCGCGCCTGGCCCATGTCGAAGGGCTGGAGTACCTCAAGCAGGCGCAGCTGGAAGGCAAGGGCGTGATCCTCATGGCCCTGCACTTCACCACCCTGGAAATCGGCGCGGCGTTGCTGGGCCAGCAGCACACCATCGATGGCATGTACCGCGAGCACAAGAACCCGCTGTTCGATTTCATCCAGCGCCGTGGCCGCGAACGGCACAACCTGGATTCCCTGGCCGTGGAGCGTGAAGACGTGCGCGGCATGCTCAAGCTGCTGCGTGCCGGGCGTGCCATCTGGTACGCACCGGACCAGGATTACGGCGCCAAGCAGAGCGTGTTCGTGCCGCTGTTCGGCATCCAGGCGGCGACGGTTACCGCCACCAGCAAGTTCGCCCGGCTGGGCAAGGCCCTGGTGGTGCCTTTCACTCAGCAGCGGCTGGCCGATGGCAGTGGTTATCGCTTGGTGATTCACCCGCCGTTGCAGGATTTCCCGGGTGAGACCGAAGAGGCCGATTGCCTGCGCATCAACCAGTGGATCGAAGGCGTGCTGCGCGAGTGCCCGGAGCAGTACCTGTGGGCGCATCGCCGTTTCAAGAGCCGCCCGCCAGGCGAGCCGAAGCTGTATAAGAAGCGCGGTTGAAATTATCGCGTTAGGCTCTAGGACGAAAGGTCGGCGAGCGAAGGTCAGGCAAGGCAAAAACAGGCGAGGAACGGCCGGGGTCGCGTTCGACTGTAGGGGCCTACATGAGCATTCCGAGCCTGTTTTTAACGCAGCATGACCTGCGTAGCGCCGAAGGCGCCCAGCGCGTAGCCACTTTTCGTACAGAGCCAAGATTGAAAGCCCTTTATCAGCGCCATGGAGTGTAGCGATGAGCCCAGCGGAACCGGTCACAGGATTGATTCTTTCCGGCGGTGGGGCTCGTGCGGCATATCAGGTGGGGGTATTGGCGGCAATTGCCGAGTTGCTGCCGGCGGGGACGAGCAATCCGTTTCCGGTGATTGTCGGGACCTCGGCCGGGGCGATCAACGCGGTCAGCCTGGCCAGCGGCGCGCTGGATTTCACCGCGGCCATCGAACGTCTTACGGCGTTCTGGCAGGGCTTTCGCAGCCATCAGGTGATCCGCAGCGACTGGCCCGGGGTGATCCGCCAGGCCACCCGGTTCGTCGGTCACAGCCTGCTCGGCCTGGGCGCGCAGGTGCCGGTGGCGCTGCTCAACAGTTCACCGCTGCGGCAGTTGTTGAACGATAAGCTGCAGCTGTCCGGCATTCGTCAGGCGATCGCGCAAAAGCACCTGCAAGCGGTGGCGGTCACGGCCTTCGGTTACGAATCGGGCCAGGCGGTGACCTTCTACCAGGGCGGCGGCACCATCGATGCCTGGCTGCGCCATCGGCGTATCGGCCTGCCCACCGAACTCACGGTTGAACACTTGCTGGCCAGTTCGGCGATTCCGTTGCTGTTCGCGCCGGTGAAAATCGACCAGGAGTTTTTCGGCGACGGCGCGGTGCGGCAATCGGCGCCCATCAGTCCGGCGTTGCACCTGGGGGCCAGCCGGGTGCTGGTGGTCGGGGTCAGCGGCAACCCTCGCGGCATCGATCCGCAGGCGCCCCAGCAACGCAGCTACACCGGGCAGCAGCCGACGCTGGCGCAGATCGGTGGCCACATGCTCAACAGTACCTTCATTGACAGCCTGGAGAGCGACATCGAACTCTTGCAGCGACTCAACCAGTTCAGTCATCTGCTGCCGTCGGGCACGCCCGTCCGCGCCCTGGGCGTGGCGCCGGTGGAGGTGCTGGTGATTGCGCCCAGCCAGCCGATCGACGAGATCGCTGCCCGGCACCGGCATGAGCTGCCGGCGGCACTGCGCCTGTTTCTGCGCGGGCCGGGGGCAACCAAGACCAGCGGTGCCGGAGTCCTGAGTTACCTGTTGTTCGAGTCGGGGTATTGCAGCGAACTGATCGAACTGGGACGCAGCGATGCCCTGGCCAAGCGCGACGAGCTGCGGCGCTTCCTGGGATTGGCGGCAGAAGTCGAGACGGCCTGAAAAAGCATCGCGAGCAAGCTCGCTCCTACAGGGAGTTCATTATCTCTGTAGGAGCGAGCTTGCTCGCGATAGCGTTTCTAAGGGCAATGCTCAGGCCGTCAGTTTGTCATCGCGAAAATCCCGCAACGCCTGCTCGATCTCTTCCCGGGTGTTCATCACGAACGGGCCGTACTGCACGATCGGCTCGCCCAGGGGCTTGCCGGCGATCAACAGCACACGGGCGCCATTGGCACTGCTCAACTGGATCTCGCCCTGGTCGGACAGGCGCACCAGCTTGCTGCTGGCGACCGGTTGCGGATGCCCGGCCAGCTCAACCTGGCCTTCATAGACATACAGCAGGGCCCGATGTCCTTCAGGCAGACGCGGGCTGATGCTGGCGCCAGCAGGCAGGCGCAGGTCGAAGTAGTGGGGCTCGGTGTCTGGTCGCTCCACGGCGCCGGTCTGTTGCACCTGGCCGTCATCGAAGCGGCCGGCGATCACCACCACTTCCACGCCATTGGCGGTGGTCAGGCGCGGGATGTCCTGGGGTTGAATGTCCCGGTAACCGGCCTTGTCCAGCTTGTGCTTGCCCGGCAGGTTCAGCCATAG
Organism: Pseudomonas sp. SBT1-2; assembly: GCF_028640875.1. NCBI lineage: Bacteria > Pseudomonadati > Pseudomonadota > Gammaproteobacteria > Pseudomonadales > Pseudomonadaceae > Pseudomonas > Pseudomonas sp. SBT1-2. The sequence goes on along the minus strand of NZ_JAQZAA010000112.1, from coordinate 43,728 downwards.
CTGGAAGCCGCGCATCACGCCTTCTTCCTGCTCCGGCATCTCGCTGTGGATGATGCCCTTGGCAGCGGTCATCCACTGCACGCCACCGCCTTCCAGCAGGCCGACGTTGCCCAGGTGATCCTCATGGCGCATGCGGCCTTCGAGCATGTAGGTGACGGTTTCGAAACCGCGATGGGGATGGGGCGGGAAGCCGGCGATGTAATCGTCGGGGTTTTCCGAGCCGAACTCGTCGAGCATCAGGAACGGGTCGAAACGCTCGACACCCTGGCCACCGAAGACCCGGGTCAGTCTGACGCCGGCGCCGTCCGAAGCGGGCTGGCCGGTATGGACGCTGAGTACTTTGCGAAATTGAGTCATCGATGCAACTCCTGATCAGATTGGAATGAGCGACATGCTATGCCAGCTCAACTGATCGATGGTTGCGAATATCGGCGCGTTACTATCGATTTGTTCGATGTAATCCGTTCCCGCGACCCGCACGGGAACGGTGCTCACAGCATCAGAAGTGGTACTTGAGCAGCAGGCTGGCGGTGTTCTGGTCGGTGTCGAAGTACGGGGTGTCCTTGACCCCGTACTTGTTCTTCCAATAGTCGTATTCGATACCGACATACAGCTGTTTGTCGCCCAGTTTCAGCGCCTTGCCCAGGTCGTACTTGATCTGCGGGTTGATGTGCAGGTTGGCGTGGTACTCGCCTTTGGAATTCTTGTCGTTGTCCACTACCCAGTCGATGAAGCCGTCGATCAGGATGTCCGAACGGCCCACCGGAATGGTGTAGGACCATACCGGGGTGATCTGCCAGACATTGTCGCCGGCACGGCTGCCTTCGGTCTGGCGGTTGTAGAAGTTCAACTGGAAGTAATCGAACCCGGGGATCGCCAGGTCAAAACCCGGACCGATCAGGTAGGACTCGTTATCGCCTTCGCCGAACTCGTAAGTCATGGCCAGTAATACATCCTTGATCGGACCGAACTCCAACTTCTGATCAAAGATCTTGCCGAATGAAAGACGCGGGCTGAACTCGCCGTAATAAGTATTCGGACCGACGTTGCCGTCCTTTTTACCGTTGTAGAAGATCTTGTCGATAAACAGGAAGTTGTCGCCGTACTTCCAGGCATCGGCATGTTCGAACGTAACGGTCTGTTGGATTTCTGGATTGATCGCGAAGTCTTTGCCGTAGAGGTAAGTCAGGCTGTTGTTCTGCCATTGCAGCAGATCGCCGGCGGTGGCCTGGGCCCCTGCCAGCAAGGATCCGGCAAGCATCAGGCCTTTACAGATGCGGTTCATTCGGTTGCTCCCAAAAAGTAAGTGGTTCCACGTTTTTTTCTTTAAAGCCGGTGCTCTGGTGTGGCACCTTCCAGTGGCTGAAAAATCATCCGATCGGTCAGCTTTGTTGCTGATAGCAAGAGCTGAGCCAAGGCGAAAAAAAACGCAAAAACTCCCGCGCGGCTGTACGAATACAGTCGATCGAGAGTGAATTCGGTTCTAAATCGGTACGCCTTGGTACTTTCCAGAGGCCTGGATAAGTTGGCTTTCTGGTCAGTTTTTAAATCCGGGCTTTTTTTTTCACCGGATTCAGGCGGCCGCGGAGAATACTGACTCCCACGGCCTTGCTCAAGTGCTCTGCAATAGCGCACTTGAAACAACTTTGGAGCACGTTTGCCGGCCATCCTAGAAATGCACCTTCACCAGCAGGCTGGCGGTGTTCTGGTTGGTGTCCAGGTTCGGACTGTTCTGGATGCCGTACTTGTCTTTCCAGTAGCTGTATTCGAGGCCGACATACAGCTGCTTCTCGCCCAGGCGCAGGGCCTTGCCCAGGTCGTATTTGATCTGTGGGTTGATATGCAGGTTGGCGTGGTAGGTGCCGCGGTCGTTCCGGTCGTTGTCCACCACCCAGTCCAGGTAGCCGTCGATCAACAGGTTCGAGCGACCCAGCGGGATGCTGTAGGACCAGGAGGGGGTGATTTGCCAGACACCGTCGCCGGGGCGCGGGCCTTCGGTCTGGCGGCGGTAGAAGTTCAGGGTGAAATAGTTGAAGCCCGGAACGGCGAGGTCGAAACCGGGGCCGATCAGGTAGGCCTCGCTGTCGCCTTCGCCATATTCGTAGGTCATGGCCAGCAACACATCCTTGACCGGGCCGAAGGCCAATGAGCGGTCGAGGATCTTGCCGAACGACAGCCTGGGGCTGAACTCGCCGTAAAAGGCGTGGCGGCCTTTGTTACGGTCTTCCTGGCCGTTGTAGAAAATCTTGTCGACGAACAGGAAGGTGTCGCCGTACTTCCAGCGGTCGGCGTGTTCGAAGGTCACCGTCTGCTGGATCGACGGGTTGATCGCGAAGTTCTTGCCGTACAGGTACGTCAGGCTGTTGGTCTGCCACAGCAGCAGGTCGCCAGCCATGGCCTGGGTTGTCGCCAGCAGTGTGCCGCCGAGCAGCAGGCGTGCGTGTGCATGTCTCATCGTGTTGCTCCCTGTTTGTTTTTATTGTCAAGGCGCAGGCAGCCGCCGACTGCGACCGGGCGCGGTGCCGGGTCTGCCTGTCGTGCGTGTATTTCGGGTATCGACGGTCAAGCAGGGGCGACCGCCAGGCCGCCCCGTTCAGGCTTCAATGCTGGTGGGCGTGTCGGGGATTGCTGGCGGCCCGTTCGGTACCGCCCAGGATGTTGAACAGCAGGTTCAGGGCCAGGGCACTGAGAGTGGCCATGGCGATTCCGCTGTGGGTGATCGGGCTCATCCACAGCGGCAGGTGGGCGAAGAATTCCGGGCGGACCACCGGAATCAGGCCCATGCCGATGCTCACCGCCACCAGCAGTTGATTGCGGCGGTCGGCGATGTCGGCTTCCTGGAGGATCTTGATCCCGGTCGCCGCCACCATGCCGAACATGGCGATGGCTGCGCCACCCAGTACCGCCGGTGGAATCGAGGCCACCAGGAAAGCCGCCTTGGGTAGCAGGCTCAGGACTATCAGCAGGCCGCCGGCGACTAGGGTCACCGAGCGGCAACGCACGCCGGTCATCTGTACCAGGCCGATGTTCTGGGCGAACGAAGAGTGGGTGAAGGTGTTGAGGAAACCGGCGAAAAACGAGGCGCCGGCATCACACAGCAGGCCGCGACGTAGCATGCGCGGGGTGACTTCCTGGCCAGTGATCTTTCCCAGGGCGAGGAACATCCCGGTGGACTCGACGAAGATGATCACTACCACCAGGCACATCGAAAGGATCGGCGCCAGATGGAACTGCGGCATGCCGAAATGCAGCGGAGTGACCACCTGCACCCAGGGCGCCTGGGCCATGCCGCTGAGGTCGACCATGCCGATCAGGCCGCAGAGCACGTAGCCCAGGCCCATGCCGATCAGCACGGAAATATTCACCCAGAAACCGCGCATGAAACGGTGCACCAGCAGGATGGTGCCCAGTACCAGCGCGGCGATGGTCAGGTAGATCGGGGAACCGAATTCGGTATTGTGGCTGCCGCCGCCCGCCCAGTTCACCGCGACCGGGAACAGCGACAGGCCGATGGAGGTGATGACGGTGCCGGTGACCAGGGGCGGGAAGAAACGCACCACCTTGGACATGAAGGGCGCGATCAGCATGCCGAAGAAACCGGCGGCGATGGTCGCGCCAAAGATCCCCTGCAAACCGATGCCCGGCATGCCGGCCATGGCCACCATGCTGCCCACGGCGGCAAAGCTGGCGCCCATCATCACTGGCATGCGGATGCCCATGGGGCCGATGCCGAGGGATTGCACGATGGTGGCGATGCCGGCGACCAGCAGGTCGGCATTGATCAGGAAAGCGATTTCTTCACGACTCAGACCCGCGGCCTGTCCGATGATCAACGGCACCGCGATGGCGCCTCCGTACATCAGCAGGACATGCTGCAAACCGACCAGGATCAGTTGCAAAAGGGGCAGTCGCGCAATGGCGGGTGCGTCGGGGATGCGCGGTTCGGTTAACGCGGACATGCAACACCTCGGATCTTTTTATTCTTGTGATTAGAAAGCTGTGTGGTTGCGAACAGCTTTTTTGCAGCAGGCCAACCGCGTGGCGGTTGATCGCGGGCAAGCTCGCGCCTACAGGTATTGCATGAGCTGCAGGAGCGAGCGGGCTGGCACCGCAGTACTAGTTGGTGCGCGCCCCCTGGTTGATCCAGGCGCCGATCAGGTCACGTTCCTGCTGGGTCATCTGGGTGATGTTGCCCAGCGGCATGATCTGGCTGGCGACTGCCTGGGCCTGGATCCGTGGGGCCTGGAGCTTGATCTGCTCCGGGGTATCGAACATCACGCCGGCCGGCGCGGCACTGAACAGCGGGCTGGTGGGCTTGGCCGAGTGGCAGACGGTGCAACGTTCCTGGATCACGTTGTGCACCTTGTCGAAGCTCGGGCCCGGGGTTGCCGTGGACGCTTGCGTCGGAGCAACTTCGGGAGCTGCCGGAGCTGCCGGAGCCGCTGCGGCCTCAGGCTTGGCGCCGCCGCCGATGGCGGTTTCCGGCAGTGGCTGGTACTCGATCTTCGCCGGCGCCTTGGCCACTTCCGGACCCTTGGCCATTTGCGCGGGGCCGGTGACGTAGGCCAGGCAGATCATGCCCAGGGCCGCGACCGGCAGGGTCCAGGCGAACTTGTGGCTGTCGTGGCGGGTGTTGAAGTAGTGACGCACCAGCACCGCCAGCACCGCGATCCCGGCCAGGATCAACCAGTTGTACTGGCTGCCATAGGTGCTCGGGAAGTGGTTGCTGATCATGATGAACAGCACGGGCAGGGTGAAGTAGTTGTTGTGGCGCGAACGCAGCAGGCCCTTGGCCGGCAGGGTCGGGTCCGGCGTGCGGTTTTCCGCGATGGCGGCCACCAGCGCGCGCTGGGCCGGCATGATGATGCGGAACACGTTGCCGACCATGATGGTGCCGATGATGGCGCCGACATGCAGATAGGCGCCGCGACCGCTGAACACCTTGCTGAAGCCATAGGCCGCGGCGATCAACAGCACGAACAGGATGAAGCCGAGCAGGGCGGGTTTCTTGCCCAGGGGCGAGTCGCAGAGGAAGTCGTAGACGAACCAGCCGGCGATCAGCGAACCGATGCCGATGGCCACGCCTTCAGGGCCGGTCAGGCCGCTGCCGGGCGCTACCAGGTAGAGCATCGGGTTGTAGTAGAACACCAGGCAGAGCAGGGCGATCCCCGACATCCAGGTGAAGTAGGCTTCCCACTTGAACCAGTGCAGGTTCTCCGGCATGGACGGTGGGGCCAGCTTGTATTTTTCCAGGTGATAGATGCCGCCACCGTGGATTGCCCAGAGGTCGCCCGACAGGCCGTCCTTGGGGTTGACGCGATTGAGGTTGTTTTCCAGCCAGACGAAGTAGAACGACGCGCCGATCCAGGCCACGCCAGTGATCATGTGAACCCAACGCACGCTCAGGTTGAGCCATTCCAACAGATGTGCTTCCACAGTCTTTACCTCTCGCCTGTCACCCTTGTTTTCGGGTGATCAGACCTTCTCTTATTGGTGGGGGGCGAGGATCAAACACTCATCCTCTTCAAAGAAATGCTCATCGCAGTTATTGCCTGTGCCACTGCGATCAACCACCAGGAAGTCATCCCGCTTTTCGATCGTCAGCACCGGGTGGTGCCAGACGCCGCGATGGTAATTAATGCCCTGCCTGCCATTGCTGACGAAGGCGCGGACCAAGCCCGATACAGGTGCATCGCCAAGTGGCGCGACCACGATCAGAAAGGGGTTGCCGAGCAGCGGAATGAAAGCCTGGCTGCCCAGCGGATGGCGCTCCAGCATGCGTACGGTCAAGGGCATGTCCAGCGCGTCGGCGCGGAAGATGCTGATGATCGCCTTGTCGTCCGGCGTGGCGGTTTCCACGGTAGCCAGACGATGGAAGCGCATGGTCGAACCGTTGTTGATCATGAAGTGATCGCTGCCGTCGGTTTCGATCACGTCACCGAAGGGGGCGAAGGCTTCTTTGGTCAGCGGTTCGATCATCAATGTGCGCATGCTGTTCTTCTTAATCTGTGAGTTCGGTTTTTCGGCAAGTCATGTTTTTTGCAGGAGCGAAGCTTGCTCGCGATGGCGTCAAACCAGACAGCAGATGTCGACCTGACAACCGCTATCGCGAGCAAGCTTCGCGCCTACAGGCTCGGCATTACTTCGCGACCTTGCCGAGGATCCGCAGGCGGCTGACGCCACCGTCCGGGAACACGTTCAGGCGGATATGGGTGATCGGGCCCAGGGCCTTGATCTGCTCGGCGAAGGTGTGTTCGGCGTGCATTTCCAGCTTCTGGCTCGGCAGCAGTTCGCGCCAGAACAGCGACTGGGTTTCGATCTGGCTGTCGGTGCCACCCTTGACGAAGGCGCCCTGGATCGAGCAGCTGTCCGGGTAGTTGCCCTTGAAGTGCAGGGTGTCGACGATGATCTTCTCGATCTCGCCCGGATGGCCCAGGGCGACGATCACCCAGTCATTGCCCGGCGTGCGGCGGCGGGCGGTTTCCCAGCCATCGCCCATGTTGATGCCGCGGCCCGGGTTGAGGATGTTGCTCATGCGGCCGAAGTGTTCATCGGAGCAGGCCAGGGCGCGGCCACCGTTGAGGGCGGCTGCCAGGTCGACCTGTTCGTTGTCGCCGACCGCCGACCAGTCGCGGTACGGGATGCCGTGCACGCGCAGACGGGCCACGCCGCCATCCGGGTAGATGTTGAAGCGCAGGTGGCTGAACGCCTGGTCGTTGCTGATCTCGTGGTAGTGATGGCTGTTGCCTTGCAGCTCGACGGCCGGCAGCACTTCCACCCACTGGGTGTTTTCGTTCGGCTCGCCTTCGGTCAGGAAGCAGGCTTCCAGGGAGGCCGATGGCGGGAAGTTGCCGGTGAAGAATGAGGTGTCGATGTCCACACCCTTGATCTGGCCAGGCACGCCCAGGCGGATCACAGCGCTGTCGTAGCCTTCGAAGCGCTTGCGGCGCGACTCCCAGCCGTCCATCCACTTGCCGTTGTCATCGAATACGCCCTCCTTCCATACGGCCGGGGTCGGCTGGAACAGACGGTTGGCGTCCGCGAACCAGTCATCGGTCACCGAGATGATCTTGGTGCCCAGGCGGGCGTCGGCCAGGTTGACGAACTTCTCGAAAGGTACGGCGTAAGCTTTCATTCTTCTTGTCTGCCTTTAATTGAGTGGCTTGGGATGCTTGCAGGGCCCTGGGTACGTTTCGTACTCGGGCCAGGCTTGCTAGAGAGTCAGTAATCGGAACAGGGCGATCTTGTTGATCTCCGCCAGCGCGCACCGGAATTCGGTGTCCACCGAGTTGTGGATGCGGGCTTCGAACGCCGCGAGGATCTGATGCCGGTTGCTGCCTTTTACCGCCATGATGAAGGGAAACTTGAACTTGGCCTTGTAGGCATCGTTCAGCTCGGTGAAGCGCTGGAACTCTTCGGCCGTGCATTGGTGAATACCGGCGCCAGCCTGTTCATGGGTGCTGGCTTCGGTCAGCTGCCCCTGGACGGCGGCTTTGCCGGCCAGGTCCGGGTGAGCGTTGATCAGGGCCAACTGGCTCTGGTGATCAGCGCTCAACAGGATGTCGCTCATGCGCTGGTGCAGGGTGTCGATCCGGTCGATCGATGCGTCCTGGCCCAGGTCGAAGGCCTTTTCGGCGACCCATGGCGAATGTTCGTAGATATCGGCGAAGGCTTTGACGAAGGCGTCGCGGCTCAGGGTCGAGGGTTTCAGGGTTTGGAAGGTGCTCATTTCGCAGCTCCCGGGAACGGGTGGGTTTGTTGCCAGTGGCGGGCGATATCCACGCGGCGGGTGAACCAGACCTGATCGTGACCCTTGGCGTACTCGATAAAGCGTTTCAGGGCGGCCAGGCGCGCCGGACGGCCGATCAGGCGGCAGTGCAGGCCGATGGACAGCATCTTCGGCGCCTCGGCGCCTTCGGCGTACAGCACGTCGAAGGCATCCTTGAGGTACTGGTAGAAATCGTCGCCCTGGTTGAAGCCCTGGACCTGGGTGAAGCGCATGTCGTTGGTGTCCAGGGTGTAGGGGATCACCAGGTGCGCCTTGCCGGTCGGGTTGTTGGGTTCCCAGTAGGGCAGGTCGTCGTCGTAGGTGTCGCAGTCGTAGAGGAAACCGCCTTCTTCCATCACCAGGCGCCGGGTGTTCGGGCCGGTGCGGCCGGTGTACCAGCCCAGCGGGCGTTCACCGGTGATTTCAGTGAGGATGCGGATCGCCTCGAGCATGTGCTCGCGTTCCTGGGCCTCGTCCATGTACTGGTAGTCGATCCAGCGGTAGCCGTGGCTGCAGATCTCGTGGCCGGCTTCGACCATGGCGCGGATCACGTCCGGATGGCGCTGGGCGGCCATGGCGACGGCGAAGATGGTCAGCGGAATGTCGAATTCCTTGAACAGCTTGAGGATCCGCCAGACGCCGGCGCGGCTGCCATACTCGTACAGCGATTCCATGCTCATGTTGCGCTCGCCCTGCAGGGGCTGGGCGGCGACCATTTCCGAAAGGAAGGCTTCTGATTCCTTGTCGCCGTGCAGGATATTGCGCTCGCCGCCTTCTTCGTAATTGAGCACGAACGACAGGGCGATGCGGGCATTGCCCGGCCAGTGAGGGTGAGGAGGGTTGGAGCCGTAACCGATCAGGTCGCGTGGGTAGTCAGCGCTCACTGCAGTCTTCCTTCTTATCGTGATAACGGTGGCGTGGCGGGGCCTGAGGGGGAAAGGCAGGCTGGCGTCACAGCGATGGAACGATTGTATACAACTTTTAAATCAGTTTGTAAGCCCGATTTTTTGCATTTTTCATCGATTGTGTTCATCCCTGGGTACTGCAAGAAACCTGCCTGGTTGGTCAGCTAATGGATGAAAAGTCTCCTGCTCTCATGGTCTAGCCGCTGATCAAGGGAATACGGGGACTTGCTCGAAGTACCCGGAAATGGGTGATTTTTATTGTGTACAATTTTTTTTAAAAGTGTCTTAATAAATTCCTTGCCGCATCCTTTCGTGCTCCGAAACGGTGCGGTCTCCTTATCAACTGACTTCAGGAGGCGCGAGGTCTGGACGTGTGAGCGCGCACAGACACGCAGAATCAATGGGACGTTTGACTACACACGTGTTGGATGCCGCGCATGGCTGCCCAGGCAGCGCCATCAAGGTCGAGTTGTACCGGGTCGAAGGTGCGCAACTGGAACTGGTCGCCAGTGCCCTGACCAACAGCGATGGCCGTTGCGATGCGCCGTTGCTGCAAGGCGATGACTACCGCACCGGGGTTTACCAGCTGCAATTCCATGCCGGCGATTACTACCGTGCTCGCGGCGTACAACTGCCTGAGCCTGCGTTTCTCGATGTGGTGGTGCTGCGCTTCGGCATCTCGGCCGAGCAGGAGCATTACCACGTACCGCTGCTGATCTCGCCCTACAGTTATTCGACCTACAGAGGAAGCTAGGACTTTCCCCCCACGAAGCCTGCGCAAATAGCTTCTTTGGTCTTTCGCCCGCTCACACTGCGGGCTTTTTTTCGTCTGCGAAAATGTGCTGTGGGTGAGGACGCCATCGCGGGCAAGCCACGCTCCTACAGGATTGGCTTCTGTAGGAGCGAGCGGGCGGCGATCCGACTTGCCCGCGATGCTCTCAGCGGCTCAACAGCGATGCAGCGCCCGCGCCGCTGAACAGCCCGGCGCTGACCCGGTTGAACCAGCTCTGGCCCTTGCCGCTGCGCAGGTAGCGCGCCGCGCCATGGGCGCCCAGGCCGTAAGCCAGCTTGCACAGCAGGTCGAGCAGGGTCCAGGTGACGATCATGATCAGCAGTTGTGGCAGGAAGGGTTGTTCGGCGCTGAGAAACTGCGGCAGAAATGCGGCGAAGAACAGAATGTCTTTCGGGTTGCTCGCGCCCAGCACAAAAGCGCGCCCAAACAGTGCGCGAAAGCGCGGTTTCGGTGCGGCCTGGGGCACTTCGGCGCCGAGGGAGGGCTGCCGCGATTGCTGCCAGCTTTGCCAGGCGAGATAGAACAGGTACAGCGCACCGACGATTTTCAGGGCGCTGAACAGCTGCTCCGAAGCCAGCAGCAGGGCGCCCAGGCCCAGGGCCGAGGCACTCAGCAGGCAGATCGAGGCAAACACGCCGCCGAGAAACGCCGGGTAGGACCGGCGCAAACCGTAATTCAGACTGTTGCTGATCATCAGCAGGGACAGCGGGCCCGGAATCAGGATCACCACCAGTGCCGCGCCGCTGAACAGCAGCCAGGTTTCCACGCTCATTGCCTTTCTCCTTATGTGCAAAAGCCTCACCCGACGGGGTGAGGCCGTTTGAAACCGATGTGCCTACAAGAAAATGAACTTGGCGATAAAGATCGCGCACAGCACCCACAGGCTGATGGAGATTTCCTTGTACTTGCCCGTCCCGGCCTTCAAGGCCACGTAGGTGATGAAACCCAGGGCGATACCGTCGGCGACCGAGAAGGTCAGCGGCATCATGATTGCGGTGACGATCGCCGGAATGCTGTCGGTGGCCTCTTCCCAATCGATGTGGGCCATGCCGCCCATCATCAGCATCGCCACATAAATCAGCGCACCGGCGGTGGCATAAGCGGGGATCATGCCAGCCAGCGGTGCGAAAAACATGGCTGCGATAAATAGCACACCTACGGTCACTGCGGTAAGACCAGTCCGACCACCCGCGGCGACACCCGCGGCACTTTCCACGTAGCTGGTCACGGGCGGAACGCCAACCACCGCACCGAATACGCTGGAGGCGCTGTCCGCCTTCAGGGCGCGGGAGAGGTTCTCGATCTTGCCGTCGGGGTTGACCAGGCCGGCGCGCTGGGCCACGCCCATCAGGGTGCCGGCGGTATCGAACATGTGCACGAAGAGGAAGGCCAGCACCACGCTGATCATGCTGACGTTGAACACCCCGGCGACGTCCATGGCCATCCAGGTCGGTGCCAGGCTCGGCGGGGCCGACATGATGCCCTCGTAGTGCACCAGGCCCAGGCCCCAGCCGGCCAGGGTCACGGTGATTATGCTGATGAGGATCGCGCCGAACACCCGGTGGTAACTGAGCACGGCAATCATCAGGAAGCAGATCGCCGCCAGCAGCGGGCCGGGTTCGCGCAGGGAGCCGAGCTTGATCAGGGTGGCCGGGCTATCGACCACGATGCCCGCGGTCTTCAAGCCGATCAGCCCGAGGAACAGGCCCACGCCGGCGCCCATGGCGAAGCGCAGGCTGGCCGGAATGCTGTTGAGCAGCCATTCGCGGATCCGCGAGAAGGTCAGGAACATGAACAGCACGCCGGACACGAACACCGCACCGAGGGCGGTTTCCCAGTTGTAGCCCATGGTTCCGACCACGGTGTAGGTGAAAAAGGCGTTCAGCCCCATGCCGGGCGCCAGGCCTACCGGCCAGTTGGCGTACAGCCCCATCAACAGGCAACCCAGGGCGGCGGCGATGCAGGTGGCGACGAAGGCCGCGCCGTGGTCGATGCCGGCGTCGGCCATGATGTTGGGGTTGACGAAAATGATGTAGGCCATGGTGATGAAGGTTGTCAGACCGGCGATCAGCTCGGTCTTCACCGTGGTGCCATGCAACCTGAGTTTGAAGATGCGCTCCAGCCAGCCACTGTTCAGCGGCGGCGAGAGTTCCAGCGTAGGGGCTTCGGATTTGCGGCTTTCCACAGCGAGTACTCCTCAAGAGTTTTATTATTTTTTCCAGAGCCGGACACGTGAGGGTGGGCAGCGGCTCTTTGAGGCATGTAAGGCTTGCGGGCTTTTATTGACCTATGGGTCAGGAACTCGCACGTGGCGAATTATGCTTTTGTATACAAAGAAAGCAAATAATGTTTTTTAGGTTGTGTGCGAAAAGTTCGCCAGAAATGCTATATGCCTGTAGCCGCTGGCGCAGCGCTCGTAATGGGGCTGACACGGGTCTTGCAGAAGCATCGGCTATGCAGATTGACGACCGCTGTGCGCTCGCAGGCTGTGGTGTCAGCGGTTTTCGCCCAGGGCCTTGTTCACCGCCAGCCAGCCATCCACCGCTGCTTCGCCGGCCTCGGCGAATACCCGTTGCAGCAGTTTCACCTGCTCGCGCCGCAGCGATTGCTCAAAGCGCGCGCCGTCCTCGGTCAGCTCCAGCAGGCGTTTACGCTTGTCGCTCTCTGGGGCAACGCTGTTGACCAGGTGCATCTCCATCAATTGGCGCAGCGGAATGTTCAGCGCCTGCTTGCTCACGCCCAGTGCCGTGAGCAGTTCTTTCACACTCAGCCCCGGGTAGCGGGCGATGAAAAACACGATGCGCTGATGCACGCGACTCAGGCCGCGGCGCTCGAGCATTTCGTCGGCCTTGGCGGTGAACGCCTGGTAACCAAAGAAGAAAGCTTCCATGGCGGCTTGTTGCGTGGTCTGGTTTTTAAGGTCAAGCATATTGACGTATCTGCGAAAGTCGGCGTAATTTCGGTCAAGCAGTTTGACGTATTTTCCTCCGCCTTCGCTACGGGTGACCCTCATGGCCTTCTCCGAACGTGTTTCGCGTCTTAAAAGCTCATTGATCCGTGAAATCCTTGCCGCCGCGCAGCGTCCGGAAGTGATGTCGTTCGCCGGAGGCCTGCCCGCCGAAGCGATGCTGCCGAAGACCGATTGGCAGGCGATGCCGGTGTCCATGGGCCAATACGGCATGAGCGAGGGCGAGCCACAGTTGCGCGAGGCCCTGGCGGCGCAGGCCCGGGCGCTGGGCGTGCCGTGCGAGGCGAGCCAGGTGCTGGTGGTCAGCGGTTCCCAGCAGACCCTCGATCTGGCGGCCAAGCTGTACATCGACAAGGGCACCGAGATCATGCTGGAAGCGCCGACCTACCTGGCAGCGTTGCAGATCTTCCAGCTGTTCGGCGCCGATTGCCTGACCGTGCCGCTTCAGGCCGATGGGCCGGACCTGGCGCAATTGCGCGCCCGCCTGGAGCAGCATCGTCCCGCGTTCATCTACCTGATCCCGACCTTCCAGAATCCTTCGGCGGTGCGCTACAGCGAGACCAAGCGCGATGCCGTGGCGGCGTTGCTCGATGAGTTCGAGGTGACCCTGATCGAGGACGAACCTTACCGCGAGCTGACTTTCGATGGCGGCAGCGCCACGCCCATCGTCGGGCGCCTGCGCAAGGCCAGCTGGATCTACACCGGCACCGTGTCGAAGACGCTGCTGCCAGGGCTGCGGGTCGGTTACCTGATCGCCAGCCCGGACCTGTTTCCCCATCTGCTGCGGTTGAAGCAGTCGGCGGACCTGCACACCAATCGAGTCGGCCAATGGCAGGCGCTGCAATGGATAGGTACCGAGCAGTATCAGCAGCATCTGGGCGAGTTGCGTGATTTCTACCGGGTCCGCCGCGACGCTTTTCAAGCAGCCCTGCAACGTCATTTCGGCGATCTGGCCGACTGGCAGGTGCCCCAGGGCGGGCTGTTTTTCTGGTTGACCTTGAAACAGCCGCTGGACACCCGCACTTTGCTGAAGGCGGCGCTGGAGCAGGATGTGGCATTCATGCCGGGCGAACCCTTCTTCTCCGAGCCGGACCGCAATCCAGGTCACCTGCGGTTGAATTTCAGTCATATCGATCCGGCGCGTCTGGACGAAGGTCTCAAGCGGCTGGCCACCGTGGTACGTCAAGCACAGGCTGCACAGGCAGCCTAAGAGGAGAGGGCCATGTACAAGGTTTATGGGGATTACCGGTCCGGCAACTGCTACAAGGTCAAGCTGATGCTCAATCTGCTGGGCCAGCCTTATGAGTGGCACGCCGTGGATATCTTGAACGGGGATACGCAGACCGAGGCGTTTCTGGCGAAGAACCCCAACGGCAAGATCCCGGTACTGGAGCTGGAAGACGGCACTTGCCTGTGGGAGTCGAACGCGATTCTCAACTTCCTCGCCGATGGCAGCGAATTCCTGCCGAGCGAGCCGCGTTTACGCACGCAAGTGCTGCAATGGCAGTTTTTCGAGCAATACAGCCATGAGCCGTACATTGCCGTGGCACGTTTCATCCAGCTTTATCTGGGCCTGCCGCAAGAGCGCCTTCACGAATACGAGAAGCTGCAAAAGCGCGGCTACAAGGCCCTGGACGTGATGGAGCACCAGTTGGCGCGCACGCCGTATCTGGTAGGCGAGCAGTATTCGATTGCCGATATCGCGCTCTATGCCTATACCCATGTCGCCCATGAAGGCGGCTTCGATCTGGCGCGCTACCCGGGCATCCAGGCCTGGATGCAGCGGGTGGAAAGCCATCCACGGCATGTCGGGATGCTCGACTGAGCTTCTGCGGGAAACAAAAAACCGACCCTTGGGTCGGTTTTTTATGGTCTGGTTCTTGTGGGGGCTGTTCTGGCGCTATCGCGGGCAAGCCTCGCTCCTACAGAAACTCGGTCGTAAACCTGTAGGAGCGAGGCTTGCCCGTGCTGACGTCCTTCAGAACGCCACCAACCATTCAAGCTGTTGCAAAGCGCTTGTCCAGATAATCGATGATCACCTTGGACTCGTACATCCAGGTGGTCTGGCCGTTTTCTTCGATGCGCAGGCACGGCACCTTGATCTTGCCGCCTTGCTCCAGCAGGGTCTGGCGGTCCTGCTCGTTGTTTTTCGCGTCACGCAGGGTCACTGGAACGTTCAGGCGGTGCAGGGTGCGACGGGTTTTCACGCAGAAGGGGCAGGCGTGGAACTGGTACAGGGTCAGGCCCTTGGCGGCCTGTTCGACCTGGGCTTGGGCCGCGGCGGGGCGCTGCTGCTTGCGTGGGCGGGTGATGAAGTCGATGAAGATGATGAGCTGGCCCAGGCCGACTCGAAGCGCTTTGACGATCACGATATTGCCTCTTGCCCATGAAAGAAGGGGCGGCAGCTTACCTGATTTTTGCCAGGCGAAAAAAAACCGGCGATGAACGCCGGTTCTTTCGGGCAGCCGATTACTTGATCAGGCTGAGAAACTCGCTGCGGGTCGCCGCGTTTTCGCGGAATTCGCCCAGCATCACCGAGGTGATCATCGACGAGTTCTGCTTCTCCACACCGCGCATCATCATGCACATGTGCTTGGCCTCGATCACCACCGCGACGCCCAGGGCGCCGGTCACTTGCTGGACCGCATCGGCGATCTGGCGGCTGAGGTTTTCCTGGATCTGCAGGCGGCGCGCGTACATGTCGACGATGCGCGCGACTTTCGACAGGCCCAGCACCTTGCCGCTTGGAATGTAGGCGACGTGAGCCTTGCCGATGAAAGGCAGCAGATGGTGCTCGCACAGCGAGTAGAGCTCGATGTCCTTGACCAGCACCATTTCGCTGTTATCGGAGCTGAACAAGGCACCGTTGGTGACTTCTTCCAGCGTTTGTTCATAACCGCGGCAGAGGTACTGCATGGCTTTGGCGGCACGTTTTGGCGTGTCGAGCAGGCCCTCGCGGGAGACGTCTTCGCCCAATTGGCCGAGGATCGCCGTGTAATTCTGTTCCAGGGACATGAAACTACCTGTGGGATTTTACGCAAAGGGCAAGGGTACGGTGGCGGACTCGACGCTGCAAGCGCGACGAAGCGGCTTTACTCGTCGCGACCTTCCATCATGGTGCGTTTGAGCATCACATAAACGGCCCCAGCGCCGCCGTGCCTGGCCTGGCACGAGGTGAAGCCGAGCACCTGGGGATGCTGGCGCAGCCAGGTGTTGACGTGGCTCTTGATCATCGGCCGCTTGCCGTCCAGGCGCACGGCCTTGCCGTGGGTGACGCGCACGCAGCGGATTTCGAACTTGGTGGCTTCGGCGAGGAACGCCCAGAGGGTTTCCCGGGCCTTTTCCACGTTCATGCCGTGCAGGTCGAGGCTGCCCTCGAAAGGGATCTGGCCGACCTTGAGCTTGCGCATCTGGCTTTCCTGAACCCCGTCGCGGGCCCACATCAACTCGTCTTCCGGGCCGACGTCGATCACGAACTGATCGGACAGCCCATCGACGGTCGTGGTCTCGGTGCGCACGCTGGCAGCCTGGCGCAGCTTGGCGATCTGCGCCCGGTCAGCCTTGGGTTTGCCGGTTTCGGCGCGATCGTGCTTGATCGGCTTGACGCCTTGGATCGCGCTTTTGAACAGGGAAAAATCGTCGTCTTGCATGTCAGCCTCCGCGAAGACCGAGCAGTTTACCCAACTCGACGGGAGAGGGGCGGGACAAAACGTGTTGCCATCGATTCAGTCATGTTTCTTCATCAGGTGTGGAGCCATGTTCAAGGTCTGCGGCTGGCGCATGCGGCGCCGGCAGCGACGCCACAGCCAGACGCCGACATACAGCAGTAACAGACCGACCGCTAGAATCACCGCGGAACCTGCCGGACTTGCATTCAATTCGCCCAGCGCCGGAGGGCGCCCCAACAGGCTGGCGGCCCCGGCCATCGCCAGCAGCACACCGAAGGTCGCCAGCAACGCGGAGAATCCCGCGCCCAGGCGCAAACGCCAGTTCCGCGGGCCTTTGGGCCGCAGACGACGTGCGTCAAAACCATCGGATATCTTCATTCCGACCTTCCTCAATGGGTATCGGCCCTTCGACCGAAAGATGACCGGGTGGTTCCTGAGGCTAAGGCAATTACGGCAAATGAGAGGCTTTTACGGATGAGCGGCCCGTGGACCGCTCATTGCAGGTCGATCAGATCAGATCTTTGGTCAGGGCGAGGGTGGCGAAGTTGTCCGCCATGATGGCCATTTCGGTCTGCTGGACGTGCTCGGCGCTGAGGATGCCGCCCTTGTAGGGCAGGTCGCGGGTGGCGCAGGCGTCTTCCACCAGGGTGCAGCGAAAGCCCAGGTTCTTCGCCGCGCGCACGGTGGTGCTGACACTGGAGTGGCTCATGAAACCGCAGACGATCAGGTCCAGGGAGCCCAGGTCCTGCAGGCGCTTTTCCAGCTCGGTGCCATGGAAGGCGCTCGGCAGCAGCTTGCCGATGATGGTCTCGTCGCCCTGGGGTTCGAGGTCGGGGATGAATTCGCCGCGCTCACCCTGGGGGTCGAACAGACCGCCGACGGTGCCGAGGTGGCGCACGTGCACAACCGGGCGGCCGGCGGAGCGGGCGGCAGCGACCAGTTGCTTGATGTTGGCGACCGCGGCGTCCATGCCGGACAGGGCCAGCGGACCGCTGAGGTACTCTTTCTGGGCGTCGATGATCACAAGGGTCGCGTGGCTCAAATTAGCCGCTGCATAACCACGACCGCTGAGTTGAAACATCGTCTTTGGAACGGACATTCTGGGGCTCCTGTGAGTGGGGCTTTTGCGACATTGTCCTCTGGCGGAGCGCTTCTGTGAATCGCTACTAACGTAAGGTGCGTGGTTGCTGGCCTACAGCCGTGTCAAGGGCTATGGAGAATCGGGTCGAATGCGGGGAAAACCGCCTGGACGCCCCGCAGACTCAGATTTTTCATGCGTCGTCCTCAGACGTTTTGGCTGTTAGAATCGCCAGTCGTTTTTTCAGGAGTCTGTCCCGTGATCACTTCCCGCCTGCGCACCCTGCGCGACCACATCCGTTGGGCTGTCAGCCGCTTTCATGGGGAGGATCTGTTTTTCGGCCATGGGACCGACAACGCCTGGGACGAAGCCCGCCAGTTGGTACTGGGTGCCTTGCACCTGCCGTGGGAAATAGCCGACAGCTATCTGGACTGCGCGCTGGAAGATGACGAACTGGTCAATCTGCAGCGTCTGCTCAAGCGGCGCATCGAAGAGCGCGTGCCGACCGCCTACCTGCTGGGCGAGGCCTGGTTCTGTGGCCTGTCGTTCATTGTCGACGAGCGTGTGCTGATCCCGCGTTCGCCGATCGGCGAGCTGATCGAAAAACGTTTCGAACCCTGGCTGGGTGCCGAGCCCGCGCGGATTCTCGACCTGTGCACCGGTTCCGGCTGCATCGGCATTGCCTGCGCCTACGAATTCCGCCATGCGGAAGTGGTGCTGGCCGACTTGTCGTTCGAAGCCCTCGAGGTGGCGAACCAGAACATCGAGCGCCATGGCGTCGATGAGCGGGTGTTCACGGTGCAGGGCGACGGTTTCGAGGGCTTGCCGGGCCAGCGTTTCGACCTGATCGTGTCGAATCCGCCGTATGTGGATGCCGAGGACTTCGCCGACATGCCCGAGGAGTACCAGCATGAACCGGAGCTGGGCCTGGCTTGTGGCGACGATGGCCTGAACCTGGTGCGGCGCATGCTGGCCGAGGCGGCCGATCATCTGACCGAGAAGGGCCTGTTGATCGTCGAGGTCGGCAACAGCCAGGTCCATGTTGAAGCCCTGTACCCGGAAGTCGACTTCGCCTGGCTGGACTTCGAGCGCGGCGGCCATGGCGTGTTCATGCTCACCGCCGAGCAGTGCCGGCAGCACCAGGCGTTGTTCAGCTCCCGGGTCTGATCGGCGTTTCTGTAGGAGCGAGCGGGCGGCGATCCGACTTGCCCGCGATCCAGGCACCGGGGTGTGCCTGGACGGACGCTATCGCGAGCAAGCTTCGCTCCTACAGGTATCCGCGTAAGTCTGGAATCAGCGGTGGGTCGCGATCCAGATCAGCAACCCGGCCTGGAACACCGCAAAGGCCACCAGGCAGGTGATGGTAAAGCGCAGTCCGGTGTCTTCGCGCTTGTACTTGGCAACCTTTTCTTCGTGCTTGCGCAGTTTGACTTCCTGCTCTTCGAGGTTCTGCTCGGCCTGTTGCAGCATCTGCGCGGCTTCGAGGATCTCGACGAATTGCAGTTTTTCGGTGTTCCAGTTGGCCAGCAGTTCGCCGACCTGCACATCCTTGACGCTGCCCTTGAGATGCTGGGCATCGGCGTAAACCACATCGAAACCCTGGACCCTCAGGAAATGATCGCGTCGCAGGCGCGTGGCCTCGTTCAGCGCATCCTTGTTCGCCAGTTCGAAACCGTCCACGCGGTAGTGCGGCCATTTCTTCTGCGCCCAGCTTGCGCCCTGCGCCAGCAGAAAGCGGCCGATGCCACGGTTCGCCGGCTCGATCTGCAGGTTTTCCGGCTCGAAGCGCACCCGCCGAGTCGCATGATCGACCCAGACATCCAGGTGATTCTGCTCCTTGCGCACCCGTTGGCCCGGCAACTGGAGGGTCATGCGCAACAGGCTGCGCTCCTTGTTGCTGCGCTCGGCATAACCGAACTCGATAAAGCGCAGCGGCCGTCCGCCCGTGGCGCGATCGGTTTGCAGCGGGGCCAGGCGAAGCATCCGGTGATGCTCGGCGTGGACATCCGCCCACGGCAACGCCACGGCTTCGGGAGCGGGGTTTTCAACCTCGGTTTCGGGAGGGTTCTGGGTATCGGTCATAACGGCGAGATCCTGTCCAAGCGCTACTTGCCGACGGCAAGTGAACGGCCGGCAAAGGCTTATCGGCCGTTTTTTTCAGGACTGGAGGGGAAAACGCGTCAACGGGCGTGAAGTCCGTCAATAAAACCGATGATGCGGCTGCCGAGTTCCGAGGCCAGGGGCAGTTGCGGGTCCTTGTAGGAGGCCAGTTGCCGCTTGACGTCGTTGGGCACGATGCGCAGCACATGGTTCATGCCCTCGATCAGCGCCAGCTGGGCATCCGGCTTGGCGACCTTGAGCATCCGCGCGTCGTCGACGCCGACCTGGATATCGTTGCTGCCCTGGATGATCAGGGCCGGCATTTTCAGGCGGGCGAACGCGGCGGCCGGGTCTTCTTTGAACAGGGTGATCAGGTACGGCTGCACGCTGGGGCGGAAGATCACTTCCAGCGGCGGCGGCACGTCGGTGTCGACCCGGCCGGCCTTGAGGCTGTCGAGCAGTTCGTTGCTGCGCAGCATCAGCGGCGCCGGCAGGCGATAGCTCAATTGCTGGCGCAGCACCTGGTCCACCGGGCGGGCGGTGCCGGAGATGGAAATCACTGCCGCTGCATCGACCTGGGGCGCCGCCAGGGTGGCGATCAGCGCGCCTTCGCTGTGGCCGAGCATGATCAACGGGCCCAGGCGCGGGTCGCTCTTGAGTTTTTTGCCCCAGGCCACGGCGTCGGCGACGTAGGCATCGAGGGTCAGGTTGCGTTCGTCCGGGGTGGCGGCAAGGCTCGCGGCCACGCCGCGCTTGTCGTAGCGCACGCTGGCGATGTTGTGCTTGGCCAGCACCCAGGCCAGGCGCTTGAGGCTGTCGTTGCGCCCGCCGTCGGGGTTGTTGCCATCGCGGTCGGTAGGGCCGGAGCCGGAGACGATCAGCACCACCGGCACCGGGGCGTCGGACTTGGGCAACAGCAGCGAGCCGTATAACTCGCCATTGCCAGTGTCCAGGCTGATGGGACGTTGCAGCACGGCCGCGTGGACCAGGCCGGTGAACAGGGTAAGGCTCAAGAGAAGAACTCGCAGCATCATCACGCCATCATGGAGAAGGTGCCGGTTGGACTTCCCGGCACGGATAAGGTTCGAGGATGAACTAGTTGGGTAGGCTGCGTATACTGGCGCGCTCAGTAATCCAGATTGAGTTATTTCGGCTGATTTCACGGAGCGTCCCGCATGTCTGGCAATACCTACGGCAAGCTGTTCACTGTCACCACCGCCGGCGAAAGCCATGGTCCGGCGTTGGTCGCCATTGTCGACGGCTGCCCACCGGGTCTTGAGCTGTCGCTGGACGATCTGCAGCGCGACCTGGACCGGCGCAAGCCCGGCACCAGCCGCCACACCACCCAGCGCCAGGAAGCCGATGAAGTCGAAATCCTCTCCGGCGTGTTCGAAGGCAAGACCACTGGCTGCTCCATCGGCCTGCTGATCCGCAATACCGACCAGAAGTCCAAGGACTACTCGGCGATCAAGGACCTGTTCCGCCCGGCCCACGCCGATTACACCTACCACCACAAATACGGCATCCGCGACTACCGCGGCGGCGGTCGCAGCTCGGCGCGGGAAACCGCCATGCGCGTGGCGGCCGGGGCCATCGCCAAGAAGTACCTGGCCAGCCAGGGCATCGTGGTGCGTGGCTACATGAGCCAGCTGGGCCCGATCGAAATCCCGTTCAAGACCTGGGACTCGGTGGAAGACAACGCCTTCTTCAGCCCCGACCCGGACAAGGTGCCGGAGCTGGAAGCCTACATGGACCAGCTGCGTCGCGATCAGGACTCGGTGGGGGCGAAGATCACCGTGGTCGCCGAGGGCGTGATGCCGGGTCTGGGCGAGCCGATCTTCGACCGCCTGGACGCCGAGCTGGCCCACGCGCTGATGAGCATCAACGCGGTCAAGGGCGTGGAGATCGGCGCCGGTTTCGCCAGCGTTGCCCAGCGTGGCACCGAGCATCGCGACGAGCTGACCCCGCAAGGTTTCCTCAGCAACAACGCTGGCGGCATCCTTGGCGGGATTTCCTCCGGCCAGCCGATCGTCGCGCACCTGGCGCTCAAGCCGACCTCCAGCATCACCACCCCGGGTCGCTCGATCGACATCGATGGCAACCCGGTGGACGTCATCACCAAGGGCCGTCACGACCCGTGCGTCGGCATCCGCGCCACGCCGATCGCCGAAGCCATGATGGCCATCGTGCTGATGGATCACCTGCTGCGTCATCGTGGCCAGAACGCCGACGTGCGCGTCAGCACGCCGGTGCTGGGCCAGTTGTAATGGCGTCCCTGCCAGTCGCCACGGTCTGACGGCCGTGGCGGCGCTCCCGTACTGGCGGCTCTCCAGTTTCTATCTGTTCTATTTCGCCTTGCTGGGTTCGACCGCGCCATTTCTGGCGCTGTATTTCGATCACCTGGGGTTTTCCAGCGCGCGCATCGGCGAGCTGGTGGCGATTCCCATGCTCATGCGCTGCGTGGCGCCGAATATCTGGGGCTGGCTCGGCGACTACACCGGCCAGCGCCTGGCCATTGTGCGTTTTGGCGCGATCTGCACGCTGCTGAGCTTTTCGCTGATTTTCGTCAGCAAGAGCTACGCCTGGCTGGCGATGGTCATGGCCTTGCATGCGTTCTTCTGGCACGCAGTGCTGCCGCAATTCGAAGTGATCACCCTGGCCCACCTGCAAGGCCAGACCGCCCGCTACAGCCAGATCCGCCTGTGGGGTTCGATTGGCTTCATTCTCACGGTGGTGGCGCTGGGGCGGCTGTTCGAGTGGCTGAGCCTGGATATCTACCCAGCGGCGCTGGTGTTGATCATGGCCGGCATCGTGCTCAGCAGCGCCTGGGTGCCCAATGCCCAGCCAGCGGCCCAGGGCAGTCGCCTGGCGGCTGGAGGCTTTCTTGGCCAGCTGCGCAGCCCCGGCGTGCTAGCCTTCTATGCCTGCGTGGCCTTGATGCAAATGAGCCACGGCCCCTACTACACCTTCCTGACCCTGCACTTGGAACACCTGGGTTACAGCCGCGGCTTGATCGGCCTGCTGTGGGCGTTGGGGGTGGTCGCCGAAGTGCTGATGTTCCTGGCGATGAGCTGGATTCTCTCGCGGTTTTCGGTGCGCCGGGTGCTGCTGGCGAGTTTCCTGCTGGCGGCCCTGCGCTGGCTGCTGCTGGGCGCCTTTGCCGAGCACCTGTGGGTGCTGTTGTTTGCCCAGGTGCTGCATGCCGCGACTTTCGGCAGCTTTCATGCCGCGGCCATTCATTTCGTGCAACGCAGCTTCGGTGACCGCCAGCAGGGCCAGGGCCAGGCTCTGTACGCGGCCCTGGCCGGCACCGGCGGCGCATTGGGCGCGCTGTATTCCGGCTACAGTTGGAACGCCCTGGGCGCGACATTGACCTTTAGTATTGCAAGCCTCGCAGCGCTGGCGGCAGCCGTTATCATTGCCACACGTATGCAAGAGGAGAGGCCATGAGCCTTAGCCGCGAACAGCTGGCACAGGACATCATCGAGGTCGGGCGCTTTCTACATGCCCGCGGCTGGTCGCCGGCCACCAGCAGCAACTATTCCACGCGCCTGTCGCCAAGCGCGCTATTGCTCACGGCTTCTGGCAAGCACAAAGGCCAGTTGGGCCTGGATGACGTGCTGGCCACCGACCTGGCGGGCAACAGTCTGGAACCGGGTAAAAAGCCGTCGGCCGAAACCCTGTTGCACACTCAGCTGTACCGCTGGAACCCGCAGATCGGCGCCGTGTTGCATACCCATTCGGTGAACGCCACGGTGCTGTCGCGCCTGACCGCCGAGGACTTTATCGAGTTCGAGGGTTACGAGCTGCAAAAGGCCTTTGCCGGCATTGCCAGCCACGAGTCGCGGGTGCGCGTGCCGATTTTCGACAACGATCAGGATATTGCCCGGCTGGCGAGCAAGGTCCAGCCCTGGCTCGACGCCCATGCCGATTGCGTCGGCTATCTGATTCGCGGTCATGGCCTCTACACCTGGGGGGCGCGCATGAGTGACGCGCAGCGCCAGATCGAGGCCTTCGAGTTCCTGTTCGAGTGTGAGTTGAAGACTCGCGCCCTGTTAAACCGTTAAGGCTTTCTTCGACTGAAGTAGCCACCGCCTGATGACATGCACCGCCTGACCGGCCTGGAAAGCCTGCGGGCACTGCCGATAACGAGGAATTGCCAAGATGAGCAGCCTGTCCGTTTACCACGTATCCAGCCCGGACCTGCCGAACAAGGTGCTGACCCATTTCGACGATATCGCCGCGACCCTGGCCGAGCAGGGCGTGCGTTTCGATCGTTGGCAAGCCGCCACCAGGATCCAGCCGGGCGCCAGCCAGGAGGAAGTGATAGGCGCCTATCAGGAGCAGATCGACCGCCTGATGACCGAACGCGGCTACATCACCGTCGATGTGATCAGCCTCAATAGCGATCACCCGCAGAAGGCCGAGCTGCGCGCCAAGTTCCTCGACGAACACCGGCATGCCGAGGACGAGGTGCGCTTTTTCGTCGCCGGTCGCGGTCTGTTCAATCTGCACATCGGTGATTACGTGTACGCCGTGCTGTGCGAGAAGAACGACCTGCTTTCGGTGCCGGCCGGTACCGCGCACTGGTTCGACATGGGCGAGAACCCGTACCTGGTGGCGATCCGCATGTTCAATAACCCGCAAGGTTGGGTCGCCAACTTCACCGGTTCCGATATCGCCAGCCAGTTCCCGCTTCTGGAGGATTGAGCGGATGCCGATCAAGGCCATTCTCACCGACATCGAAGGCACCACCAGCGCGGTGAGTTTTGTCTTCGAGGTGCTGTTCCCCTACGCGGTGCAGCAGCTGCCGGACTTCGTGCGCAAGCACGCCAACCGGGCCGATGTCGCCGAGCAGTTGCAGGCGGTGCGTGAGGCCCGCGGCGAGCCGGAGGCGGATGTCGAGCGGGTGATCGAGATCCTGCTGGGCTGGATCGCGGAAGATCGCAAGGCCACGCCACTCAAGGCCTTGCAAGGCATGGTCTGGGAACAGGGGTACCGGGCCGGGCAGCTCAAGGGCCATGTCTACCCGGATGCGGCGGCGGCGTTGCAGCACTGGCATCAGGCTGGTTATCGGTTGTACGTCTATTCGTCGGGCTCGATCCAGGCGCAGAAGCTGATTTTCGGTCGTTCCATTGCCGGGGACCTGACGCCGCTGTTCAGCGGTTTTTTCGACACCACCTCGGGGCCGAAGCGGGAAGCGCAGTCCTATCGGCGCATTACCCAGGCCATCGGTTGTGCGCCCGGGCAGATTCTCTTTCTGTCCGATATCGTCCAGGAGCTGGATGCGGCCCAGTCCGCCGGCCTGGCCACCTGCGGCCTGGTGCGCGAAGGCGGGGAACTGGCGGGGCATGCGAATGTGGCGAGCTTTGCCGATATCGATCCGCGGAGTTTCTGAAAGCAATCAGGCCGTGTCAGCGCAAGGCTGGCACGGCCTGAGTGGGGCTATCCGTCATATATCCGTTGACACCGCGAATCCACAGCGGTGCGGATTTAAAGCGAGTGATACGTCGGCAGGGCAAAACGGTTCTGGCTTTGCAGCAGGGAAATCTGCGGCAATTCGCTGGCCTGTTCGGCCAGGTCGCGACGCAACGCACTGATCACCCACGACAGCTGATCGCCCGCATGCAACTGTGCATAAGAGATCGAGCGCTTGAGCTGTTTACCTTCGCTGTTACGCAGCGTCAGCAGGATGCCGCCATCGGGCCGTGGCTGAGTGGTCACTTCGTAGTTGGAGAACAGGGAAGCGAATTTTTCTTGGATCAGGCTCATGTCTATCAGCTCCATTGGTTCTTGAATGGCAAACCTGGAGTGATAGGTGCAGCGATTGTGCCAGCCTCAATTTTTTAAAAAGTCTTTATAAATCATATTGTTATAAATATTCGTCATTTGTGTGTCCGTGCAATTTGCATGAATGGCCATCGTGCATCCTGCATTTTGCGAGATCGCAGGCGTGGGCGAGGGCCGGGGCGTAACGCTGTGACTGTCGGTTCACGTAAAAGATTCAACCGGCAAACCGGCCCTCAAGCGCGAGGCACCTGGCGGCGCGGGGGAGATACAAAACTTTGCAAAAACTCCGTGTACAGGCCAAGAAGCGCTGACGTATTTTTTTGCCAGCGACAGGCTGTACAAGTCAATCAGACGCTTCATCGACATGGACAGTCATGCGTCGTGATCCCTAGGGTCATGGGCGCCTGATAATAAGAAAATAGGACGTCATCCATGAACGCCATGCTCCGCATCACTGCCAATAGCGCGCCCCCTGTTTCTCTCCAGTTTGCCGTGGCGGCCCGCCCTCGGCCCCCAGCCGAATAGCCCCATCGACCCTTGTCTGCCTGCCGGTCTGGCCCGTGCAGGATCCTTTTGCGTCGAACAGGAGCCGTCATGAGCACTCGTCAGCACGACATGATCACCTGGGGCATGATGCTGCGAAAGTTGCCCTCCATCGCCCGGGCGTTGCCGCGGGTCATCAAGGGCATGCAGATAGCCAACGTCAAGCGTGCCGATCAGCCCTGCGGGCTGGGCTGGACCTTCGAGCAGGCCACGCAACGCAACCCTGACGGCCCGGCGCTGCTGTATGGCGACCGGGTGTTGAGTTATGCACAGGCCAACCAGTGGGCCAACCGGATCGCCCATTACCTGGCGAGCCAGGGCATCGGCAAGGGCGACGTGGTGGCGATCTTCGTCGAGAACCGTCCCGAGTTGCTGGTGAGCGTGCTGGCGGTGGCCAAGCTCGGCGGTATCTGCGCCATGCTCAACACCGCGCAGACCGGCAGTGTGCTGGTGCACAGCGTGAACCTGGTGAAGCCGGTGGCGATGATCGTCGGCGTCGAACTGCTGGATGCCTATTCGGCGATTCGCGACCAGGTCGCCATCGACGAGGCGCGTACCTGGTTCGTCGCCGACCCAGATGTGGCGCCCGGGCCAACGCCCGCCGGCTGCATCGACCTGATGGCCGCCAGCGCCGCCAGCGACTCGAGCAACCCCCCGAGCACCGCGCGGATCTACCTCGACGATCCGTGCTTCTATATCTACACCTCGGGCACCACCGGGCTGCCCAAGGCCGGCATTTTCAAGCATGGCCGCTGGATGCGCACCTCGGCCAGCTTCGGCATGATCGCCCTCGATATGCAGCCGGCCGACATCCTCTACTGCACCTTGCCGCTGTATCACGCCACCGGGCTGTGCGTGTGCTGGGGCTCGGCCATCAGCGGGGCCTCGGGGTTTGCCATTCGCCGCAAGTTCAGCGCCAGCCGGTTCTGGGAAGACGCCCGCCGGTTCAAGGCCACCACCATCGGCTATGTGGGCGAGCTGTGCCGTTACCTGATCGACCAGCCCGCCAGCGAGCACGACCGTGACAACAGCGTGGTGAAGATGGTCGGCAACGGCCTGCGCCCCGGCGTGTGGGGGGCGTTCAAACAGCGTTTCGGTGTAGAGCATATCTGTGAGTTGTATGCCGCCAGCGACGGCAATATCGGCTTTACCAACGTGCTCAACTTCGACAATACCGTGGGCTTCTCCCTGGCGCCCTGGGCGCTGGTGGAGTACGCCCACGACACCTGTGCGCCGATCCGCAACGGCTCGGGTTTCATGCAGAAGGTCGCCCGGGGCGGGCAGGGCTTGCTGCTGGCGAAGATCGACGACAAGGCGCCGCTGGACGGCTATACCGAGCCGGAAAAGAACCTGAAGGTGATCCTCACCGACGTGTTCGAGAAGGGAGATCGTTACTTCAATACCGGCGACCTGCTGCGCGATATCGGTTTTGGCCATGCGCAGTTCATCGATCGCCTGGGCGATACCTATCGCTGGAAGGGCGAAAACGTCTCCACCACCGAGGTGGAGAACATCCTCCTGCAACATCCGCAGGTCGCCGAGGCGGTGGCCTATGGCGTCGAGGTGCACAACACCAACGGTCGCGCCGGGATGGCGGCGATCACTCCGGCCGAGTCCCTGGCGACCCTGGATTTCACCGAGCTGTTGCAGTTCGCCCGCGAGCATCTGCCGGGCTACGCGGTGCCGCTGTTCCTGCGGGTCAAGGTGAAAATGGAGACCACCGGCACCTTCAAGTACCAGAAGACCCGGCTCAAGGAAGAAGCCTTCGACCCGTCGAAAACCGGTGGCGATCCGGTGTACGCCTGGTTGCCGGGATCGGCGACTTACGTCCAGGTGACGGAGGCGGTCCTGGCGGACATTTGCGCTGGCCGGCACCGTTATTGATTCTGGCTATGGCCGCTCTTGAGAAAAAAGGGATGACAGGGCAGGAGGCGCTTGGGGACACTAGCGGCTTTCCGATTGGCCGAAAGTGGAGTTCCCGATGTCAGACAAAAGCCGCCAGATGACCGCAGAAGAAGCCGCCGAGTTTACCGAGCAGGTCTTCAACGTCGCCCGTCAAGGCGACGCCCAGATGCTCGACAAGCTGGCGAGCAGCGGTCTGCCGGTCAACCTGCGCAATCACAAGGGCGACACCCTGCTGATGCTGGCCAGCTACTACGGGCATGTGGACGCGGTGCAGGTGCTGCTCAAGCACAAGGCCGACCCCGAGATTCGTAACGACAACGGCCAGAGCCCGATCGCCGGCGCGGCCTTCAAGGGCGACCTGGCAGTGGTCAAGGCGCTGGTGGAAGGCGGCGCCGAGGTGGAAGGTTCGTCCTTCGACGGGCGTACCGCGCTGATGATGGCGGCGATGTTCAACCGCACGGAAATCGTCGACTACCTGATCGGCAAGGGCGCCAACCCGCGGGCCACCGACGCCAACGGCGTGAGCGCACTGGACGCGGCGAAGACCATGGGCGCCGTCGACACCACCGCGCAGTTGCAGAAGTTGCTGGGCTGAGCTGAATGGCGCATGCCGCCGGGCCAAGGCCAGGCCTTGGTCGCGGCGGTAGGTTCGCGGGGCGGGTTTAGGCTATCCTGCGCGCCCGCCATTGACCCGTAACAGGATTCGCCCATGAAAACCGTCCTCGCCGAACTCATCACCAAAATCAGCTCCGGCTGCATGGGCGAAGAAGAAATCCTGCGGATCGCCGACGAGGCCGCCCAGGCCTACGCCGATCCCCAGGCCTTCCTGGCCGCCAATCCGGACATCAACTACGACGACAGCTTCCCGATCCCGCTGGGCGAATGGGTGGTGGTCGGCAGCCTGCCGGAAACCGTGCTGTTCCAGGCCGACACCTACATGGACCTGTTCGCGCAGATCGTCGCGTCTTTCGGCCCGGGCGTGGCGTTCAACATCAAGCCCAAGCAACTGGCCAAGACCGAGGCCCTGACCGCGCTCAACCGCATCCAGATCCAGATGGGCAGCATGAACCCGGAAAACGGCGGCTACGTGCTGATGAACTTCAGCCAGCTGCTGGACGACGAGCTGCAAGTGGTGCTGGTCTACGGCAACGACGTGCCGCGCGTGCTGGAGCTGTGCGCCGAAGCCGGCATCGCCGCCGCTCCGTCCCTGGAAGCGCTCAAGGTCGCGGTTCACGTCTGAGCTGCCGAGCCACGGACCTGACCGCGCGGGCGATAAAAAGGAACCCAGGCGCTGGCCGGCTATCCTAAGTGGGCAAGCCCTCACTTAGGAGCGACACCATGGGTTCCACCTTCAATACGCTGGTCGGCCTGATCATCCTCGCGCTGGACATCTGGGCGATCATCAATGTGCTAAAAAGCAGTGCCGAAACCGGGATGAAAATCCTCTGGGTGCTGCTGATCATCCTGTTGCCGGTTCTGGGCCTGATCATCTGGGCGATTGCCGGGCCGCGCGGTAACGTGAGGTTCTGAAGGCTGGCGCGGGTTCGAAAAGGGGCCGCCAGGCCCTTTTTTATGTGACCAAATATGCGCTGCACGAAATTTTCACAAAGTCTCCATGACAATTCGCCAGCGCTGTTTTTCCGCTACACCCCGTGCGATCTCCGGTTGCGATCCCTGACTCTGGCCATTGCCGGCCGGGTGAGGGCGCCTGCCAGTAATCAATGGCAATGCCGCTGCTGATCGTGCAACATTTGCGCACCGCGCCATCCCCCCAGCCCTGAATGGCTACAAGAGGGCAAAGCGCAGCTGCATTTTTTTCGCAACTTCAACTTCCATTGGGTCCTAAAACGATATGGCAAACCCGGACGCCCTGAGTCAGCAGCGAGCCTCGAGTCGCCTGCTGCAACCGACCGTCAAATCGCATCTGGCTTATACGCTGCTCTGCGCGCTGGCCATGATGGTCATGCTGTCCTTGCTGCGCGTGGCGCTGCTGGTCTACAACCGCGAGATGATCCTCGACACACCGGCCTCGACCTTCCTTGAAGCCTTCGCCAACGGCCTGCGCTTCGACGTGCGCCTGGTGGTCTACCTCAGCATCCCGCTGCTGCTGGCCCTGTTCAGTGCCCGGGCCATGGCGGCTCGCGGTTTCTTCCGCTTCTGGCTGACCATCGTTTCGAGCATCGCGCTGTTCCTCGGCCTGATGGAAATGGACTTCTACCGCGAGTTCCACCAGCGCCTCAACGGCCTGGTCTTCCAGTATGTGAAGGAAGACCCGAAAACCGTGATGAGCATGCTCTGGTACGGCTTCCCGGTGGTGCGCTACCTGCTGGCCTGGGCGCTCGGCACCTGGCTGCTGAGCCTGGCGTTCAAGGGCGCCGACCGCGCGACCCGGCCACGCGGCCCGTTCAGCGGCGGCAGCATCGGCACCCGGCAGGTCGCCCCGTGGTACGCCCGTATCGGCGTATTCGTGGTCTGCCTGCTGGTCTGCGTGGTCGCCGCCCGCGGCACCCTGCGCCAGGGCCCGCCACTGCGCTGGGGTGACGTCTACACCACCGAATCGAACTTCGCCAACCAGCTGGGCCTCAACGGCACGCTGTCGCTGGTCGAAGCGGCCAAGAGCCGGATGGGCGAAGACCGCAGCAATATCTGGAAAGCCACCCTGCCGCAGCCCGAGGCGCAGCAAGTGGTGCGCGACCTGCTGGTGATGCCGGACGACAAGCTGGTGGACGCCGATATCGCCGCCGTGCGCCGCGACTACACGCCACCGGCCGACAAGACCCTGCCGATCAAGAACGTGGTCGTGATCCTGATGGAAAGCATGGCCGGTCACTCGGTGGGCGCCCTGGGCGCTCCGGGCAACATCACCCCCTACCTGGACCAACTGTCCAAGGAAGGCCTGCTGTTCGACCGCTTCTTCTCCAACGGCACCCATACCCACCAGGGCATGTTCGCCACCATGGCCTGCTTCCCCAACCTGCCGGGTTTCGAATACCTGATGCAGACCCCGGAAGGCAGCCACAAGCTGTCCGGCCTGCCGCAGGTGCTGAGCGCCCGCAAGTATGACGACGTGTACGTCTACAACGGCGATTTCGCCTGGGACAACCAGTCGGGCTTCTTCAGCAACCAGGGCATGACCAACTTCGTCGGTCGCAACGACTTCGTCGATCCGGTGTTCTCCGATCCGACCTGGGGCGTGTCCGACCAGGACATGTTCAACCGTGGCCTGGAAGAGCTGAAGGCACGGGAAAACGGCAAGCCGTTCTATGCCCTGCTGCAGACCCTGTCCAACCACACCCCGTACGCCTTGCCGACGCCGTTGCCGGTGGAGAAGGTGACCGACCGTGGCAGCCTGAACGAACACCTGACCGCCATGCGTTATTCCGACTGGGCCCTGGGCCAGTTCTTCGAGAAGGCGCGCAAGGAGCCGTACTTCAAGGAGACGCTGTTCGTGATCGTGGGTGACCACGGTTTCGGTAACGAGCGCCAGATCACCGAAATGGACCTGGGCCGCTTCAACGTGCCGATGCTGATGATCGCCCCGGGCATCCAGGAGAAATTCGGCCAGCGCAACCACACCGTGGGTACCCAGGTCGATATCGTGCCGACCATTATGGGCCGCCTGGGTGGCGAAGTGCGTCACCAGTGCTGGGGCCGCGACCTGCTCAACCTGCCGCAGGGCGATACCGGCTTTGGCGTGATCAAGCCGTCGGGCAGCGAGCAGACCACCGCCATCGTCACCGCCGACCAGATCCTGGTACTGCCGCGCGAGAAGGAAATGGCGCCGAAGATCTACCAGTACGAACTGGGTGCCAATCCCCATGCCGAAGTCGTGCCGGACGCACCGCGTACCGCCGAGTTGAAGCACAAGCTCGAAGCCTTCCTGCAAACCGCTACCAAGAGCCTGCTGGATAACACCGCAGGCGTGGTGCACGGCACGCCGGACTGATTCATCGCGCGAATGAAAAGAGGCCCTCGGGCCTCTTTTTTTTCGACGGTTGAACAGTACCGAGCTTGAACGAGCGATGCCTATATCCGGCCCAGTAGCACGAGAATCAGCAACACCACCAGGACCACACCGATGATGCCGGATGGGCCATAACCCCAGCTTCTGGAGTGCGGGAACACTGGAAGACCACCGATCAGCAGAAGAATCAGAATAATGATCAGGATTGTGCCCATGTCGTTGTCCTTATTGGATGATCGAAGGCGCGGCTGGATTCAAGGCAATTAATCCGCACCGCTTAATCATTCCGACTCTGGGCTTTCAAGGATGATTCCAAGTTTTCTTAATGCTTTTTGCACGCAGGACTATTTCCTTTCGTATCTGCTGCCGGTGGCCATCGAGTTGAACGTGCAATGCCCTGGAAGTCGCACCGAGGCCCCGGTTTGCCTGGGGCATTCAGCAATCTGATGGTGCGTGGGCGGCACAAAATCCTTCGCTACACTCGCCTCATCTCTCCCGGAACAACAAGGCAACTCCTATGCAAAATCGCATGATGATCACTGGCGCCGGATCCGGCCTGGGTCGCGAAATCGCTCTGCGCTGGGCGCGCGAAGGCTGGCAGTTGGCCTTGTCGGATGTCAGCGAGCCCGGCCTGCAGGAAACCCTCAGGCTGGTGCGCGAAGCCGGCGGCGACGGCTTCGTGCAACGTTGCGACGTGCGTGACTACAGCCAGTTGACAGCCTTCGCCCAGGCCTGCGAGGTCAAGCTCGGCGGCATCGATGTGATCGTCAATAACGCCGGCGTGGCGTCCGGCGGTTTCTTCAGCGAGTTGTCCCTGGAAGACTGGGACTGGCAGATCGCGATCAACCTGATGGGCGTGGTCAAGGGTTGCAAGGCGTTCCTGCCGCTGCTGGAAAAGAGCAAGGGCCGGATCATCAATATCGCCTCGATGGCGGCCTTGATGCAGGGCCCGGCCATGAGCAACTACAACGTGGCCAAGGCCGGTGTGGTGGCTCTCTCCGAAAGCCTGCTGATCGAGCTGGCCCAGCAGGAAATCGGCGTGCACGTGGTATGCCCGTCGTTCTTCCAGACCAACCTGCTGGATTCGTTCCGCGGCCCGACCCCGGCGATGAAGGCCCAGGTCGGCAAGCTGCTGGAAAGCTCGCCGATCAGCGCGGCGGACATCGCCGATTACATCTACACCCAGGTCGCCGCCGGCGAATTCATGATCCTGCCCCATGAACAGGGGCGCATGGCCTGGGCCCTGAAGCAGAAGAACCCGCAACTGCTGTACGACGAAATGACCCTCATGGCCGACAAGATGCGCGCCAAGGCCAAGCAAAACGCCAGCTGAGCTTGCCGCTGACCCTGTGCGTCGTTAGGGTTGCCAGCATCTGGCATCCCTGACGAGACCTTGCATGCTCAATTACCTGTGGTTCTTCCTCGCCGCGCTGTTCGAGATCGCCGGCTGCTACGCCTTCTGGATGTGGCTGCGCCAGGGCAAAAGCGCCTGGTGGATGGTCCCGGCGCTGGCGAGCCTGATGCTCTTCGCCCTGTTGCTGACCAAGATCGAAGCGAGCTACGCCGGCCGCGCCTATGCGGCGTACGGCGGGATCTACATCATCGCCTCGATCGGCTGGCTGGGCATGGTGGAGCGGGTGCGGCCGCTGAGCTCGGACTGGCTCGGGGTGGCGCTGTGCGTGATCGGCGCGAGCATCATTCTGTTCGGGCCGCGCTTTACCAACGGTTGAGGGGCTGGCCGGGTTTTGGGCGCCGCCATGGCATTCGCTCCCGGCCGAAGATCAGTCGAACAATTCCTTGGGCACGTCGTGCTTGAGCATCAACTGGCACTGCTCGCTGTCCGGATCGAACACGATCACCGCCTGGCCCTTGGTCAGCGCCTGGCGCACGCGCAGGACGCGGGTTTCCAGCGGGGTGTCGTCGCCATTGTCGGTGCCGTCGCGGGTGACGAAGTCTTCGATCAGGCGGGTCAGGGTGTCGACTTCCAGTTGGTCATGGGGAATCAGCATAGGGGCCTCCGGCAAACAATCCCGGATCCTACTGCGCCGGGCCCCGCGCGGCTAGGCAAACCTCGCGCGGGGCCCGGCTTTTCACTTCAGGGCTTATCACCTCAGGACTTTTGCCCCACCAGGCTGTCCACCGACGGCACCCGGGTGTCGCTTTCCATTTGCGTGTCGTGCTCCAGCTGATGACTGAAGCGGTCCAGGGAGCCCTGGGCCGGCTGCGCGTCGCTGGCGAACACCGGCGGGCTGAGGATGTAGGCGCCCAGCAGCCGACTGAGGGCCGCCAGGCTGTCGATATGGGTGCGTTCATAGCCGTGGGTAGCGTCGCAACCGAAGGCCAGCAGGGCGGTGCGGATGTCGTGGCCGGCGGTGACCGCCGAGTGGGCATCGCTGAAGTAGTAGCGGAACAGGTCGCGGCGCACCGGCAGCTCGTGCTCGGTGGCCAGGCGCAGCAGGTGCCGCGACAGGTGATAGTCGTAAGGCCCGCCGGAGTCCTGCATGGCCACGCTCACCGCGTGCTCGCTGGAGTGCTGGCCGGGGGCGACCGGGGCGATGTCGATGCCGACGAATTCGCTGACGTCCCAGGGCAGGGCCGCCGCCGCGCCGCTGCCGGTTTCTTCGGTGATGGTGAACAGCGGATGGCAGTCGATCATCAGCGGCTCACCGCTGTCGACTATGGCCTTGAGCGCGGCCAGCAACGCGGCGACCCCGGCCTTGTCGTCGAGGTGGCGGGCGCTGATATGGCCGCTTTCGGTGAATTCCGGCAAGGGGTCGAACGCGACGAAATCGCCGACACCGATGCCCAGCGACTCGCAGTCGGCGCGGGTGGTGCAGTAGGCGTCCAGGCGCAATTCGATGTGGTCCCAGCTGATGGGCATCTCGTCCACCGCGGTGTTGAAGGCATGCCCGGAGGCCATTAGCGGCAGCACGCTGCCGCGCACTACGCCGTTGTCGGTGAACAGGCTGACCCGGCTGCCCTCGGCGAACCGGCTGGACCAGCAGCCCACCGGGGCCAGGGTCAGGCGGCCGTTGTCTTTCACCGCGCGCACGCTGGCGCCGATGGTGTCCAAGTGCGCCGAGACGGCGCGGTCCGGGCTGTTCTTCTGGCCCTTGAGGGTGGCGCGAATGGTGCCGCGGCGAGTCAGTTCGAAGGGAATACCCAGTTCCTCCAGGCGCTCGGCCACGTAACGCACGATGGTGTCGGTGAAGCCGGTGGGGCTGGGAATGGCGAGCATTTCCAGGAGGACTTTCTGCAGGTAGTTGAGGTCCGGTTCGGGAATCGGTCGGGTCATGGAAACTCCTGGTGAAGTGGAGCCAGTGGGTGCGTCATCGCGGGCAAGCCTCGCTCCTACATGAATATCTGTGCCTGTAGGAGCGAGGCTTGCCCGCGATGAGGCCGGTACTGTCTGCACATGGCTTTCAAATCGCCGGCTGACTGTGGGGAAACAGCAGGTCGACGAACCTTTCGGCCGTCGGCTGCGGCTCATGGTTGGCCAGGCCGGCGCGCTCGTTGGCCTCGATGAACGCGTACTGCGGCTGGTCGGCCGCCGGCACCATCAGGTCGAGGCCGACCATGGGGATATCCAGCGCCCGCGCCGCACGGATCGCCGCGTCCACCAGCTGCGGATGGAGAATCGCGGTGACATCCTCCAGGGTGCCGCCGGTATGCAGGTTGGCGGTGCGCCGCACGAACAGCCGTTCGCCGGCCGCCAGGATGCTGTCGTAGCCATGCCCGGCGGCCTGCAGGGCGCGCTGGGTTTCTTGGTCCAGGGGGATCTTGCTTTCGCCGCCGGTGGCGGCCTGGCGACGCCGGCTTTGTGCCTCGATCAGCTCTCTGATGGAATGCTGGCCATCGCCGATCACCTCGGCCGGCCGGCGAATGGCCGCGGCGACCACCTCGAAGCC
This sequence comes from Pseudomonas sp. SBT1-2, assembly GCF_028640875.1. NCBI lineage: Bacteria > Pseudomonadati > Pseudomonadota > Gammaproteobacteria > Pseudomonadales > Pseudomonadaceae > Pseudomonas > Pseudomonas sp. SBT1-2. The sequence goes on along the minus strand of NZ_JAQZAA010000112.1, from coordinate 8,338 downwards.
GATCACCAGAATGCGCAGGTCCAGACCCTCGTGGAAGCTCTCGAGCAACACCCGGCTGTCGAACCGCCGAGCGTTGTCGATCGCCTGTTGCAGCTCTTCGATGGTACGCAGATCCACGGCCACACCCTGGCCTTGTTCCCCGTCGAGTGGCTTGACCACCACCCGTTCATGCTCGTCGAGAAACGCCAGGTTGTCGTCGGCGTTGCCCGCGAGTTGTTGCGCCGGCAGGTTCAGCCCGGCCTGTTTCAGCACCTTGTGGGTCAGGCTCTTGTCCTGGCACAGGCTCATGCTGATGGCGCTGGTCAGATCGCTCAGGGATTCGCGGCAGCGCACCCGGCGGCCGCCATGGCTGAGGGTGAACATCCCGGCTTCGGCGTCGTCGACCTGCACGTCGATGCCGCGACGATGGGCTTCCTCGACAATGATCCGCGCATAGGGGTTGAACGCTGCCTCGGGCCCGGGGCCGAGGAACAGCGGCTGGTTGATGCCGTTCTTGCGCTTGATGGCGAAGGTGGAGAGGGTGCGAAAACCCAGCTTGGCGTAGAGGCTCTTGGCCTGGCGATTGTCGTGCAGTACCGACAGGTCGAGGTAACTCAGGCCGCGGCTCATGAAGTGTTCGATCAGGTGCCGGACCAGCACTTCGCCGACCCCCGGGCGGGTGCAATGCGGGTCCACCGCCAGGCACCACAGGCTGCTGCCGTGCTCCGGATCGTGGAAGGCCTTCTGGTGATCCAGGCCCATGACGCTGCCGATCACCGCGCCGCTGTCTTCGTCTTCGGCCAGCCAGTACACCGGCCCGCCGGCATGGCGCGGGGTCAGCAGATTCTGGTCGACCGGCAGCATGTTGCGGGCCAGGTACAGCTGGTTGATGGCCTGCCAGTCCGCCGCGCTCTGCGCCCGGCGGATGCGGAAGCCGCGAAACACCCGGGTGGCCTGGCGGTAGTCGCTGAACCACAGGCGCAGGGTGTCCGACGGGTCGAGGAACAACTGGGTCGGCTCCAGGCCGAGAATCTGCTGCGGCGCGGCGACATACAAGGCGATGTCGCGTTCGCCGGGGTGTTCGTTGAGCAGCTCCTCGGCCAGGCTCGTCGGGTCGGGAAAGGTATGGCCGATCAGCAGCCGGCCCCAGCCGCAGTGCACGGCGATGGGGGCGGTGCCGAGGGCGCTGCGGTCTTCGGCGAAACGCGCCTGCAGACGCTCGTAGGAGGGCGCCTGACCGCGCAGCAAGCGTTGGCTGTAAGCCGTGGCGTGGAGTTTCATGGGTCAGATTCCTTGTTCGCTGAGCCACAGGTTCAGCGCGGCCAGTTGCCACAGCTTGGAACCGCGCAACGGCGTCAGTTGGCCTTGTGGGTCGGTCAGCAGGCGGTCGAGCATCGCCGGGTTGAACAGGCCGCGGTCCTGGCTTGGGTCGAGCAGCAGCTCACGCACCCAGTCCAGGGTGTCGCCCTGCAGGTGCTTGAGGCCGGGCACCGGGAAGTAGCCTTTCTTGCGGTCGATCACCGCGCTGGGGATCACCAGGCGCGCGGCTTCCTTGAGCACCTGCTTGCCGCCATCGGGCAGCTTGAACTTGGCGGGTACTCGCGCCGACAGCTCCACCAGCCGGTAGTCGAGGAACGGCGTGCGCGCCTCCAGGCCCCAGGCCATGGTCATGTTATCCACACGCTTGACCGGGTCGTCGACCAGCATCACCGTGCTGTCCAGGCGCAGTGCCTTATCCACAGGCGCGGTGGCGCCAGGCTGGGCGAAGTGCTCACGGACGAAATCGCCGGCGGCGTCGTTGGCGGTCAGCCACTGCGCTTGCACGGTGGCCGCGTAGTCGTCGTAGCTGCGGTCGAAGAACGCCTCGCGGTAGGCCGCGTAAGGGTCGCTGGCGCCATCCACCTGCGGATACCAGTGGTAACCGGCGAACAGCTCGTCGGCGCCCTGGCCGCTCTGCACCACCTTGCAATGCCTGGCGACTTCCCGCGACAGCAGGTAGAAGGCGATGCAATCGTGGCTGACCATGGGTTCGCTCATGGCGCGGAACGCCGCCGGCAGCTGTTCGATGATCTCGCGCTCGTCGATGCGCAACTGATGGTGATCGGTGCCGTAGTGCTGGGCGATCAGGTCCGAATACTGGAACTCGTCGCCGCGTTCGCCCCCGGCATCCTGGAAGCCGATGGAGAAGGTCGACAGGTTATCCACACCCACTTCGCGCAGCAGGCCGACCAGCAGGCTCGAATCGACGCCGCCGGACAGCAGCACGCCGACATCCACCGCCGCCCGTTGACGGATCGCCACGGCTTCGCGAGTGCTGTCGAGCACGCGGTCGCGCCAGTCTTCCAGGCTCAGCCCGGCTTCATCGGCGCGCGGGCCGTAGGGCAGGGTCCACCAGGTTTGCTGCTCGGTGCGGCCGTCGGCTTCGATGCGCATCCAGGTGGCCGGCGGCAGTTTCTCGATGCCCGCCAACAGGGTGCGCGGCGCGGGCACCACGGCATGGAAGTTCAGGTAATGGTTGAGCGCCACCGGGTCGAGCAGCGGGTTGATGTCGCCACCCTTGAGCAGCGCCGGCAAGGCCGAGGCGAAACGCAGGCGCTGGCCGGTGCGCGACAGGTACAGCGGCTTGACGCCCAGGCGGTCGCGGGCGATGAACAGGCGCTTGGCGTCACGTTCCCAGATGGCGAAGGCGAACATGCCATTGAGCCGCGGCAGCAGCTCGGTGCCCCAGGCGTGATAACCCTTGAGCAGCACCTCGGTGTCGCCGCCGGAGTAAAAGGCGTAGCCCAGGATTTCCAGCTCGGCGCGCAGTTCGGGGAAGTTGTAGATCGCGCCGTTGAAGGCCAGGGACAGGCCCAACTGGTTGTCGATCATCGGCTGGGCCGAGCCGTCCGACAGGTCCATGATTTTCAGGCGTCGGTGGCCCAGGGCTATCGGGCCCTGGCTATGGAAGCCCCAGGCATCGGGACCACGAGGGGCGAGGTGGTGGGTGATTCGTTCAACCGCTGCCAGGTCGGCGGGTTGATGATCAAAACGTAGTTCTCCAGCTAATCCGCACATAAGTCCTTACCGGTTTTTCCGTTGGGGAGGGGGGAATCGCGACCGGCCAGAAACGGCAGGTACCCGGAAACTGACCCAGGTGAAACCCTGGAGTTTTAGACCGATGGGTTATAAGCGGCGGGGTGCTAGTGCGTTGCGGGCCGAGGTAAAGGCCTTGATCTGCCTGGAGTTTTGCCGCGCGGGCAGGGCCCGTGGGCGTTTGCGCGGCGATGGCGAAGCGATGCCAGGGCGCCTGGCATCGCGGTTCGCTTTCATGGCTTGCCGCGAATCAACCGACGCAAGGCAAAGCGATTGGGGTGACAGGCTTCGGCCACGCTGCGCGGCAGGGGCAGCGGTTCGTTGTCCAGCCAGGCGGCCAGCAACTCGCCCGACAGTGGCGCGGTGATCAGCCCGCGCGAGCCGTGGCCGCTGTTGATATACAGGCCGTCCAGCCAGGGGCAGGGCAGGTCCGGGACCTGGCGCGCATCCTTGCCCAGCACCGCGTAGACCTCGGCGAACGCCGCCTGGTCCGCCAGGGGACCGACGATCGGCAGATAGTCCGGGCTGGTGCAACGGAAGGCGGCCCGTCCTTCGAGGGTTTCCGCTTGCAGGCGGTCGGCTTCCAGGCGTTCCACCAGGTCCTGGGAGATCTCTTCGAGCATCTGCAGGTTGCCCGCGTGCTCGGCGGCGGTGGGCGTCAGGTCTTCGCTCTTGAAGTCGAAACTGGCGCCCAGGGTGTGTTCGCCCAGGCGCGCGGGGGCGACATAGCCTTCGGCGCACACCACCGTGGCCAGGTCCTGGCTGCGCGCGGTCTGCGGCAGGCGGGTGATCTGCCCGCGGATGCGCTTGAGCGGCAGCTCGGCGCTCGGCGGGAAGCGCTTGATCTCGGCGGCGCCGGCGAGGATCACCACCTCGGCACTGGCCAGCAGCCGCTCGCCGTCCCAGGCCTGCCACTGGCCATCGACCCGGCGCAATTCCAGTACATCGTGATGGGGCAGCAGGCGAATCCGTGGGTGCGCGGCTTGCCATTGGCACAGGGCCGGCGGGTGCACCCAGCCGCCTTCCGGGTAGAACAGCCCGCCGTGGGCCAGGCCGATGCCGGCCTGGGCCTGGGCCTGGGGCTGGTCCAGTTGATGCAACAGGTCCGTCGGGAAGGCGGCCGCCAACTGCGCCTGGCGCTCGGCTTCCTTGGCGTTGAAGGCCAGTTGCAGCACGCCGCAGCTGTCCCAGTCGACGCCCCGTTGCAGCTGTTCGAGCAGGCGCCGGGTGTAGCCGAAACCGCTGAGAATCATCTGCGACAGGGCGGTGCCGTGGGCCGAGAGTTTCAGGTACAGCACGCCCTGCGGGTTGCCCGAGGCTTCCTGGGCCAGTTGCCCGTGGCGCTCCAGCAGGCTGACCCGCCAACCCCGCGCGGCGAGGCTGGCGGCGCTGGCGCAACCGGCCAGGCCGGCGCCGATCACCAGGGCGTGTTTGTCCTGGATCCGTTGAGTGGGGCGGGCGAACCAGGGTTTGCTGGCGGCAGGCAGCGGCGTGTCTTCGGGCCAGCCGAGAAACTCGCCGCGCAGCACTTCCCACTTGTGGCCAATGCCCGGGGTGCGTTTCATCTTGAAGCCCGCGGCATTCAGCAGGCGGCGCACCCAGCCGGTGCTGGTGAAGGTGCTGATGCTCGAACCCGGAGCGGCCAGGCGCGCCAGTTCGGCGAACAGCTCGGCGGTCCACATCTCGGGGTTTTTCGCCGGGGCGAAGCCATCGAGGAACCAGGCGTCGACCTGCCCGTCGAGTTGCGGCAACTGCTCCAGGGCATCGCCGATCAGCAGGGTCAGGGTAACGCGGCCCTCGTCCAGCACCAGGCGTTGAAAGCCCTGATGCACGGCGACATAGGCGCGCAACAGGCGCTCGGCCAGGGGCGCCAGCTCCGGCCACAGGGCCAGGGCGCGCTGCAGGTCGGCTGGCGTCAGCGGGAATTTTTCCACGCTGACGAAATGCAGGCGTGCGCTGGGGTTGGCCTGTTGCTCGAACAACTGCCAGGCGCAGAGGAAATTCAGGCCGGTGCCGAAGCCGGTCTCGCCGATGACGAAGCGGCCACTGGGCGGCAACGCGGCAAAACGCTCGCGCAGGCGGTTCTGTTCGAGAAACACATGGCGGGTTTCATCCAGGCCTGAGTCGGTGGAGAAATACACGTCGTCGAAAACCCGCGAACGCGGGCGGCCCTGGTCGTCCCAGTCGAGTTGGGCATGGGACTGGGCATGGGGCTGGGTGTGGGACAGTTCAGCGGTCATGTTCGGCTCGGTAACGGCAAGGCGACCATTCTAGCCGATCGACACAGGGGGTAATGATCCACGGCAATGGCTGGCATCTTCCCTGCCGACAAATCAGGTGTCGATCCGCTAGTCTTGCTCCATCTTGCCAGGGAGTCGCTCATGTTCGAATCAGCCGAAATCGGTCACGCCATCGACAAAAAAACCTTTGACGCCGAAGTCCCGGCCCTGCGCGAAGCCCTGCTGGAAGCCCAGTTCGAGCTGAAGCAGAAAGCCCGTTTTCCGGTGATCGTATTGATCAACGGCATCGAAGGCGCCGGCAAGGGCGAGACGGTGAAACTGCTCAACGAGTGGATGGACCCACGCCTGATCGAGGTCCGCACCTTCGACCAGCAGACCGACGAAGAGCTGGCGAGGCCACCGGCCTGGCGCTACTGGCGGATGCTCCCGGCCAAGGGACGCATGGGCGTGTTTTTCGGCAACTGGTACAGCCAGATGCTCCAGGGACGGGTGCACGAGCTGTTCAAGGACGGCCGTTTCGACCAGGCCATCGCCGGCGCCGAACGCCTGGAGAAAATGCTGTGCGACGAAGGCGCGCTGATCTTCAAGTTCTGGTTCCACCTGTCCAAGAAACAGATGAAGGCCCGCCTCAAGTCGCTGCAGGACGACCCGTTGCACAGCTGGCGCATCAGCCCGCTGGACTGGCAGCAGTCGGAGACCTACGACAAGTTCGTCAAATATGGCGAGCGGGTGTTGCGTCGCACCAGCCGCGACTACGCGCCCTGGCATGTGATCGAAGGCGTGGACCCGCATTACCGCAGCCTGGCGGTGGGCAAGATTCTCCTCGAGGGCCTGCAGAGCGCGCTCAACCGGCCCGCGGTCGAAGCCGAGCCCCATGTGGCGCCGTTGGCCGAGGCGGTCGACAAGCTGACCCTGCTCGACAGCCTGGACATGAGCCAGCAACTGGACAAGGACGACTACGAGGAACAATTGATTACCGAGCAGGCGCGCCTGGCCGGCCTGCTGCGTGACAAGCGCATGCGCAAGCACGCGCTGGTGGCGGTTTTCGAGGGCAACGACGCCGCCGGTAAGGGCGGGGCGATCCGCCGGGTAGCGGCGGCGCTGGACCCGCGCCAGTACAGCATTGTGCCGATTGCCGCACCGACCGAGGACGAGCGTGCCCAGCCTTATCTGTGGCGCTTCTGGCGGCATATTCCGGCGCGGGGCAAGTTCACCGTGTTCGACCGTTCCTGGTATGGCCGGGTGCTGGTGGAGCGGGTCGAGGGCTTTTGCAGCCCGGCGGACTGGCTGCGCGCCTATGGCGAGATCAACGACTTCGAGGAGCAGCTCGAGGACGCCGGGGTGATAGTGGTCAAGTTCTGGCTGGCGATCGACAAGCAGACCCAGCTGGAGCGTTTCCAGGCCCGCGAAGAGATCCCGTTCAAGCGTTTCAAGATCACCGAGGACGACTGGCGCAACCGCGACAAATGGGATGCCTACCGCGCCGCCGTCGGCGACATGGTCGACCGCACCAGCACCGAGGTCGCGGCCTGGACCCTGGTGGAGGCCAACGACAAGCGCTGGGCCCGGGTCAAGGTGCTGCGCACCCTCAATCGCGCGCTGGAAGAGGCATTCGACAAGTCCGAGAAAAGGGACAAGAAAGGCAAGAAGAACAAGAAATAACCGTCGCCGGCGATGAGCGGGTCAAGGCACGGGCCCGGCGGCGCGATGGTTTTGCATATGCCGGATGAATGATCGTCGCGGTCGGGCAAGGGCTGGATTTATGCTCGACCCACTCACAACCGACAACAACAATGAGGTATGCCATGCGTGAAGTGGTGATCGTCGATAGCGTGCGGACCGGCCTGGCCAAGTCCTTTCGCGGCAAGTTCAACCAGACCCGTCCGGATGACATGGCCGCCCATTGCGTCAATGCGCTGCTGACCCGCAACGGTATCGACCCGGCCAGCGTCGAGGACTGCATCGTCGGCGCCGGTTCCAACGAAGGCGCCCAGGGCTACAACATCGGGCGCAACGTCGCGGTGCTGTCCCGCCTGGGCACCGGTACCGCGGGCATGACCCTCAACCGTTTCTGTTCTTCCGGCCTGCAGGCGATCGCCATCGCGGCCAACCAGATCGCGTCCGGTTGCAGCGACATCATTGTCGCCGGCGGCGTCGAGTCCATCAGCCTGACGATGAAAAGCGTCAACACCGACAACCTGATCAACCCGCTGCTCAAGGAGCAGGTGCCGGGCATCTATTTCCCCATGGGCCAGACCGCCGAGGTGGTCGCCCGGCGTTACAACGTGAGCCGTGAGGAGCAGGACCTGTACGCCCTGCAAAGCCAGCAGCGCACCGCGGCAGCCCAGGCGGCCGGGCTGTTCGACGACGAGATCGTGGCGATGGCGGTGAAGTACCGGGTCGAGGACAAGAACAGCGGCCAGGTGCAGATCCTCGACGGCGTGGTCGATCGTGACGACTGCAACCGCCCGGACACTACCCTGGAAAACCTGGCCGGCTTGAAACCGGTGTTCGCCGAAGACGGTTCGGTGACCGCGGGTAACTCCTCGCAGCTGTCCGATGGTGCGTCCATGACCCTGGTCATGAGCCTGGAGCGGGCCCTGGCGCTGGGGCTCAAGCCCAAGGCGTTCTTCCGCGGTTTCACCGTGGCCGGCTGCGAGCCGGACGAAATGGGCATCGGCCCGGTGTTCTCGGTGCCCAAGCTGCTCAAGGCCAAGGGCCTGCAAGTGGATGACATCGACCTCTGGGAGTTGAACGAGGCCTTCGCGTCGCAATGCCTGTACAGCCGCAACCGGCTGCAGATCGACAACGCCAGGTACAACGTCAACGGTGGCTCGATCTCCATCGGCCACCCGTTCGGCATGACCGGTTCGCGCCAGGTCGGCCACCTGGTGCGCGAACTGCAACGGCGCAACCTGCGCTACGGCATCGTCACCATGTGCGTCGGCGGCGGCATGGGCGCGACCGGGTTGTTCGAAGCGGTGCGCTAAGTCCGTCAGGCGGGGGCGGATATGTCTGCCTTACGAACCTATCGCGGGCAAGCC